>JAGCNN010000022.1 GCA_017645925.1 Bacteroidales bacterium
TGCCGCCGTGTGATACGGTGACGCTAGTGTTCGTGCCGGAGAACGTGCCGCCTAATGCCACGTATGAGGTGGATACGCCTGTCTCCTTCGCTGCAGTGACAGTATATGTCCTCAATGTTGCCTTCGCCGTGAGGGTCAGGGCGCCGGTGATATTGGTGCGCGTGTATGTGAGGCTCGTCGAGACCCTGGTGTTGCCGTTGTACCAGCCGTCGAAGTCGTAGCCGTCAGTAAGTGTGGCCTGGAACGTCGCGCTGCCGCCGTGTGATACGGTGACGCTAGTGTTCGTGCCGGAGAACGTGCCGCCTAATGCCACGTATGAGGTGGATACGCCTGTCTCCTTCGCTGCCGTAACCGTATATTGATTCAATGTATTAAACAGCACCGTAGCAGCATCGCTTTCGCAAGAAGCATTGACTGCCTTTACATAGAAGGTATATGCTGTGCCAGGAGTTAGACCGGAGAGGCTAACAGAAGTATTGCCGGTAGATGTCCAATTGTTGCCATCTGTACTATATTCCCAACTGCTTGCACCATTGGCATTCCACGAAACGGTAGCACTAGTAGTGGTTATGCTGCTAACAGTAAGCCCTGTAGGTGCATTAGGCACCTCTCCCACCGTCACTGTCAACCATATCGGTATCGACATACCGCAGCAGTTGCTCTTGACCATAAGCTTTATATTATAGGTACCGGCTGCCAAGCCCAAGGATTCGGGGTTGATAGTGTATGGAGTTTGCGAACCGCTGTATGCAATGACACGCGAATCGTACTGCGTATTGCCATCGGTTGAAAGCAAAGACCACAGCAGTACATCTCCCGAAGAAAGAGAACCTCCGTAGGTGTAATTCTCGCTTGAGCCACAAATAGTTGTAGGACCGCTGATAGTACCCAGCGTACGCTCCTGCGAGATGAAAACCCTTGAGCCACCGCTTACTGGAGTGTATGTGCCTGTAGAGCCATAGCCAGTTATAATACTTGTAGAACTTGTTGTATATGAAGAAGTTGAACTATTTTTATCTTTTATTAGCGTACCGTACTGACCGCTTGCCCACGAGCCAGATGCCTTGCTTAGTGAAATCTGCGAGTTGGTACATCCCTGCTTTGATGATGAGCCATAGTCGATGGAAGCAATTGCTGTATTAGGTGCAGTACCGTAGCCAGATGTTGTTGACTGTGATGTATTTAATCCGCTAGTTCCAACCACAGCAATCTTGTAGGAAACGCCATCGGCACCTTTACCGCCAGCACCACCTTTACCACCAGAACCTCCAGATCCTCCGTGACCACCAGTACCACCATATACGGTTCCCCCACAATTGTATGAACACTTTGAGCCACTAGAGCCACTATCTCCTCCATAACCGCTACCACCATTACCGCCAGTGCCTCCAGTACCACCAGCACCGCCAGTACCAGAAACGATGTAGCAATCGGTAAATGTTCCTAAAGAAGTGCTACCGTAATGATAGACACCGAAGGAAGAACCTCCACCAAAACCGCCAGTTCCTCCAAAACCGCCACTACCACCAGCGCCACCATTGCCACCTGCACCGCCAGAACCACTAGAAGTTGACCATAAAGCATTAGCACAATGTGAAGTACCACCAGTACCGCCTTTACCGCCGCCGCCACCACCACCACCAGCGGCTCCATCACCTGCCACTTTAGGTGTAAAATAGGTAGAATAGTCAGTATTTACTATGATATAATCAGTTCCTGCTGTACCTGGAATACCAGATTTACCACTGCCACCAGTAATACCATTACCACCACTAGTACTTTTACAATAAGTTACTGAAGCTCCATTGCTACCTGCACCTCCTACTGAACCACCGCCACCATAAGTAGAATTATACTGTGCTGCATTGCTACCAGATCCGCTTGTTGCACCAGCACCGCTTCTTTGATTGCCAGAACCCACAGCTGTTGATGAAGTAGCACTGGTTCCAGAATTTCCATCCGTTCCTGTCCTTCCTGCGCTCGCATTACCCGGCAGCAACTGGCAACGAACAAATTCATAATTGCTACAACCGTTCAAATGTACTGCGTAGGTGGAAATACCATAATCTGAGGCGGTAACACATTCACAATCTGAATATATTCTAACAGCAGGAACAAAAGAATTTACATGACCCCATGCTGTACTTGTCCCAACTATAAAATAACCAGACTGGTCAAATCCATTTACATTTGCACCAGTACTTGTATTTGTTCCAGTCATCAATACCAACAAATTTCCTCCAGAATACTCGTAGCTTATATTAAAAGTCTTCTGCTCATTGGCATTCGCCGTTACACTACCTTGGTAAACCAATTGCGCACCAGACATCAATGTATTCCAATTGGATGTTGACATAGAAACTGTTGTAAAATCAACTTCCTTCAGATATATTTTCAAATTTGTTATAGTCGCAGCTGCTTTAAAATAATATGCCAACCCAGTAAATGTACATGCTCCTAATCCGACCATACTTGATGGATAAATGGCAGCGTTATGTGTATAAGAACTTCCTGCAATAGCATAAGAAGTATAATGATCCTCTCTAGGTCCAACCAATTTATATGAGACATCTCCTGTAGTCAATGTCGATGTTGTGGGAGATTCCGTCGTAACCTTTATATCCTGCAGCTTGAAATAGCTCTTACTGGTTCCCTCTATTGCCACAATTCGAGGAGCCGATGATGTTCCTTCCACACTGCGTGCAGTCCTGTTTATTATTGTCGCCGTCGTTCCCTTAGTCCACACCCCAGTAGTAGTGTTTGCACTCCACTGTCCATCTATGATTATATTGCTTACGAGGTTCAGCGGGGCGTTAATATCGTATGTGCCGCTTGCCACACGGATGATTGCGGGGTTGGATGAAGTGCCACCTGTAGCAAGGGTAAGTGCCTTGGAAATCGTAAGCACCGGAGCAGTCGAAGAGCCGTTGTTGCTATCGCTACCGGTTGTGGACACATATATTAACTTCGGTCCACAATCAGCGGCAGAACCGCCAGCGGATTCCACAGGGAAGAAATTGGCTGTAACCGTTGCGTTGGCTGTACCCATGGTGTAGGTGGTGCTGGCATTATTCGCGTTGGCCACCGTAGCACCCGTCCAATTCGCAAAGTAATAGCCACTTGCAGGAGTGGCGGTAATACTTGCAGTTTGTCCTTCATAATAGGTGCCACTGCCGCTCACCGTACCGCCAGCCGTGTTGTTACGATCGACAGTGAGGGTGTGGGTAGGCTTTGCTGTAAAACTGGCTGTAACCGTTGCATTTGCCGACCCCATGGTGAAAGTAGTGGGGTTGGCAGTAGTGCTTGATAGCGATGCGCCTGAACCCGACACCGTCCAACCTGAGAAATTGTAAGGAGCTGAAGGTGTAGCGGTAATGCTTACTGTTTCTCCCTGTGCGTATGAGCCACTTGTAGGGCTTACCGTGCCACCCGCTCCAGCATTGACAGTGAGTGTGTAGAGTCGTGTAAAGTTGGCCGTCACCGTAGCATTGCCCGCGCCCATGGTGAAGGTTGTACTAGCACTGTTCGCGTTGGCAAAAGTGCCCGCGCCCGTCTTTGTCCATCCGGTAAATCTATAGCCAGTGTTGGTGGTAGCTGAAATGCTCACGGCTGTTCCTTGTGTGTATTCGCCGCTGGTGGGGCTCACCGTGCCGCCCGCCGAAGGATTGGCAGTGCCGGTGAGGGTGTATCTTACAGCCTGGGTGACACTAATGTCGTCAACGGCCGCGGGAGGGTTGTTGCCTCCACTACCATCATTCTTCCAGTAGAATACAAGATAATACTCGCCTGCGGTCGAAATAGTAACATCCTTGGATGAAGAAATCCAATCATGCTCCGCATTTTTCCACAAGAACGCACCTGATGTAACGTAACTTTGAGAAACATCGCCTACATTGATATAACCAGTAGGCAAAGTATTTGAACTGCCAGTAATATCACTGGCAGGAGGACATGCCGTACCAGGTGGCACAAGTGCAGCATACATTGCATCCCAGCAACCACCTTCACCACGTGCTTTCCATTTGAACGAAACAGTGTAGTCGCCCGCCGTGGAGAAATTCAGTTTTCGGTAAGCATAAACGTAAGAAGAAGCAGATGTATTTGTATATTCATTTGCAGAACCGTTAGATACGTAAAGGGAACGCGAGGAACTGGAATAAGTACCTGTTCCAATCATCCATTTGTTGGTGTATGTGTCATTTTTCAATGTCCATTTTCCATTTTCTGTTGTATTCTCGAAGTTATGTGAATAGGGAACGGAGGCGGCAGGGGCAACCGTCGCAGGTGGAACAAAAGAATAGTACCTTCCACCGCCAGGGAATACTGAATAAGTATCGGCGGTATAGGTCGTGGAATACGTAGCGGTGTGCGCGCTCGGATTCACATACCAGAACTTGTTGTAAGAGGCATTGCCTATGCCGATTTGGTAAGAGCTAGGAGCATTGGAATAATCACTGCTATACACAATCCTCACCTCATTGTTGGCTTGGAACAGCTGCACCTGGAACTTGATATAAGTAGTTCCAGAAGCGGTAGAGGCAGTATTCAGCATGAATTCAATCACACGGATATAGGATCCCGAAGAGCCATACAAACCTGTCTTCACATAACCGGCAGAACCGGTGGAGCAGTCTCTTCCCACGCCTGCAATAGCCGGTGTATTACCGCTATAGTTGCCGGATGTGAAAGGATTATTATAGGCAGTAGAGATAACATCGCCACCCAAACGCATACGTCCGTTCGAGTTGGCGGAAAACTGCGTGTAGTCAGTGCCGTCATATTTGAACGTGAAGCCGATGCTTTGCACTGTCGATGCTATGTCATCATTGCCACTCGCACAAATCGTTGTCCACGATGGCGAGTAGATTGTGCCACTCGTGCCAGTGGCAAAGGTGTAGGTGTCAAGCCCTTGTCCCCACGTCTTTCCGCCGAACAACAAGCAGAAAGCAAAAATGATACTTACGATTTTCGATTGACGATTGACGATTTTAGATTTTCGATTTCCGGAGGAATTTGCGAAAGATGTACTTTTCATAATGTTATTATTAGCTGTATTGTTGTAAAAATTTGTCATAAGCGATAAGTTATTTTTAGTTTCTAAGTTTCTAAGTTTCTATGCCTGCGGCGTTTATAAGTTTCTATGTTTCACGTTTCTATGTTTCTGGTTTCTGGTTCAAAGTTGTAGTGGTCGTGGCGCGCCGCGACTGTACAGTTGAGACGCGCCATGGCACGTCTGTACAATGTTGAATCGCGCCATGGCACGATTGTACAATGTTGATAGAATTTTGATGATTGATAATATGTTGAGATATAATGTGTTGCATAATTAATTTTCTGTAATCTTTCGAACAACATCTATTGGAATATTGAGAAGAGCTGCTATCTCTGCCGCTGATTTGCCAGATGCTGCAATTGCGGAAACTGCAGAGGTAATTACGGTATCTTTCTGCGCCAACTGCTCCTGCTGTTCCTCCAACTGTTTCATCTGCGCATCAAGTTGCTCCATCTGTTCCTTTATCTTGTTTTGCTGGTCGGTGCGCTCCTTTACATAGTTGTCGTAAAGAGTCTGGTACTCGTCCATAATATTTGTAACTCCTTTTGTCATACCCTATTATTTCCCTGTTACTCTAAGAACATCATCTAATGGAATATTGAGAAGTGTAGCAATCTCTTCGGGAGTCTTGCCTGTAGCAACCAAAGCAAAAACTGCAGAAGAAACAAGAGAGTTCAATTGTGTATCCTTCGCCGCCAACTGGTCGTCCTTCGCGGCCAACTGTTCTTTCTGTTCCGCCAACTGCTTCATCTGCGCGTCAAGTTGCTTCATCTGCGCCTTTATCTTGTTCTGCTGGTCGGTGCGCTCCTTTACATAGTTGTCGTAAAGGGTTTGATACTCGTCCATAATATTTGTAACTCCTTTTGTCATACCCTGTTACTTTCCTGTTACTTTAAGAACATCATCTAATGGAATATTGAGAAGTGTAGCAATCTCTTCGGGAGTTTTGCCAGATGAGACAAATGCAGAAACTGCAGAGGAAATAAGAGAATTCAATTGTGTGTCCTTCGCTGCCAACTGTTCACGTTGCTCCGCCAACTGCTCCATCTGCGCCTTTATCTTGTTCTGCTGGTCGGTGCGCTCCTTTACATAGTTGTCATAGAGGGTTTGGTACTCGTCCATAATTTCCATTTCCTTGCGCACATCCTCGTCGGAAGCGGCCTTCTGCAGGCGACGGACTATACGGTCGATGTCGGCATCGTCATTATAGGTGCTGTCGTCAACGGTAAGTTCACGCTGGCAACTTGGAACAATGTTGCGCTGGTCGAAAACGCTTAGTATGCGGTCGAGATGAGAAACAACCTTCGCACTTGTTATCTTCGGGATTTGAACCACTATCATATCGTGGACCAAGCCGTCAACAAACTCAACATCATTGACTTTCTTGTCGATTTTGTTCATATCCTGGTCGTACATGCGTGGATATACGTATGTGACGGCATTGTCAAGTTCCTCGACCTCGTGTCCGAGAAGATAAATTGTAATGATATGCAATGCCCTCTTGTGGTTTGGCCTGTCGCTGAGGACAATGGCGTTGCTATCATCCGAATAGTGCGCTGCCAAATAACGGCGAAAACGCATTATCTCGGTTGAAAGGTAAGTTTTCTGTATTTCAATGGTTACAAGTTCACGAGAACCGTCATCATTGAAGATTTCTGCAGCAAAATCTACACGAAGAACGGAAATTTCATCCTTGGTCTTGGTGCGGGTGTACTCGTTGCGCTTAAGTTCAATCTCGCCTATCTTGCGCTGCAAGAGTGCCGACAGCAGAACCCTAGCCGCTGGAATATCTTCCATCAGGTACTTGAATACCGAGTCGTAAATCGGGTTTGCTATGACTGTTCGTGACATAAGGCTATATTCAATATATAATGTTTAAAGTTTCTAGTTTAATGTTTAATGTTTCACGTTTCTAAGTTTAACTTCGTTGAGGGCTTCGCCGTTCTATGGCTTCGCCGTTTCTCGTTGAATCGCGCCATGGCACGTCTGTACAATGTTGATAGAATTTTGATTATTGATAATATGTTGAGAAATGGTGCGTATCATGGTAAATTAAATTTTTGCGATTTCTTCTTCTGTGAGACTGGTCACTTCGACAATGTCCTTTATTGAGAATCCCATTGCTTTAAGAGCCTTTGCCACTTGGAATCTTGCAATCCTCCTGCCTTTCTCAATGCCTTCTGCATAACCTATGGCATAACCTTTAGCATATTCTCTGGCATAAAGCGTTGCATCAGTTCCAACATAACCAGCAGCTTTTCCGCACGCATATCCTTCGGCGAAAATATCATCATATTTATCACCCAAGTATTTCACCACTTCATATCCGGTCATATCTTTGTTAACCAACATAATTCTCAAATTTTAGTTATTTCTTCTTCTGAAAGGCCCGTTGCTTTGGCTATGTCCTTTACAGATAGTCCCATTGCTTTCAGATTACGGGTAATTTCAATAGCTTTGTTCCTTTCGGCCTCTTCCCTTACGCCATCGGTGAGTGCACGTTCGACACGGACAGAATCCCAGAACTTTTCGTAGGCGGTAAGCTGTACATCGGAGAAAGCCGACTGCTCCACAATGTCAAGGGCTTTCTTTATCTCTGGGTTGTCAAGCAGTTCGTCAGGCACTTCACGAGTCTTTTCATCTATCTCCGAAAGAAAACGCAACCATAAGACCTGCATCTTCTTCTCAGCATACGTAACGGGCTTGAACTTCGGCAACTCGACGAAAACCAGATGCAAGCCGTCAATAATCTTGTTGCTATATTGCTCGTGAACAAGGCGATAGTAGTGGTAGTAGGTATCTACATCGGGTTCGAAAACAGCATCCACAAGGTTCAGCGAATACACAGGCTGCAACAGCTTGAAATTTTCCTTGCTGTCGAACTGGCGAACATACGCCTTGGATGCATTGAACAGCACTCGCTGCTTGAACTCCGACGACCATATCATCTGCATTTCAACAAGGAACTGCCGACCCTTCATGTCCTTGCACCTTACATCGACTATGCTGTTCTTGCGAGTTGGTGTTTCGGGAACCATCTCGGGTGTCAGATATTCTACCGACTGTACCTCGTCGCCTTTTTCCAACGGGAGCAAGGCGTTAAGCAGACTTATGACAAGGTCGGGATGTTCGCCGAACACCTTCTTGAATGTCAAATCCGCCTTGGGGTCTAAGTATTTCATAGTCTAAATGTTTGAAAGTTTAAGGTTTAATGTTTCTCGTTTCTATGTTTCTTGTTTCTGGTTCAAAGTTTAATGTTTAAGGTTCAAAGTTGTAGTGGTCGTGGCGCGCCGCGACTGTACAGTCGAATCGCACCATGGCACGTCTGTACAAAGGATAGCCGTGGCACGCCGCGGCACCATAGTTATCTGCTTGATTATTAACAACAAAAGCCATAATATCCATTATACCTATAATAAACGCGCAAAGTTAAAAAAATTTTTATAAAAAGAAAGTTTTATTAAAAAGAAGCGGCAAAGCACGTTTCTTATTGAGACGCAATGGATTGCGTCTGTAAGGGACGAATCGCGCCATGACGCGATTGTACAGAGTTTTGTGCTGATTGTGCCCTTCCCCTGCCCTCGCCTATTTACAACAAAAAAAGCGAACATAGCTCGCTTTTTTTGTTTTGTATATCTTGAAGCAGCAAACCTATTCGGATATATTTACGATTTCGGCCTGCAAAATCTCCTTGGTGTCGGAATCATAGACAAAGGCAACTACTTTACAATTGGCAATGTTCCAGTCGGACTTTGCGGCTACAGAATACGACTTTTCGATAATGTCGCCAGCTGACATCTGCGAAGCTTCTGCCTTGACAACTTCGCCCAAGGCACCGCTGAAACTAGTCCTAAGAACATGGTTGTGAACATAATTGCTAATTTGAAGCGGTTCGGGATTATAGTCCAACTGCCAGCCTACAATTCCATCTTCAACAACGTAGGCAACAAGGGACAATTTGCGCGATGTTACAACTTCGGACTTCAGCTTTATGTCGGCAGAAATTGTACTGTCGGCAAAGGCAGCACTCATCTCAAACGAAAATTCGGGATATGTAGAGTAATATTTTGTAAAATCTGACGCCCAGCCGTTTGGAGAATTGTTAAGCAATACCGGATTCAAGGAATTTACCAAGCCTGCGGGAAGTCCTTCAATATCCATGTATCCGCCATCGGTATCTCCACCGCCGAGGAACATTCCCTCCTCGCAACGGAAATCGTAGTTGAACGAAGTATCGGTAGTAGGCGGAGTTGAATTTGGCTTGGTATTACCATAATAGGTGCAATGCACGGCTATAGGCACAACAGCCTTGCCATATTTTTCTTCAAGCGAGTTTATAACTTTGTGTCCCTTAGGGCAATTGCCACATTTATGTCCTGTAAAGTCGAAAACTACAATCTTGCGGCCATACCAAATGTCGGAGCCTTCCTTTATGTATTCGCCTTCTTCTATCTTGTCGCATGAAACAGAAAAAATTCCAGCAAACACAACTGCAAGCGAAAGTATTATTATCTTCTTCATAAACTTATCGTTTTTAATCTTAATCTAAAATTGACATAAAATCAACCGCCAAAGATAATCATATTATACGTAGTGCTAAAAGAAAACAGATTTTTTTTCAAAAATACTTTATTCCACGCATTGACATTTTGCATTTATAACAAAAAACAACTACACCTTTTGTTATAACAAATACTAACTACAGAGCCTACTTCGCGACCATGCTTGCCAATCCGAGTATTATTTGTAAATTTGTAGCTCAACAAATTGAATTACTATGAAATGTAAACTTATCATTCTGACCGCAATAGCATCAATAATGCTTGTTGCATGCTCAAAAAATTACGAGGTAAAACCTTACAACCAAGGAGTGAACATTATCCCTGTTCCTGCGGAAATGTCGGTGGACACGAACAAGCATTTTGTCATTGACAATAAAACCAACATTGTGCCCAACTGCGATTCTGCAAGGAATGTGGCCGAGTTTTTTGCGAAAAAGCTAAGAACCTCAACAGGATACAATCTAAACATTGGTGATGTTGCCGAAACGAATTCTATTCGCCTCGACCTTGACACTTCTTTTATGATTGCCAAGGAGGGCTACAGGCTTTCGATAGGTACAGGTGGTGTTTTAATTACGGCATCGTCGGCTGCGGGACTTTTCTACGCAATGCAAACCTTGATGCAGCTTCTTCCCGCCGAAGTAGAATCGTCCGAAGTCGTAAAGAATGTTGAATGGAGTATGCCTTACGTTGAAATTTCCGACGAACCTCGTTTCGCATATCGCGGTGTGCATCTTGACCCGTCGAGGCATTTTGTTGATGTTGAGTTCATTAAGAAGCAAATTGACGTATGGGCTATGTACAAAATCAACACCATGCACTGGCATCTTACCGACGACCAAGGCTGGCGAATCGAAATCAAGAAATACCCAGAACTTACCGCTGTCGGTGCAAAGCGTATTGAGGGCGAAGGCTACGAGTACGGAGGTTTCTACACTCAGGAACAGGCTCGCGAGATTGTTGAGTATGCTGCCGAACGTTTCATAACAGTAATTCCAGAACTCGAAGTGCCAGGGCATGAGCTTGCTGCAATTTCGGCCTACCCGTGGCTATCATGCAACAACGACACGGTAACACCTCGAATTGTTTGGGGCGTTGAGGATATTGTGATGTGTCCGGGAAAGGAATCTACTTTTGAATTCTTGCAAAATGTAATTGACGAACTTGTAGAAATTTTCCCAAGCGAATATTTCCACATTGGCGGCGACGAATGTCCTAAGGTTTTCTGGAAGAAATGCCCTCTGTGTCAGGCAAGAATAAAAGAAGAGCACCTTGACGAGAATCCCGACCATTCGCCCGAGGATTGTCTGCAGAGCTATGTAGTTAAGCGCGTTGAGGCTATGCTTGCAAGGCACGGACGCAAGATTATCGGCTGGGACGAAATTCTTGACGGTGAGATAAATCCTTCGGCCACAGTGATGTCGTGGCGTGGCGAGGACGGTGGAATTGCTGCGGCACAGAAAGGTCATGATGTGATAATGACGCCTTACAACGGCGGTATGTACATCGACTACTATCAGGGCGACAGCAAGATAGAGCCAGTAACCATTGGCGGCAGCTCGAAACTTGAAACCACCTACGCCTACAATCCTATTCCCGACACATTGGCAAAGTTAGGACAGGGCAGTCATGTACGCGGCGTACAGTGCAACCTCTGGGCAGAATACCTATATAATGATACCCTGCGCGAATACCGCTATTATCCGCGGGCATTGGCGCTTGCCGAGGTTGCTTGGTCGCCATTGGAGAAAAAGGACTATGCCGATTTCTGCCGCCGCCTTGACAATGCTTTTGTACGTCTTGACATGCACAATATTACATATCACATTCCGCTGCCCGAACAGCCTAACGGTTCATGCAACTTTGTGGCATTTGTCGATTCTGCCGTGCTTGAGTTCACGACTTCGCGACCAGTCAAGATGGTTTATTCCATCGATGGTTCCGACCTTACGCCAAACTCAAAGGAATATGCCGAACCTATTGTGGTTAAGGAGAATACACTGGTAAAGATTGCTTCGGTATTGCCATCTAGAAAGATGAGCCGTGTGCGCGAAATTACTGTCGAAAAGCAAGAATATGCACCTGCCGTGGAAGTTGCCGATGCGGAACAAGGATTGCGTATGCACAATATTGCAGGAATGTTCCTCAATGTTGCCGAAATGGAAAATGCAACTGGCAAAGCCGAAAGGGATACATTGATTTCCGAACTCAAAGACATCCGCAGCGTAACAAACTTCGGCGAACCTCTCAACGGTTACGACAACTATGCGTCCATTGCCGAAGGCTACCTACGCATTGACGAGGATGGTGTGTATTATTTCTCAACCGACAACGAGGAATTTTGGATTGACGGACAAAAATTGATTGACAATTCGGGCGAGGTTAAACGTTTCTCGCGCAACGACAAGTCGATTGCTCTTGCCAAAGGCATGCATCCGATAAAGATTGTGTATTTAGGTCACATCATTGGCGGCTGGCCGTCGGTCTGGAACGACGGAAAAGTGGAAATGCGAAAGTCAGATGCTGAAAAATTCGAGAAAATTGACGGAAGGATATATAGGTGAATATGGGATTCGGGGACAGCCGACATATCGGGTGTAGGTAAGCGATAAAAATATCCTATCAATAATTATTATCCCTTTTTTATAACATTCTGCTCAAGCCGCAGAGGCTTTTACTTTTTTGTTGGCAAAAAAGTAAACAAAAAACCATGTCCGCTGCGTCTGCTTCGCTAAAAATCAGCTACACTACGCTAAAAGTCAGAAACTTGTCTGCGTTTCACTCCGACTTCAAACA
>JAGCNN010000173.1 GCA_017645925.1 Bacteroidales bacterium
CCTTAAGGGTGCGGGCACCGCTGGTAACCGGCACGACCTTTGCGCCATACATTTCCATGGTAGCCACATTCGGCTGCTGACGGCGTACGTCCACTTCGCCCATGTACACCACGCATTCGAGGCCGAGCTTTGCGCAGGCAGCGGCCGTTGCAAGGCCGTGCTGGCCGGCACCCGTTTCGGCGATAATGCGGGTCTTGCCCATCTTCTTGGCCAAAAGGCACTGACCGATAGCGTTGTTGATCTTGTGAGCGCCCGTATTGGCAAGGCCTTCGAGCTTGATATAGATCTGAGCGCCACCCAACAGTTCCGTTGCCGTCGGAGCGTAATACAACGGCGTTTCGCGGCCAATGTAATCGCGCTGGATGATACGGAGTTCTTCGAGAAATTCCGGATCATGAATGTACTTGTTGAACGCCTCTTCGAGGTCATCGAGCGGGCGACGGATGATTTCGGCAACATACTTGCCACCGAACTTGTCAAAGAAACCGTTATTTGAAGAAGTTGTCATATTCATTCTCGTGTCATCCTGAGCGGAGGGCGAAGCCCGAAGTCGAAGGATCTAGTTTAAGGTTTATTCTTATCGGTCTAGGTTAAGGGTTAAAGGTTCATGGTAAAAAATTAAAGGCCTTCGGAAAGTCCGAAAGCCTTTTACAAACACTTGATGAAATCAGCAAAACGGACTCTATTTAGTAGAGCCCCACCACCAGCGGTTGAAACGGATTGCTGAATTCATCTTCATGTGCGCTAATTTAGGAATACTATTCAAACCTGGCAAGGGTTTCCTACTAAAAAAATATACAAGTAAGGCGCCCGGTCTTCCGAGCGCCTTGTTAAACACTTGATGAAATGGCAAGCCTAAATCCCTCCTTTGAGAACCTCGTCGATAGCGGCGCTAGCGTCAAAGCGGATTGCCAATTTCATCTTTATGTCTTCAATATATATACTAATTCGTTGTCTGTCAATAGGTTAGGCTCAATTTTCTGTAAATATTAGTTTGATTTAGCGCACACTTCCGGCCAAATTCACTAAAAATCCCTTTTAGAATGCAAACTATTAATTTATATTTACATTAATGTGGTTAGGATTCGCACTTATTCATAACCAAAGGAGCCCTATGGGCAGATTCTCATTTATACTGGCAGTCTTGTTCGCCGCAACGGTTTCATTCGCAGACGGTCTCTGCGTACAATTATGCGTAGATTGCTCCTTAAATCCAGAAAACGAAACATGTACCAAGGTTGACCAAGTCTGCGGAAACTGCCCTGCAATCTTGGATAGTTTAAAACAGGACTCACTTGCCGCCATCGCACGCGCCGATTCTATTGAACAGGAAAAAGCGCGAAAAGACTCCCTGCAAAGCATTGATATTCGCAAACTAGCAGACATTATACAGAAAAACTGCAAAAGCGACACCTGCACTTTTGAGGTGACCGTAGACAACGGCCAGTTAGGGCATATTCGCGCCAAGAAAGGAAACAAGACTGTTGCCAAAACAGACCCCGAACAAACTCAGCAAGAATCGCTATTGCCGCCGATAAGCGAAGAATGCAAAAATTTCTGTAGTTTATGCAGCTCTGAAAACCAAGGCGAATCCAGTTCAACATGCGAAAAAGTCGAAGAGCAATGCAAATGCACTGCTTATGCCGAACAGAAACGCATGCTAGCAGAAAAAGCAGAAGCAGACAGTATCGCCGCCATCAACAAATTCCTCAACCAAATGCAAACCGCACAAAATTCCGCAAAATCCGTTTTTGAATTCTGCGAAAGAAAAACGCTTGCAAAAACATGCAGCGTTATGGTGAAAATTGAAAGTGCAAACATGTCTTTAGTTGATTTGCTGGATCTCGCCACAAAGCCAATCGTTAAACAAGACACCATCGTTAACGAGGCTCCTAATGACAGCGCAATCGTTGCTGTCATCCCCGCAAAAGATACCGTCGCAAAGGATTCCTCAAAACAAACTTCATCTTCGACACATAAGAAGGAACCCCAAAAAATATACAAAGGCATCTCCATCGCCTATGAAGATTATCTAGAACATGATGTTGCAAATTATAGAGTTGAGCCAAATAAGCAACTGGGTGTAAATTTAGGATTTTTAATACGTTCGTACTTTTACCAATGGGGCAGCGTTCAAACAGGGATCAACATAGTCTACCACTACGCGGAACACACTTTTGACACCGACGATCTATATGCATATAATACTGGATATGGTTATGGATATATCGATTACGAAAACATCATGTTGGAAGTACCCTTTCAATTTCGTCTTGGATTTCCCTTGGGAGCATCTAATCTAAGCCCCTTTATAAGTGCCAGCGTCCATGTTCGTAAGCCTGTATATATGTGGGCAGAATATGATGTCCGTTGGGAGTATCCATATTATGAAAAACAAGAATCTTACGATAAATTTTATGCATCGTACGATTGGGAATTATTAGCGTTCATAGGATTTGGCACTGAGTTAAATCGGCATTTCTCGCTACAATGGCAATTTTTGCCCATCTCGATTGTCACAAATACAGACAGAATCAATAACTATTACTGTGACGATACAGACGGCCTAACTTGGCGAATCAGCATGGACATTGCATGGTAAAAGGAGTGTAACATGAATTTGTTGAAATATATAAGTCTACTTTATTTTGTACTCATTCTTGCCGCGTGTTCAGACGAGAGCCCCTTAGAAGTTATCGAAGATGATATTTCTGAAGCGGAAGATCATGCAAAAGAACAAGCGCACAAAGACTCACAAAGAAATGATTGCAAAAATGGGACCAACTGGGATCTCACCGATGCTGAGTGTTGTTCTTACTATGGTTACCAATGCAAAGATAGTGAGGCAAACAAGTGCTACTACGGAACTAGCACATACTCCGATTCATATTGTTGTACCTATTACGGTTATAGATGTAGCTATGTTTCTAGCAGTTCGTCAGTCAAATCAAGCAGTTCCTACAAATACAGTAGTTCGTCATACGTTAGCGAAGCCGACAAATGCTACTACGGAACCAGCACGAAGAGCAACACCTATTGCTGCAACAACTACGGCTATCGTTGCGAATACGTTTACAGTAGCTCCAGCGTAAAAACAGAAGTGGTCGAAGCCCACACCTCTAAAACCAAGACCATGAAATTTTCGCTCACTTATTATAAACAAAAATCAGCCGACTGGGACGGACTTTCCGCTGGAGGGTCCTATTCCGATGGCGACCCGACCGTCAGTTTTTCCATTTACTTTATCGCTTCCGGAGGCCAATCAACATCAAAAACAACCGGGACATTACTTTCTTTACAGGATCAGGGATCATGGAGCGGTTCCAAAACATCTTCTTTCGAAGTCCCTATCGGAACACAAGACATAAAAGTATGTCCCACTGTAGTTGATAATGACTTTTCTTTCAATGACAACATGTCCTCTGGTTATTGCTATACAAAAACAAACATCGGATACCTAACCAATTATTCATCCGTTGAACAAAGCGATTACAATTCTTCTAAATACGAACTTGAATGGGAATGGTACCTATATTAAGGAAAAATACTATGAAAAAAATCTCTTTTGCCATAGTTTTCTGTATCGGATTTCTCATGAGCTCTTGCGCCACGCTCATTCCCCCTCGCCATCCTGATTTGTCCCGCGAGGAATTTCAGGGAATGGTTTCGGGCAGTAGCGAAAAAACGGCATGCTATGAAAGCGGATTTCGCGGAGGAATGCTATTCCTGGATATCGTTCTAGGCGCTCCATTCATTTGGGTTCCAGTGATTGTTGATGGCGTAGGCGGACGTTTTACCGCTTACTACTACGATCACGACCGATGCGAAGAAGTCAAGGAGCAGGAA
>JAGCNN010000174.1 GCA_017645925.1 Bacteroidales bacterium
AAATACTTCGGTATTTGTGAAGACATACGGACGAGGTTCTCTTTCAACAGCTTCGTTTCGCGGCACAACTGCTTCTCACACAAAGGTTTCGTGGAACAATGTGAGCCTTAGTTCTCCTATGCTCGGAATGGTTGACATGTCGCTTGTACCTATGTCGATTGCCGACGAAGTGAATGTTTTCTGTGGCTCTGCTTCGATGCAGAAGTCGGAAACGGCAATCGGGGGCGTAGTAGAGATAAATACCCGCCCGATGTGGGACCGCGGTGTGTCGGCAAAGATTGTCTCGTCGGTGGCAAGTTTCCATACTTTCGACAATATGGCGCAGGTGCGTGCAGGAACCGAAAAATTCCAGTCGGTGACCAAGTTCTACGACACTCGCTCACGCAACGACTTTAAGTTCAAGAACAGCGACATTGCAGGTGGTGGCGTTCAGAAACGCGAAAATGCCGACTACCGAATGATGGGCGCAATTCAGGAATTGTATTTCCGCACCACCGAAAGGTCGTTCCTGTCGCTAAAGTTCTGGTGGCAGAACTACGACCGCGGCGTGCCGGGACTTACCACCAACGAAAGCGGTTTGCTCAACAACAAGAACCGTCAGGATGGCAACAGTTTTGTGTCGTCGCTGTCGTACAGGCTCTACACCGACAAGTCGAAACTCGACATTTCTGTCGGCGACAATTATCAGTTGCAAAATTATCTTTCGCAAAGCTACATTAGCGGTGTGGGATTCTACAAGATTGTAAATTCCGACACAAAAGCTAATTCGCTATATACCACAGCAAATTACTCGTATGCCTTCAACGATAGGCTTGAAATCTCGGCTCGACTGAAGTATAATTTCCACACTGTGGCTTCGTTTGATTCCATTACGCGTAACGGCTACGATACCATCCGTCACGACTATGGCGCGCTGGTTTCGTTGTTTGGAGAGCCATTCAAGCGCTTCCGCTGTGGCATTACATTAAGGCAGGATTTTTATGATAAGAGCGTTTGCCCTTTCCTACCCTCTCTTTTCCTTGAGTACAATTTCCGTTATCGCTGGTTTATACGGTCATCGTTGTCGAAGAACTATTCCGTGCCGACGCTCAACGACTTGTTCTATGTGCCTGGCGGAAATCCCGACCTTGTTCCCGAAACCGCGTATGTTGCAGACATTTCGTTTGGCAAGAAGTACAACAGTTTGGACGGTCGTTTCTCGATTTCAGCGGAGGCTGGCGCAAACTACAGCCATGTGAAAAACTGGATAATGTGGTGTCCGACAAACCGAGGCTACTGGCAACCTATAAACCTTGAAAAGGTTGTTGCCTACGGTGCCGATGCAAAGTTGAACACTTCGTTTGAATTTCACGATTCGTGCCTAATTTCACTGACAGCAAACTATGCCTACACGCATTCTACAAACCTTTCGACACCACGTAGCGAAAACGATATGTCCATAGGTAAGCAGTTGGCTTACATTCCGTTGCATTCGGCAAATGTGTTCGGACGGATTTCGGCATACGGATTCTATTTCTTCTACCAGTGGAATTATTTTAGCGAAAGGTTTACCACTTCTGCGGAGGAAACTGGTATTTTGGTGTCGATTTATCCGTATTTTATGAGCGACATCGGTATGGGTAAGGAATTCGTTGTTTCCGATTTTGCAATTGATTTGAATTTCAAGATTAATAATCTTTTCAACGAATCTTATCGTTCGGTATTGTGGCAACCGATGCCAAGAATTAATTTTGCATTCCAGATTAGCGTTAGTTATAGATGATGTTTCGGAAAAATATAAAATTGAACAATTGTAGCGATGCGCCATGGCACGTCGCTACAGATTGTCAATTATCCATTGTCAATTGTCCATTATTAATCATCATCTTCCTTGTTTTCCTTTCCTCCTGCATGAAGGACGACCTTGCCCCCATTACCCAGTTCAACGCATCACACGACGGCGTTTTAATTCCGTGCGAGGGCAATTTCATGTACGGAAACGCTTCGCTGTCGTACTACGACAAGAATACAAAAACCGTTGAAAATCAAGTTTTCTACAGAGCAAATGGCATTCCTATCGGTGATGTTCTGCAGAGCGTTACAATCATCGACTCGCTAGCATATCTGGTGGTAAACAACAGCGGAAAAATTTATGTGGTTAACAAAAATACATTCCTGTATGTCAACAAGATAACTGAACTTGTATCACCACGATATATGCGGTTCATAACACCTTCGAAGGCGTATGTTTCGGACATGTACGCCAAGAATATTTATGTGGTGAATCCGCAAACCTGCATTGTTGACAAAACAATCAACATCGACGAGGGTACTGGCAATTTCTATCGGCATTCGTCGGAGCAGATGATTGTGTATGATACGCTTGTGTTTGTAAATAGTTGGTCGTACGACGATAAGGTTCTGGTTATAAACACAAATACCGATGAACTTGTTTCGAAAATTGAGGTTTTAAAGCAGCCTCATCGCATGGTTATCGACCGCAACGGCAAGATTTGGGTTCTCTGCGATGGCGGCTATGCTGGTTCAGACTACAGCGGAGTGCCAGGACTTGTGAAAATTGACGCTGCAACACGGACTGTGGAGCGCACTTTTGAATTCCCCGTCGGTGATTTCCCTTCCGAAATTGCACTTAATGGCACTGGCGACACAATTTATTACTGCAACGACCACATTTACAGATTCCCAGTTGATTCAGACGATATAACCAGTGATGTTTTCTTTGAGAATCCGGGTGGCAGACTGTATTATGGACTTGGTGTTGACCCTGTAAATTCGGAAGTGTATGTTGCCGATGCGATAGACTATATGCAGTCAGGGGTTGTTTACAGACTGAATGCCGTAGGTGAGCAAATCGACAAATTTACGGTTGGAATAATCCCTAATGGGTTCTGTTTCAAATAGCGACATGGCACACAATTCGCCATAAATATCCAATGGTAATTTATAAAACAGAGTGAATAGTTCAAAAAGTTATTGAACTAAACGTTATGCAACAGGGCGATGGTCAAATTGTCCATCAACCTCTCCCACTTTACTTTATCGCATTCAAAGCCTTGTAGGTTGCAGCATCGCTTACGTCCAAGCCCTTAGACTTCATTTCAGAAGCAAATCTTGATGCCACAGTAGCCTTATCAATGTCAGTCAACGATTTAACATATTCAAGAGCATACTTGTATTCATTAAGTTCACGTCCCATATTTTGGGCATGATACAAATACTGATAAGCTTGGTCTGGTTTGCCTATCTTAATGTAGTTTTCGGCAATCTTTGATGCTATGCGCATTGAAAATCTTTTTTTCTCAACATCGTTGTAACCCTTTGACTTCAGTTCGGCACACAACCTATTGTATGCTCCGACAAATGTCGCTATAGCATCCCTGTTCTGGTCAAATTCAGTATAGTTAAGTCCCTGCTTGTACAAAAGATTTGCATTGCGGTTCTCAAGAATTGCATACTCCGCATCGTTGAAGCTGTCGGACGACTCATCGTTCTGCTTCGACATCATTGGGGCACAAATCTCATTGTATTTTTTTACAGCCTCTTCCCTGCTCTGGTAATCGTATGCCACAAGGAAATTAACAGTCGAATACATGTCTCCCCAGATATCCGACATTACTGTAACATTCCTATACATCGACTTGCCTGCAGCTCCCGAAGCATTGCACACGTAAACTATTATGTCGCTGAAATCTTTACCTCCAGACTTGCCTTCAAGCACAATAACATAGTCGGCCAAGTCGAATCTAATATCGCCCCCAGATATAATTTTAACAGGCGACAATATGTCAAACTTCCTAATATCTTCGGCAGTCTCTATTGTTGTAACCTTTGATTTGCTAAGCAACGACAACTTGCTTATCTCTAAGCTTTTACCTTTGAATAGCACATCAACAATCTCACCAAGAGTTACATCCTTCGTACCATTGGCTGCAAATCTCAGCGAAGCATCCTGCATGTTGAACGAACATTCCTGCGGAAGCCAATACTTGTCAACTGCATCGTAATGTTGCGCACTTGCCAACACGCAAATTATTAAAAAGCAAAATATTGCATATATCTTTTTCATAATCTACACTCCTTCTAATTAGACATTTTGTTCAATTTTCCCATACATTCGGAAATCTTTTGCGTAAACCTCTTTGCCTTATCCATTGCCGTAGCCTTTTCGAAATACTCTTTTGCCTTTGCTGCATTTCCCTGTCTCATATATATTTCGCCACGTGCAATGCATGCCTTTATAGCCGAATCAAGGTCGCGACCATCCATCTTTGGATTATTCTGGTATGCAAGCAACATCTTGTCATATACGTATGAATTATCCTGCTTCAACTTGTCAAGACATTCAGCCAGCAACTGGTCATTGTACATATAATAATTCTCTCCAGCTGAATTGCGGGAAACATACTCCAAATATGGCAATGCCTTGTGATACAATCCCATAAGGTTGTAACTACGCGCCAAATTGTAAGCAGCCTTCAGCATAAGCGACTTTTCCTGCGAATTAATTGCAACTCCCTTTTTCTTGAAATAGTTGTATATGGCTCTGTTCATGTAAATAACATCCCAATACACACCAAAACTATGCAGATTCTTTGCTGCATCAAACGCCAGTGGAATACCATAGACATTAACAAAAATCGGATACTCGTGGAGCGTCAGACCAAACATTCTGTCTGCCGACAAGTCACCGGCAACCTCATATTCATACTTCGATGAAGGATAACAAACCGAAACCCACTTTTCGCCAACGCCATCTTTCACCGTCTCTACATTGATGACAATCACATTCGATGTCGTTGAAGACGACTGGTCGGCAAAATCCTCGCTGCCGCCTTTCCTATACCTGACAACTACTATGTACTTGTCCTTACCGCCTGCTATTGTCGTCTGTGGATTTGCAAGGTCAATTTCCGAAACATTCTTCCAGCCCTCATAGGTCTTAAACTTTTTGTCACAGATTACAGTCACTTCACTCAATTCCTTTGGTTCCAAGCCGTACAACTCGTCAAGTATGGTTCCTATCTTGTGCCAAGTGCAGAATTCAGTGCGCTCAATCTTGAAATCCATATAAAGGCTGTCATTCTTGTCAAAACCAATAACATAGCCATCATCGTCGGCTGTCTGCGAAAACAACATCAAGCCACTTGATATAAACATTATCAATAAAAACAATTTCTTCATTGCAATGAAATTTTGGTGCAAAAATATATATTTTTCCAGAACCACAACAATTTATGTAACATGAAATTATCCCCTGCATATCTTAACAAGTAGGAAACCGCATCTATTACAGGCAATTACATTTTACGCCTTATAATCATAAGTCCATCTCGAACAGGAAGTATAAGTTTCTCTATATCATCGCGTTTGGCAATATATTCGTTGAAAGCCTGAATGCCGTGAGTCATGTGGTCGTTTGAAGCGGTTTCGGCAAAAATCTTGTCATACCATATAACATTGTCGGCAATAATTGTTCCGTTGGGTGCAAGTTTGGGCAGTACAGCCTCAAAATACGAAATGTATTCGCGCTTGTCGCCATCAATGAAAACCATGTCGAACTGGCCGTCAAGTGTTGGCACAACTTTCGAAGCATCGCCCACAATGGCAGTAATCTTATCCTGCAAGCCAGCCTTATGGAAATATTTTGACGACAGCCATTCTATTTCATCATCTACTTCAATTGTAACAAGCTGACCGTCAGCAGGCAAAGCCCTTGCCATACAAATTGCCGAATAACCCGAAAAAGTACCGATTTCAAGCACATGCTTTGCCCTTGTCATGCCTATTAGCATCGCAAGCAAATGTCCCTGATAGCATCCCGACAGCATTTTGGGATGGATTTGCGTAAGCGCAGTTTCACGCTCAAGTGCGCGGAGAAGCTCATCATCGCTACAACCGTAATTCTCAATATATTCGAAGCGCAATTCCTCTGACGACATAATTTATTTATAGGTATTTGATTGATGAAAAATTGTCACGCACAAAAATCTCGTTTGCGACTTCCATGATATCATCATCTGTAATTGCCTCTATTAGAGCAACTGTCTCCTTAAAAGTTTCGGCTTTGCCATAGTTCATAAACGACTTAGCCATTGGAAACAACAAGTTGGCATTGGAACTGCTTTCGATTGCCACCTGTCCAATAAGCTGCTTCTTTGCCCGCGAAAGTTGCAAAACCCCCATCCTATTTTTTTTCATGTTGTCAAGCTCGCGGAAAATCATATCAATGGCAAAGTCAACTTTCTCATGGTCGGAGCTGAAGAAAATATTGAACAGCCCGGTATCCTGATATGTGGTATAGTTGGATTCAATATTATACGAAAGCCCATGATGTTCACGCAACTGCATATTCAAGCGAGAGTTCATCCCTGGCCCTGCAAGTATATTGGAAACCAAAAACATAGGCACTCGCTTAGGATTGCTGTACGAATAGCAGTAGTTGCCGATGATTGTGTTTGCCTGAAGGCTTTTCTTCTTCACAACCTTGTCAAACTTTGTTTTTCCAGCAAATGGAACACGCTCAAAGCCACGGAGTTTAGCCACATTCTGTCCAAAATGCTTTTCGCACATACGAACAAGTCGGCGAAAATCAATGTCGCCGATAGAACAGAAAACCATCTGGTCGGTATTATATTTTTCTGCTACAAAGTCAAGGAAATCAGCGGTATGGAACTTCGACAACGACTTTTTTGTCCCCAAAATATTGTGCCCAAGCGTATGGTTTGCAAACATGGCCGACTCAAACTCGTCAAAAATATTTTCAGACGGATTGTCCTTGTATGTATTTATCTCATCCACAATAACATCGCGCTCCTTTTCAATTTCGCGTTGAGGGAAAACCGAGCAGAAAACAATGTCGTTGATTAGCTCAATTGCCCTGTCGTAGAATTCCACCATGAAGCTTGAGGACACGCAAGTTTCCTCCTTAGTAGTATATGCATCTACCTCACCACCAACCGTTTCCATACGGCTAAGCAGATGATATGCCTTGCGTTTCTGTGTTCCTTTGAAAAGCATGTGCTCGGTAAAATGCGCCATGCCCAGCTGTTTCTCGCTTTCGTCGCGTGTACCAGTGTTCATCAGCATGCAGCAATGTGCCACATCCGACTTCACGCGGTAGTGAATTATCCGAATTCCGTTGCCTAATGTAATCGTTTCGTACACTCTGGAAAAATTTTGCGCAAAAATAAAGTAAATTTACGATTTACGAATCTGTTGCAACAATTCAACAATTAATTATTATTACTAAAATATTGTGTCACAAAGGACATACATCTAAAACTCAAAAAAATCAACAATTTTTAAAATAAAATTTTGCCAGTTCAAAAAAATGCTATACCTTTGCAACCGCAAAATTGACTGGTACCTTAGCTCAGTTGGTAGAGCACAGGACTGAAAATCCTGGTGTCCCTGGTTCAATTCCAGGAGGTACCACAGAAAGAGTTCGGAAATCCGAACTCTTTTGTTTTATATACTTAGATTCAATAAAATATGACAGTAATGTGCATTATTGGCAAACTGCCGTGTTATGAATTTGAACATTTATCATTTAACAAATGTAGCGGCGCAATGCATTGCGCCGCTACAGATTATTCATTCAATCATCAATTGTAACCTTTTTTATTAAAAAATTTGGTTACCATAATAACCTATTGCTTGTTTTGCAAAACTAATGGGAAGCCTTTGCTGCTTTCTTCTTTGCTTTTAAATCCGACTTATAGTTTTCACCGATATAGCTATTGAAGAATTCTTTTGTGTCGCTGAAATAAGAGCCGTTGCTTTCAAATTCCTTTTTCATCTTGGCATCGCCGTCAATAACTATTTTCATTGTATTGGTAATGCCATGTTCGTAATTATAAAGTGTATTTGTAACCAATGTCTTGCGGTCTTTATCCGATAACTTTCTTATGTCGTAGGAGTATTTTGACACATAAATTCTAGCATCTATGTCATTTTGAAAGCGTGTCTTGCCAGACTTAAATATCATATTGAATTCACTTTCGCTGCTATATAAATTTTTGTATTTTCTATACCATGATATCCTAGCTATTTCTGTATCGAACGAAGTTTTGCCACCACCTTTTACATAACATTTTAAAAATGTTGAATAAAATTCATTTTCCTTATTGTCAAAATATTTAACTAAGTATTTATCTTTCATTTCTTTATAATATTCAACGCTAGCATCTATCTTTTCATAATCCCTATCATAAAGCGATATATACTCCTGCATGTCGGCGCTTGCCGGAAATATAGGCTTCAGTTCCATACATTTTTTGCGGAAATTCACTTCATCGTCAAAGGCTTGTCCTCCTTGGTCGTAGAACGAAGAATATTCATCTTTATCTTTAAAAAGGTCCTTATATTCTTCATATTTCACTCTCTTGTTTGCCTCTTTTAGAAAATCTTCTTCTCCATTTTTGTAGAACGACAAAAATTCATTATAATCTTTAAAGTATTTATAATACTGCACAAAATGTTTTCTCTTATTTACTTCATCAACAAGGAATTGCGTTCCTTTGTTATAGCAAAAAATATAATCGGAATAACTTTTAAAGTATATGCTGCATTTTTCCCATTCATAGCCTTTTTTATATTTTGTGAAATTGAAAGAGTGCCCATCTAGATATTGCGAGTTTAATGTCATGCTGTCTGCATAAATAATGAGGTCGGTACAATTGAGTAAGGGCAAAAACATAGGCCCATAAACTAAACCGTTATACCCATCTTTCAGTTTTACTTTCCTGAATACAATGCTATTATCGTAAAAACCAAGTTTGTCCTCATAGTAAATCTGACTTAGGTCTGACAAAACCTTGGCCTCGCTTACCGGAACTTTCAAGTTGAAACTCAAATCCAAATATGAATATTTTTTACTGCCACCAATGTAGCCATCAAACTGAGTTTCACTATAATATGCAGCACTTCTGTCTGTCCATGATTCATATTTTATAGGGAACTGCTCGTTCTCGGCATCATAAGAGCCTTTGGTTATCCTTATTCGTTTATTGTTAATAACCAGACTTATGTTTTCCCTGCAAATGGAATCGAAAATATATGCTGATAGTGTTTGAAGCCGAGTATCGTGTTCGCTAGTCTTTTCATACTCCCCTTTGGTGCACCATTTGTTAAAGTCACGTGTAATAATAGCATATAGGTATCCTTTGTCCGTTCCTATTTCTTTCGACCGCTTTTCTTTTTCCATTTTCTTTTGCTGTTCTTCTTTTTCGCGTTGAATATCAACACTGGTTTTAAGTTTTGCAGCCGTTTTCAAGTCATTGTCCATACGCTTTTTTAAACTTTCCATCTGACTTGTTGACATTACATTTACCTTGGTCAATATAAGCATACCGGCAAAGTTGTTAAATGATTCTTCGTCATATACCTTACCTGTGAATATTGCCATAGTATATTGGTCGGTAAAGTTGAGATTTTTAGGATTTTCCGTATTATGGTTTACTATACAGTAGTACTTTTCCGCCAGTTCGTGAACCTTTTTCTGGTAGGCGGTCTTTTCTGTGTTCTGAGCAAATACGTTGAAGCTAAATAGAGTTAGCATTAAACTTGCAAATACGCCAATGGCAATAAACTTTTTCATACTTTATTCTCCCATAATTATTTAGAAAACACTGCACGCACGCTTCGACCTGATTCACGGCTGTCATCATCAATGTAGCACTCGCCAATGTCGAAACCTTCTTTATATAATCTATGGACAAAAGCACTAAATGGAGAACCTGATATAAGAGTACTCGTCCAATACTCACCGCAATATCCTTCATTAAGGCTATCGCGAGAAATAGTTCCAGCTGCAGGGAGGAAAATGCTGTTTCCATTGGGACCTGTAAGCATAATACCATTTACGCCATTAAGTTTCGTCCACTTGTTTGTGCAATTGTCTATCAACTCCACCATTTCATCGTTTGTTGGCATGCGCCAGCCTTTACCCCAGTTCATGGTAGCTGCATCGTCTTTTGGCTCAAGAACGGTTCGGTTGTCTGTAAAACCATTGCAACCCCAAAACTTATCATCACAGTATTTGGTAACCCTACCATCTTCTTTGCCCCAAAGATAATTATCCCACTCATAATTATCCTTGGTAGCGGTTTCGCCCCAAGCAAAGTAACTGCCGTAGCCTTCGGGAGAATCGGCACCGACATTGTAGGTCGCCCATAAAGTGCCACTTGGCAACCCTAAATCAACATATTTATGATTTTGAGTTTCTGGCAATTGATTGTTTTCTTCATTGCTAACAGATTCGTTCTCCGTATTGCTACTGCCGTTTCCACACGAAAAGCATAATAACCCTATGACTGATAAAGCCATAATAAATCCTAAAAATTTAAAAGTTCTCATCATTTTACTAATTTTAAATTATACAATATATTTTCGCAAAGTAAATACTCCAAAATGCCAAAGTATGGCAGTTGTAATTTTTTGTGGTGAAGAATTAATTTTGACAATAATAATTAGTTAGCACGGCGAAGGAATTTTCGGAAAGGTTTAAGGGTGCGGAAATAAAAAACAACAGTCAGCATTAGCCAACTGCCGTTTATCAATCGTACTTATAACATACTAAATCATTTTGCACAGACAGGACGCACAGATAATCCACAATAGCGACCACTGCTGTTGCGTATGTAAAAATTATCCGAATTGAGCTCAATATACCACGCGCTACTCTGGTTGTTCGTACCGAGAGAACTCGACCAGTATACACCATGGGAATCAGCACTGAGGAGTTCTGTGTCGTCACGACCACCAGCAGCGGGAAGGAAGATATAATTACCGTTGATTCCCGTGAACATTCTTCCGTTAACACCATTCTGGGTTGTCCACTCTTGAGTGCAGTTGCTGTACAATTCGTTCATTTCTTCCCTTGTAGGCATTCTCCAGTCTGCGCCCCAATTTGTAGTAGCAGCATCATCACTTGCGATCAAAGTAGTAAGTGTATCGGTAAAGCCATTACTGCCATATTCTGCATTATTGCAATATTTTGTAAGTGTATTGTATTCGCCATTACAATATTTATAAGTACTCCAGTTGTAGGTTTCCTTGTTTGAGGTTTCTCCCCAAGCAAAATAATTTCCATACTCTTCGGGTGAACTTGCTCCAACATTAAAAGTTGCCCATTTAGTTCCGCTTGGCAACCCCAAATCTACCCATTGTGGTACTATTTTCCACTGCGCATACAAGGTCATATCAGCGGTAACGGCTATGGTCTGCCCGTCGGCATATGTCGTACCAGTGCCATCCTGTACTGTGTTCCAGTAAAAAAATGTGTGGCTCTCGCGTGTGAACGAATTGCTTGTAAGAGCCTGTGTTTCGCCCTCAGTAAATGTCTGAGCAACCATTGTGCCTGTGCCACCATTAGGATTAAATGTTACGGTATAAGTTTCCTTCTTCTTGCAACCGCTAATCGCTATCATTCCTACTACGGAAACGATTGCTAAAAACAAAAATAAATTTCGTTTCATAAAATAATAAATTTTCCCTGCCACCAGTACCCAATAGGCAATTTCTACAAAAAAAAGAAGCGTGGTACTGATATACCACTTCTCTGATTGGAGGTCGTGAGAATTACCTTGTAACAAGATGTAGTCATAACAGCCCACGCATAACGCGCGAACTCTTATGCTCTCTCGGTTACGAAAACTTCTCACATTTCCAATCACAAGACGAGCATAAACGCTTCGTAAACCAAAATATACGGCTTGGCAAACACCAAACCAAGCGCAAAAATAAGAATAGGAAACGGAATGGCAAAATTTATTTTTGTGGGAATATTTTTTCAGAATGAACGACATTTTGCAGCGTTGAAATAAAATTGTAATTTTGTGTATGCAATTGATAAACGCAATGAATGCACAATTTTTCTATCGCCCTTTCAGGGCTAACGCGGTGATATACACCATTAGCAATGGGTTGACACCCATCGCTAATGCCTGTCGCCCATTCTGGGCAGCCAATATTGCCCTGAAAGGGCAGCAGATTTCAGTCGCGGGCAAAGCCCTCGCCATTATGCGTTTCATCCGCATAATAGCGCCGAAGGTGCGACAGAATACCAATATTTAAATTATAATTATGGCAAGTTCGTTGGCAAAAATAACCGTTCACATTGTTTTCCGTGTAAAATGCACAGGAATACCAATGCGCAAAGAGGACCTTCCTCGCATATTCCAATATATAGGCGGAATCATAAAAGGAATGGATGGAATACCAATCGAAGTCGGTGGCGTATGCAACCATATACATATACTGACTACCCTACCCAAAACAATTGCGCTGTCTGATTTTGTCAGAAACATTAAAGCCAACAGTAGCAAATGGATAAAAGAGATTGACAACTATTACACGCCATTTTGTTGGCAGGACGGCTACGGAGCATTCTCTGTTAGTCCATCTGTATTGAACAAAACCGTCAACTATATTCGCAATCAAGAGGAACATCATTCAAAAAAATGTTTTAAAGACGAGTACAAATCATTTTTAGATGCATCGGGAATCTGCTACGATGAACGATATGCATTTGATGACTGAATTTACACAGAACAATGCCCACCCAAGAATCCTATCCGACCGCATCAGCGAAAAAGGAAATGAAACGGAATGGCAAAATTTATTTTTGCTATCTTCGCGACCTTAAATTAACAGACATTTCTCATGAAATTCGCAATAATATACCTTATAGTAATTAATGTTCTCGCAAGTATTTTGTTTTGTGTTGACAAACGCAGAGCAACAAAGGACAAGAGACGTATCCCCGAATCCATACTTCATCTGTTTGAACTCGTTGGCGGCATTTTCACAATCATTTTCCTTATGTTCATAATCAGGCATAAAAACCAGAAAATGTCCTACAAGTTAGTGAGTTTCGTAATATTGGCATTGTGGATATTTTTTTCAGCAGTGGCAGTCTATAACTTTTACTAAATGATTATTTTTGCTGCCCGAATAATAAAATAGGTATTTTTTAGTTATTAGGACGGTAAAATATCGGAATGAAAGTACTCAGGTACATATCAATATTGCTTCTTGCAGTCGTAATCGCCTCGGCATCAAGTGCTCAGGAGAAAAAACTCCGCCGTGCCGACGAAAGTTTCGAGGCTGAGGAATACTACAAGGCTATGGAAGAATACACCGCCATTCTGAAAAAAATCAAGAACAAGAACGATAAGATTGAAATTTATTACAAGATTGGCGAATGTTACTTCATGTCGGGTTACTACAAGAAAGCCCGTTCCAACTACAAGCGTGCCGCAAAATCCAAAGGCTACGAAGTAAACGCCAAAAATCGTCTTGCAGAAATTGAGATTCAGGAAGATAACTTTGAATCCGCAATAGAATATTACAATCAGGTGCTGGAGGTCAAGCCCAACGACACCGTTGCCCGCAAAGGCTTGGAATCGGCAAACTGGGCAATCGAGCAAACCAAGAAACCTACCCGCTGGGTAATAGAAAAGGCCAAGCACCTGTGCTCCAAAGCCAACGACTTCTGCCCTAGCATAGATGAAAAGGATGGCTTCGACCATGTTTACTTCAGTTCTACGCGCGACGAGTCCAAAGGCAAGAAACTCAGCGGAATAACCGGCACAAAGTTCTCCGACCTATTCGTCACCAAGCTCGACAGGCACGGCAAATGGGAAGATGTAACCGCATTGGACTCGCTCAACACTCGCTTCGATGAAGGTTCTCCATGCATCTTCGACCAAGGCCGCAAGTTCTACTACACATCTTGCATTGCCGAAAAAGGAAAGAATACTGGCTGCCAAATCTATGAAGCTCAGAAGGTTGACGGAGAATGGATGAATCCTGCCAACCTCGGCATTGTTTCCGACTCGCTGTCAATTGGTCATCCGACGGTTTCGCCCGATGGAAGCATAATATATTTCTCGGCTCGTCTTGATGGTGGTTTTGGTGGCGCTGATATTTGGTATTCGGAAAAGGCAGGTTCGGAATGGTCGAAGCCAAAGAATATGGGAGCCGCAATCAACTCTGCAGGCGATGAACTTTTCCCCTACATGCGCAACGACACCACCCTATTCTACTCCAGCACCAAGCACCCTACAATGGGCGGACTTGACATTTTCGTAGCCTACAAAAACGAAGACGACCGCTGGAATTCACAGAACATGGGCTACCCGTTCAGCAGCAACGGAAACGACTTCGGCATCTACTACTACAAGAACGAGGACAAGGGCTACTTCACTTCCGACCGCAAAGGTTCAAAGGGCGAAGACATCTATTTCTTCGAAAAGCCACCTTTAGAGTTCAAATTGAAAGGTATGGTACACGATGCCGACACTAAAGCAATTATCGATTCCAGCCTCATAACTCTTTACGGAAGCGACGGTTCAATGTTCCGCGACACTATCATACTGGCAAACAAGAAGGATAATTTCAATTTCAAGCTCAAGACCAAGACCGATTATGTATTTGTTGTAACAAAAGATGGATATTTCAACGGAAAGTCAAGATTTTCAACCGATTCGCTTGAATTCAACAAAACTTTTGAATACGACATTCTCCTTGAAACCCTCAACAAGACAATCGAAATTCCAAACATAGAGTTCGCTTTTGGCCGCTGGGAGCTTACCGAACCATCAAAAGCCATACTTGACAGCATTGTCCGCATAATGGTTGAAAATCCGAACATTGTAATAGAACTTTCGGCTCACACCGATATGGTAGGTTCCGACCAAAGCAACATGGAACTGAGCCAAAAACGTGCAAATTCGGTTACTTCCTACTTTGAATCCAAAGGTATTCCTTCGGCAAGAATGGTTGCTAAGGGCTACGGAGAAAGCAAACCCAAAGTAATAACGACCTACGACCCACAATATCCATTCCTTCCAAAGGGTACAGTGCTGAACGAAAATTTCATCAACTCCCTCACAAAGGAACAGCAGGAAGTTGCCAACCAGCAGAACCGTAGAATCGAAATGAAGGTGTTGTCGAACGACTATGTGCCAAGTCTGGACTGAAAAATTGCATAGTTCCGCCTCTCCAAAGTTTCTTAGCACTACTTTTTATGTTAGTTTTTTTCCTAAATTTGTCGCGTAAAAAACATTCGTTCAAAAATTCAAATGAGAAAACAACATACAAGCATATTACTCTGCATCTTAGCCTTGCTTGCATTTGTAGCCTGCCACAAGGAAAACGAAATTCCTGCCGACATTGAATTTGCTGCCGACAAGCAATATTTTCCGTTGGAAACAGACAACGCTTTGATATATAAGGTTACAGAAATAACAATCGACAAACCGAGCGACTACTACGATACAGTCATATACTACCTTCGTGAACGCGTTGATATTCCATTCGTTGACAACGAAGGCGACACTGCCTACCGGATTGAACGCTACAAGTCGCCAACGCAAAACTACTATTGGACAATAAGCGATGTGTGGGAATCGAAAATAACCACCTACACAGCAGAGAAAGTAGAAGAAAACCAAAGGTTTATAAAGATTAAATTTCCACTCGCCATAGGAAAATACTGGAACGGCAACCTCAAGAACGAACTTGATGACAAGAACTGCACAATAACCTCATTGTCAACAATCTACAGCAACGGAAACTTACATCTTGACTCTTGCCTTTCAATCACACGCGACAGCAGCGTAACTCAGATTAGCAAGCTGTACAACGCAGAGATATACGCACGTGGCATTGGTTTGGTTTACAAGGAAACAACTGACATAAACTCACAGGAAGTAATATATGGTGTACCTATTGAGAACAGAATACACCGAGGAACAATCTATCGTCAGGAACTTATTAGCATAGAATGATTATGAAGAAAATATTTTTACTTGCGGCAATATGCACTATTTGTGTCTATGCTTTTTCGCAAATAGGTCCAAATCTGTATTTCATTGAATTCACCGACAAGAACAACACCCCCTACTCGCTTGATAATCCGCAGGAATACCTAAGTGAAAGGGCATTGAACCGCCGCAATGCACAAAACATCGCAATCGACTCGCTCGACCTGCCGGTAAATCCGTCGTACATTGCCGCATTGCAGGAACTTGGTCTGGAAATAGTCAATCCTACCAAATGGCTCAACGGCACAACAGTCCGCACCGACAACTACAACCTTGTCATACAGGCGCGTAACCTTCCTTTCGTGAAGGAAACATCTAGGTTTGAAATTGATACGATTGAAACAGCCAAGAAAGTCAACAAAGCAATGACGGTAATAGGAAACAGCCCAAGCACAAACATTCTTACACCAAAATTCACCGATGCGGAATATGGCTTTTCGTTTCCACAGATTGCACTTCACAACGGACATATACTTCATTCCGAAGGATACAAGGGCGAAGGAATGTTGATTGCCGTTACAGACGGAGGTTTTACCAATGCCGACCGGATGAGAAGTTTAGAGTACCTGCGCAATTCGGGAAGGATTGTTGCCACTCGCGACTTTGCCTACGATAGAACAACGGTTTACGACCACCACGCACATGGCTCAATGGTTTTGTCAATAATGGCAGGTTATCTGCCTGGCGAATACATTGGTTGCGCACCCGAAGCCGAATATCTTCTCATTACAAGCGAAAGTGATGACTATGAAGAAATTGTAGAGGAATTCAACTGGGTTTCGGCAATAGAATACGCCGACAGCATGGGCGCAGATTTAGCAAACGTTTCGCTTGGATATGTTGATTTCGATTCGCAAAGATACAACCATTCTGCAGAAGACATGGACGGACACACAAATCCGAGCAGCATTGCAGCCTCCATCGCGGCAAGCAGAGGAATGATGATTGTAGTCGCAGCAGGCAACAGCGGACAGGACGAGAACGGTCATGTATGGATAGGCGCACCATCGGATGCCTACAACATCGTTACTGTAGGCGCAATTGATGTAAATCAAAACAGCGCACCATTCTCATCTCACGGATTTGTTGAGGAAAATCGCATTAAACCCGACATTGTTTCGGTTGGCTGGGACGCCTACGCCGACTATATAAACGACTCAATAGCAACAGGTTCGGGAACTTCATTCGCCACACCGCTTACGACTGGCCTTATAGCCTGCTTCTGGCAGAAATTCCACGAAAAAAGCAGCGCTCAAATTCGTGAAGCACTTTTCTCGGCAGCACGTCCAACTGTTCCCACATGGGAAGAAGACCCTACCCCATACCTTGGAACTCCCAATATTTTAACAGGCCGCGGATATGTTGACTTTAGCCTAGCATCCGAAATACTAACTGAGACCGAAATACAAACAAACGGCTACGACATAAGCATCTACCCCAACCCGACATCCAGGGAAATTACAATTTCACTCAGCAACGTACAAAATGCCGAACTTAACATCTTTTCAATTGACGGACGTTTGCTCGACTATCGCAAAAATATTGGAGAAGGTTTTAAATATGACTTCTGCCGCTACACCAAAGGCGAATATATAATAAGCATTACCTCTGGGAATAAAGTTGTTGCAACCCAAACCATTATCAAGCAATGAGCGAAGAACCACGCACATACACGCTTGCAGAACTACAGCAAGAAATAAAGGAAAGCCTGTCGGAAAGTTTTCCATTCGCGGTTTGGATTGTTGCCGAAATAAATACCCTGACACGCCACCGCAGCGGACACTGCTACATGGAGCTTGTGCAGAAATCAAAGACATCAAACAGCATTGTTGCTCAGGCACGCGCAACTATATGGTCCAACAAGTTCAGCTTCATATCGGCATATTTTGAAAGCGAAACCGACAGGGAACTCACCGAAGGCATGAACGTGATGCTGCAGGTTGCAATAACCTACCACGAAGTTTATGGCTTGTCGCTCAATGTTTTGGGCATAAACCCCACCTACACTATCGGCGATGTGGAACGCGCCAAGAAGGAAATCATCGACAGGCTGATAAACGAAGGTGTGTTCGACATGAACAAAAAACAGGAGCTTCCTCATGTCGTACAAAACATTGCAGTAATTTCATCAAGCACGGCAGCTGGCTATGGCGACTTTGTAAACCATCTGGAAACCAACATATATGGCTATCATATTAATGTAACGCTGTACGAGGCATCTATGCAAGGCGAAGCAACGGAACAATCGGTTTTGGATGCACTAAATCGCATTGGCGACGAATACGAAAAATATGATGCAGTTGCAATAATCCGTGGCGGCGGCTCAAAAAACGACCTTTCATGGTTCGACAACTACAACATTGCCTACATGGTTACACAGTTCCCCCTGCCAATGATTTCAGGAATCGGACACGAACGCGACGAATCAATTGTTGATATGGTTGCGCACACGCGCATGAAAACACCGACTGCTGTCGCCAATTTCATAATCGACTACAACTCAAAGTTTGAGGAACAGATAGATTCCTCTTCGGCGGAAATTTTCGGCATTGCCAAGGATTTCCTAATGAGCAGCGAAATGTACCTCAACAACATGACAATGAGCATAATGAAAGTACGCGCTCGCCTTTCAAAGGACACCGAACGCTGCGACAGGATAATGTCGGAAATACGCAACAGCTTGACTGTTCGAATGAAAGAAGAGGAAATGAAGCTTAATATGATTGCCCAGAAAATAGAAACCACACCCAAGCACATCATTTCCGAACAAGATGCCCATATCAATGGTTTAAAGGAACTTATGGTGCGTACAACCAAGCATCGCATTGAAAAGGCAAACGAAAAACTAAGCTTCCTCGAACATCGCCTCACCCTCAACGACCCGCGAACAATCCTAAAGCGAGGCTACTCCATTACGCGCATAAACGGAAAAGTCGTCAACAACGAATTTGAAGCCAATGCTGGTGACACAATGGAAACCATACTTTACGATGGAAAAATCATAAGCGTGGTTAAGTAACAGAAACACCTATTTTAGGCAACCTATTTTAGTTATGATTTTCCTATATTACAAAAACCGCGATACAAAATTTTCAACATTCTACTGTTGCGGCACGCCACGACACAACTGGAAATAGCGGCGCTATTGAACATTTAATCATCGAACACCGACGCAAAGCATTGCGTCGCTACAATCCTTATACCTATCAAATTATCAACATTGTACAGTCGCGGCGCGCCACGACTCGACTGGAAATCTTCAAATTATCAAATCATCAAATTTTCAAACCCTCCTTTAACACTATTTAAACATTTATCTAATTCAATTTTAGTTTTATATAATTGCATAATAATTTAAATTTGCATCTGCAAAAACTAAAAAAGGAATATGGACAAAAAGAAACAAAATCTACCGGCACTCATACTCAACTGCGTAGCACTCGGACTGGGTGTTGCCTGCGTTGTATTAAGCATTCTGTCGAAAGGCACAATGAAAGACATAATTATGATGATGTCGTCGGCAATAGTATGCTTGTCGGCCTCGGTAATGATAAGAAACAAGGAATAATAACGAATAAAAGTTTCAGATTATGGAAATTGACATAAGAGAACTGAACGAAAGAGTTCAGAGAGAAAGTTCATTCATCGACATC
>JAGCNN010000175.1 GCA_017645925.1 Bacteroidales bacterium
ACCTACCCCCTACAATACACCGCAAACATTTCGTTTTATTTGTGTACAAAAAACAGCAGCCGACTCCTCGCCGACTGCTGTAAATATTTCCGCATTATAAATGCTGATATTCAAACTTTTCTGAGTGCAAATTCGAAACGACTAGAGTAAACAATGGGAGGTATAGTTTATAAGGAATAATGGTAAATCTTCATTGAACTCTTGTCTTCTGTTATGATGACAGGATGGCAACCTTGATTCTGAATCTTTAACAGAGTCTCAATATCGGGATGATTATATGAGTTAGTATTTCCGACCGAAACAATTCCATTAATCGGATTTACGTATAGTTTTTTATCATAGTTGTTTTTGGAACCATGATGCGAAACTTGAATGGTGGCTATTCCTTTCCAATAGTTGTTGAAAAAGGCGATCAGATTATCAATGTTGTTTAGCGGTTCAAAATCACCTGTATAGAGGATATTGGGATTGCAACAGTATGAGGTCGAATTTGAAGTATCAACGCAATGTTGGTTGTCGCAATCTGATAGTCGTTTGCATTGATTATTCGCAATCTTTTCCAATGTGCCGGAATAAAGAGTCATTGAATAACTATTATGCTCCTTCCCCAATACGTTTTCGTAAATATTTTTGCATTCATTAACATTGCGTTTTGCAATTGAAGAGCAAATATCCTCAACCGACAGGCCTGTTATTCCAAATGCATCTTTCAATTCATCAATATTTGTTTGCGGCACTACTGAATTGCAGGGAATGTATAGCCATTCGTTGAAATATAGCATGGTAGTTCTGGGAAGAATTTTTATATCGGACAATTTCACAGGCACTCTTTGGTCCCAGTCCCATGCATTAAGTTCATTTTGGTTGCTTTGGGGGAAAGATACATTAACAGGTGTTGATACAACAGCATTATTATTGGCATACCCCACTTGAATTATATTTGTTAACCATGTTTTTGCTGTACCTATTATTTGATTATACAATTTTATCAAGAAAGAGTTGACTGATTTGGTGTACTCCGACATGCAATGGTTATAAATCAGCGCCTCAATTAGAATATCTTCGGTTAACAGAGGCAAAAACAGATATTTCACCTCTGCATTTTTAAGAAGGTACTCTAGACCACTGATATGATCTGCATGAAAATGAGAGATAAAAACAGCCTCTATTTTCTTTTTAGAACCACCTTCGGGGAGGAAACTTTTCAAGTATTTTCCCATCTTGTTTTTGCCCCCATTAAACCCTCCGCAATCGTAAACGAAAGTTGCTTCTTGTTCTCCATTGGAAAAGGTTTCCGAGTAAAAACCTCCTTGCCCGACAGGATGAATAATACGTGTTAATTTCATAATATTGAATTGTTAAAATGATATTGTATCTTAATCCTTTCCACAAAAACTGCTAATCGGCGATGCAACAACTTGTGCGCCACGCGCTACCTCCTGCTCCACCGCCGATTTTGCCAGTATTGCCATTCTCGCTTCTCCAGTCTTACAATGGTTAGTTCTGAGACACGCAAACAGGACGCACAGAGTGTCCATGGTAGCGGTAGTAGTTGCCCATGCCGTAACTGCCCGAATATAAGACGAGGAGCCTCGCGTTGTCCGGGCCGTCCGTGCAGAGCGAACTCGACCAGTATTCGCCGTAGGAACCGGCATCGAGGAGCTCACTACCGTAGCGGTAGCCAGCAGCGGGCAGGAAGATAGAGTTGCCGTTTGGTCCGGTGAACAAGCGTCCGTTTACTCCACTCTGGGTTGTCCATGTATGTGTACAATAATCAAACAATTCCTGCATTTCTGCACTTGTCGGCATACGCCAGCCAGAACCCCAGTTGGCTGTGGCGGCATCTCTATTGGAGGGAAGTGTGGTCGGATTGTCGGAATAAGTATAGGTACTGCGGTTGTAAGTGGTCTTTGTAGTGGTTTCACCCCAAGCGTAGTAGTTGCCGTATGCTGTAGGTGTGCTTGCGCCTACATTGCAGGTCGCCCAGCGTGTTCCGCTCGGCAAGCCGAGGTCAACCCACTCGTGTCCATTCAATGTGCCTGTCGTTGCGACTTCTTCTGTCGTAAACGACATCACTTCGCCGTATGCCGTACCTGTGCTATTGGTCGCGTATGCCTTATAATAAATGGTAGTACCTTCGTCATAATCTGTGATGTTTGCAGAAAAACTGCCTGTGCCGCTACCGCATTGAACCGTTGAACAACCAATACCAAAAACACCACCAAGACTTGCAAGACTTGATGCACTTACAATAAACTCCATATTGCCATATATAAATCCTCGTTCTGTTACAGTTGCTCCGCCATCGGAGGTCACATTGCCATTAAGCGTTGCGCCAGTAGAGGTTACATTGGTTGCATCATTGGTAACTACGGTTGGCAAAGATGCGTTATTCTCCATCGTAAACCACATCACCTCAC
>JAGCNN010000176.1 GCA_017645925.1 Bacteroidales bacterium
AAGGTCGGGCTTGAGTGCCTTTTCGTCGCGCACCGAGTACGGACTTCCGCTAAGAATTACGCCCTTTACCGATTCGTCCAATGCGGGAATCTTGTTGTAGGGATGTATTTCGCAATAGGTGTTTAATTCACGTACTCGTCTGGCTATCAGTTGAGTATATTGTGAGCCAAAGTCGAGGATGATGATTTTTTCTGTCATTGTCTTTATGTTTCGTTTGTGAGGCAAAGATAAATAAAATGTTGAAATTTTATAGCTGTTTTGATGTTAATATTGGTTTCGCAATGTGTCAGTTAAGGTACTGTGATTCATGTTCAATTTCTTGAGTTTCATTATTTTGAAGCTGCTGGCGCTGCAATACGTCAAGGTCGTAGTCATCGTATTTTCGAGGCTTGCTTTCGCCAATATTCATGTATATTTCAAGAAGTTCGGTATATTTGTTAGGAATAAGCACCACCTCATCAATGCTGGCCGGGATTAAAATAGACTCGCCTTCGTTGAGTATTTCTTCACCACTTTCAGTCTTTATGGTAAGCAATCCGTGTACGCAATGGTAAATCACAAACGAATCTATACTGCTATAGTCCTTCAGCAACGAGTTCATCACAGGCAAATAATTGGCTGTAAAGTACTTGCAATCAACAATCGGATTAGAATGATCGGGTATGCGTGAAAACTGAATTGACTGCTTGTCGTTTTTCTTGTAGTCAATTACATCTACAGCATATTGGGTATGAAGTTCGCGATTGCCACGGTTGTAGTCGTATATGCGATAGGTAATATCGGAGGTTTCTTGAATTTCGACCACGGCAGTTCCAGTGCACATTCCATGTACGCGACCAGCGGGAATAAAGTAAAATTCTCCAGTCTTGACATTCTGGTATTTCAGCAGGTTTTCGAGATTTCCATCCTTAATCGACTGCAGAAGTTCCGACTCGGTAGTGTCGCGGTTGAAACCGTCAATTATCTTTGCACCATCGTCGGCTTCAAGGATGTACCAAGCTTCGGTCTTGCCACGAGCATTGTGAAGTTCGGCAGCTGTTTCGTCATCGGGATGAACCTGCACCGAAAGATTGTCTTTGGCATCGATGATTTTTAGCAAAATTGGGAATTCGTAACCATATTCTTCCAAAACCTTGTCGCCCACAATCTCCTCAAGGTAAACTTCAATTATCTCCTGCAAAGTATTTCCAGCCAGAAAGCCGTTTGCCACTACCGAAACATCGTCTTGCACACCTGAGATTTCCCAACTTTCGCCACAATTTTCGGGAATATTGCTGTCGCCCTTTATTCTACGTATCTTATCGCCGCCCCAGACTTTAGTCTTGTATATCGGCTTGAATTTCAATGGATAAAGCATAAAACTATTTTCTTTTTCTGTTTTTACAAAGGTAATCATTTGTTTTAAAGAGCGAAAATATTTTCTACAAATCCAAATAACAAGATATTACCACTTTAGTAAAACATTTAAAAATATAAGTATAAAAATTGAAAAACATTTTGTCATTCGCAAAACATTTTATACTTTTGCACCCGCAATTGCGGGGTAGAGCAGTTGGTAGCTCGTCGGGCTCATAACCCGGAGGTCGCAGGTTCGAGTCCTGCCCCCGCTACCAAAGCAAGAATGTCAAAAGACATTCTTTTTTTATGCAGTTTTGCAAAATGTTATAATCGGCAAAAGAGGGACAGCAGACATATAGGGTAAAGTTTTGCAAATGTAAATGACTATCCACTTTAACATCCCGCTCAAGCCGCGGAGGCTTTTACTTTTTTGTTGGCAAAAAAGTAAACAAAAAACCATGTCCGCTGCGTCTGCTTCGCTAAAAATCAGCTACACTACGCTAAAAGTCAGAAACTTGTCTGCGTTTCACTCCGACTTCAAACAGCCTGACTTTTTGCGCTCCGTTCCACTGATTTTCTTAACGCTCACCAGCCAAGGCGGCAATCAAGGTATCGCTTTCAGCGATGAGTAAAAAAGGAGAATCCGTCTTTGAGAAATTCCGTTTTCTCATTGCCCAACAAATCTCCACCCACTTTTTCCGCTGTCCAGTAAAAGACTTTGAATCAATATTACATGTTTATTTTATAATTTTTATTATTATACTTTTATTATAAAATTTTTCATTCGCCTCTTACCTAAAAAAATATGCCGAATAACATTATTTTTTCTTCTCCAATGGAACTTGTAAAATGCTTATTTTGCAAGAAATTTTTTTGTGAATTGTGGTGTTTTGCCTTTGAACAATGACAAAAAACCACCAGCATCACTTTTTTTGACATGACAACAACAGCAATAATTTCGGCAATACTGACACTGCTCGCTGGCATTGGAATATTCCTTATCGCATGCCAGATGATGAGTACAAACCTAGAGTCGGCAAGTTCTAACAAACTAAAAAATCTCTTTGCCAAAGCATCGGGCAGCAAACTGCTTGGAGTCGGAATAGGCGCACTGGGAACGGCAGCAATACAAAGTTCCGGAGCAACAACCGTCATGGTCATTGGTTTTGTGAACGCAGGAATAATTTCACTTGCACAGGCGGCAACCATGATTTACGGAGCAAACATCGGTACAACCATCACCGCACAGATTGTAGCCCTAGGTATGTTTGGCGAAAACCTACTTTCAACAACGGTCATCTTTTCTGCTTTCGCCGGCATTGGCGCATTTACAATGCTGTTTACAAAAAAGGACTTCTGGCGGAGAATAGGCGGAATACTCACAGGCTTCGGTATGCTGTTCGTAGGACTTAGCCTTATGAGCTCGTCAATGTCGGATTTTGCAGAAATGGAATCGGTGAAAATTTTTCTCGCCGGAATCAGCAATCCTCTGCTACTGGTACTTATAGGCACAATTTTTACAGCCATAATACAAAGTTCATCGGTGATGACCTCCATTTCGCTTGCAATGGTTGTAACCGGGCTTATTTCACTTGACCAAGGCATATTTCTTACAATGGGTTCCAATGTTGGTTCCTGCGTTGTGGCAATAATAGCAGGTGTTACCAGCGGCAAAAATGCACAACGTACTGCATTGATTCACTTGATATTCAACGTCAGCGGTGCAGTTTTATTCCTTGTGGCAGCGTTTGTCATGGGACTATTCTCCGACGATATGAGTTTCGGTGCTATTTTCAATCGCATGTTCCCCGATGTTCCACAGGTGCAACTTGCTATGTTCCATACGATATTCAATGTGGCTACCGTGATAATAGTTCTTCCGCTGACTGGTGCACTCGTGAAATTGGTTTGCAAGATGATTCCCGACAAGGTTGAAACCGATCCCGACAGTCCGCGCCTATTCTTTGTTGACGAGAACATGCTTAAAACTCCGCCGGTGGCAGTACAGCAGACAAAGCGCGAGATTGTAAACATGGCGCAGATTGCTATCGGCAATTTCAACCGTTCGTTGGACATTGTTACAAAGTTGGATTTCACTGAAAAAGAAAAGTTTGCAAAAGAGGAAAATCAGTTGAATTTCCTCAACACCGCAATCATCGATTATGTAGTAAAACTCTCTAAGATGCGTCAGTTGAGCGAAAAGGACCACAACTATCTTACCACCACCTTCCGCAGTGTGCGCGACATTGAACGTATTGGCGACTATGCTGAAAACATTGTCGAATATGCTGGAATGCTGAAGGAGTCGGGCGAAAAGTTTTCATCGCAGGCTGTGGAGGAAATAGAGAATGTGCGTACTCTCATCAACGAATTGTACGATAAGATAATGCAGGCGTACAACGATGAGGATTTAAATGCTTTTGCCGAGGCCGACAAGATAGAGGATAAAATAGACGACTACACCAAACACATGGAAACCAGCCATATAGCACGAATGTCGCTTGGTCTTTGTTCTCCAGATGTGGGAGCAGAATATTTGTCGCTTTCGTCAAACGCCGAGCGTGTAGCCGACCACCTTATAAATGTAGGTAAGACTATAAAACGAATTGCCTAGTGCCGAAAGTTCAACTACCTTAGCACTTCCCTTGCCTTGTCCATATACGGATCGTTCTCAAGAAGAATTGGACTTGCTGCATTGCCATCAAGGAAATAAACTGCAATCTGGTAACGCAGCACCATGTTGATATAAGTGCGCGATTTCTCAAGGTCTTCGGGCGAATAGCTAATGCCATCGGCAGCCAGCCTTTCAAGGAAACGATTGAACATTCCATCCTTTTCAAGATAAGCATCAAGTTTTTTCCTCGTATTAATGCCATTTGCAATAATATCTTTCCTATGCCTAACGAAATATTCCACCGAAAAATCACTAATCACATTGGTTTTTCCAATAGCTACAAGCATATCCGAAACGTATGAGGTATCATGTTCCACTGTAATGTCGGGCATAAGTCCATCTCCTTCGTAAACTGCACGTTTCTTATTCAGCGTGTAAAAGACCTTGGAGCTATCAACGCTCTGCTTGTTCTTGCCGTATTTTGAATAGTAATCCTCAATATATGAAATGTAACCATCCTTGTAGCTACGCTGTATGCACCTTCCCGAAGGCAAGTAGTACCTTGAAACCGTTAGCCTGACCGACGAACCATCCGACAGGTCAAACATCCTTTGTACCAAGCCCTTGCCGAAAGTTACATTGCCGATTACAGTACCAATATCATAATCTTGGATTACACCAGCGGTAATTTCGGACGCCGAAGCAGAATTTTCGTTCACGAGCACCACTATCGGATAACCTGCAAACATACCGTTTCGTCCTGAAGTATAAATATTTTCTCGCTCTGACTTAGCCCCTTC
>JAGCNN010000177.1 GCA_017645925.1 Bacteroidales bacterium
ATTGTGTTTGTGTTCAATGTGCGTAGTCCTGTGTCTGTTGCATAGAACTTGTCGTTTGTTTCCAAGGCGTTTTTACCTACGATGTTGTATTTTTTGCACGAATGGAGCAAATATGCGTTGCGTAACTTTTCAAGATAACTATATATGGTACGCGTTGTCACTTTTTTGCCTTTTCTTGAATAATAGGATGCGATATTTTCTGCCGAAAATTCTTTTCCTGCGTTCGACATTATGTACAGGGATATGTCCTTGAAGGTCTGGCGGTTCATTTTGCTTGATTTCTTGATGATGTCCCTGTTTACAATGTTGGAATAAAGGTTGTCAAGGAAACGCTTTATGGAGCCTTCGTCGCGGAAACTGAACCTAAGCGGGAAGCCGCCCCATTTGATGTAGTCTATTATAAATTCGTCGGGATTGCAATGTATGTTATTCAGTTCTAAAAAGTCAACCGACTCCTTGAAACTGAACGGAAAAATTTCGAATTCAACAGTCCGTCCGGTCAGAAGCGTTGCAAGTTCGCCCGAGAGCATAGTGGAGTCGCTTCCAGTAACAAAGATGGAGCAGTTGAATTTTGCCTTAAGCGAGGCAAGAAGTTTTTCGAAATCAGGCAGATGCTGAATCTCGTCTAAAAATATGTAATGCTTCTCATTGTCAAGTATGCGGCTCTTAATTTCTTGGTATAGTTCTTTCGCTTTTGTGATAAATGCATAATCCATATCTTCAAGATTAATGCTTATGATATGCGAGCCAGATACACCGTTTGCTAGTAGTTCGTCCTTGATTGTTTCCATTAGGACTGATTTTCCAGAACGCCGCACGCCAGTTATGACCTTTATTAAATCGACATCATAATAGGGGCGCATAAGTTTCAAGTAATCTTCACGAACAAGTTGCATCTTTATTAGGTTTGAAAGTATAACATATTTTATTTTCACAAAAATACAACTTTTTTATTTTTCTGCAAAAATAAATCGTTTTATTTTCAAAGTTGTGTTCTTTAGAAATGATGGATTCCTTTTTGTTGTTTTATAATTGTTTTTGATTAAATGCTTTGACTCTAATAATAGAATAGCAGCAATCTCAAGATTCCCGTCATGCTCTAATCAGCAAATGCACACAAACGAAACGCATCAGAAATGGTGCGTTTTTTCATTTTATTCGCAATAAATTTTGCACGAAGACATTGTCATGCCCGACCATTTTCATGCAATAATACAAATCGCCAACGGGCGTGAGGGTGGTGGAATATCCGTAGGTGATGATTTGAAATCGTCCCCTACGGATACGCACATGTCGTGTCGGATTTGTAGAAGTTGGCCACGGACAGGTACTTACCGGACTGGTAGAAAAGATATTGAAGTAGCGAAATAATATCTAACGAAAAAACATCAACAGTCATGCTGACCTTGTTTTCAGTATCTGTTGGTGTTTTTTTGTATGTATATAGTTTTGAATATTGTTCGTAAAACTAGGACCAAACATTTTGTAAAAAGCGAAAAATAGACGTATTTTTGCAAATTGAAATGAAAGTATAATTGATTATGAATAAGCAAGAAAAATACGTTGTCACCATCAACCGTGAACTGGGTAGTGGCGGTCGTACAGTGGGACGTATGCTGGCCGAGAAGCTCGGCGTGGAGTTCTACGACAAGGCTCTCATTGAGGCTTTGGAGAAGAAGTATAATCTTAACATTGAGCAGATTGAGAAGTTGAAAGGTCAGAACCACGCATGGTGGGCGGAGTTCGCACGGTCGATGTTCGGTGTCGATCTTGGCATACCCAATTACGGTAAGATGAATGCCATGTACTACCTTGCTGTGATGGATTTCTCCGACGTGAAGCCGACGAGCAAGGAGGTGTTTGAGTCCGAAACGGAGATATTGAAAGGCATTGCCGAGGTGGAATCGTGCGTGGTGGCTGGACGTAGCGGCTTTTATGTGTTCCGCGACCATCCCAACCATCTTAACGTTTTTATTCAGGCATCGTTGCCGTATCGTGTCGAACGTGTGATGAGAAAGCAACAAATTACAGAGGAAGAAGCTGTAAAGACCATCAAAAAAGTTGACAAGATGCGCGAGAACTATGTGAAGAAATATACAGGCCTTTCGCGTTACGACACCCGCAACTACGACCTTGTTATCTCCGCTGATGGAAAGAGCGAGGAACAGATTGTTGACATCATTATGAAATATATTGGGTAATTAACTTTATTGGCGACAGATAGTCGCTTTTTATGTAAGTTTATAATTATAAATTAGTTTTTACTATGACAGCGGAACAGGAACGAATAATCAACCTTACTAAGGTTCTCAACCAGCACAATTACAATTATTATGTGCTTAATAATCCTACAATCAGTGACTTCGAGTTTGACAAGATGCTTGAGGAACTTGCCGACTTGGAAAAACGTTTTCCTGAGTTCCGCCAGCCCGATTCACCGACTTTGCGCGTTGGCAGCGACATTTCAAACGAGTTCAAGACCGTGGCTCACGACTACCGTATGCTGTCGCTTGGAAATACCTATTCCGAAGGCGAAATTACCGAGTTCTACAACCGCATTGTCAAGGAGATAGAGCAGAAGCCAGAAATAATTTGCGAACTCAAGTTCGATGGCGCATCCATTTCGGTGAAATACGAAAACGGTCAGTTTGTAAGGGCTGTAACCCGTGGCGATGGCGAAAAAGGCGACGATGTTACCGAAAATATCCGTACGGTAAAGAGCATTCCGCTATCAATTAATAGTGCAGAACTGCCCGACAAATTTGAGATTCGCGGTGAAATAATCATGCCTCACAAGAGTTTCGATGCCTTGAATGCCGAGCGTTTGGAAATTGGCGATACGCCTTTTGCAAATTGCCGCAATGCGACTTCGGGTTCGATAAAACTGATAAATCCAAAGGAAGTGGCAAAACGCGGTCTGGATTGCTATTTCTACTACATGATGGGACGGAATCTCCCTGCCAAGACTCATTACGAATGCATGCAGGTGCTTCGCAAGGCGGGATTTAAGATTTCCGACCATGTGAAACTTTGCCATAGCCTGCAGGAAATCTTTGATTTCATACATTATTGGGACACCGAAAGACGCAATCTTCCGTTCGACATTGATGGCATTGTACTGAAAGTCAATTCGTATGCACAACAGGAGATGCTTGGCTTTACGGCAAAGAATCCACGTTGGGCAATAGCATACAAGTTCAAGGCAGAACAAGTAAGTACGCGACTTTTAAGCATTGACTATCAAGTGGGAAGGACGGGTGCAATAACGCCTGTTGCAAACCTTGAACCCGTGCAGCTTGCAGGAACGGTTGTAAAGCGTGCTTCGTTGCACAACGCCGACCAGATAGCCTTGCTCGACATTCGTGTGGGCGATATGGTGTATGTGGAGAAAGGCGGCGAGATTATTCCTAAGATTGTCGGTGTGGAATCGCACGATGTTTTTTCGGAAAAGACGCAATTTATAACAAAATGCCCCGAATGTGGTGCTGAACTGGTTCGTGTAGAGGGTGAAGCAAAGCATTTCTGCCCGAACTCAAATAATTGTCCGCCGCAGATAAAAGGCAAGATAGAACATTTCGTTTCGCGCAAGGCAATGAACATTGAAACCATCGGCGAAGAAACCGTTGCGCTGATGTACGATGCGGGACTTGTCCACAACATTGCCGACCTTTACGACCTTACAAAAGAGCAAGTTCTGAAGCTTGACCGCATGGCCGACAAGTCAGCGGAAAATATTATCAGCGGAATTGAAAGTTCTAAGCAGGTGCCGTTTGAACGTGTGGTTTACGCGTTGGGTATCAGGCATGTCGGCGAAACTATGGCAAAGAAACTGGCTTTTGCCATGAAGGACATTGAAACGCTGTCGAATGCGACTGTGGAACAGCTCGTGGCGGTTGGCGACATTGGTGAAATTATTGCGCAGAGCATTGTCGATTATTTTTCCAACGATGACAATGTGAAGATTGTTGCGCGACTGATTGACGCAGGATTACAATTCAAGGTGCAGGAACAGGAAAAATTGTCGTCGTCGTTGGAAGGAATGTCGGTGATAATTTCGGGCACATTTACACATTATTCGCGCGATGAAATAAAGAAGGTCATTGAGTTGCACGGCGGAAAGAACGTTTCATCCATTTCAAAGAATACCGACTTGTTTGTTACTGGCGAAAACATTGGTCCTGCCAAATTGGAAAAGGCAACCAAGTTGAACATAAAAATGGTTGACGAGGAGGAATTTAGGAAGATGTCAGGGGAGAATGGATAATTGACAATTGACAATTTACAATTGATAATGGACAATTGGTAATGAATAATTTATAATCTGTGGCGACGCGGCGCGCCACGTCGCTACATAGAACAACATAACATGAACTTTGACGAACTACGAATTTCAAAACAACTGATAAATGCCCTCGTGGACATTGATATTGTGGAACCTACACCCATTCAGGAGAAGTGCTTCCCGAAAATTTCATCGGGTGCGGATGTGATTGGCGTGGCGCAGACCGGAACCGGTAAGACCTTTGCTTACCTTCTGCCGATTTTCAATTCACTGGAATTTTCGGAGCAGAAGAATCCGCGGGTGCTTGTGCTTGTGCCGACTCGTGAACTTGCCGTGCAGGTGCGTGACGAGGCCGAAAAACTTGCAAAATACAAGAGTTACCGTATAAAATGTGTCTATGGTGGAGCAAACATCAACACGCAGAAGGATAACATTTACTCCGAAGGATGCGATGTGCTTATTGGTACTCCCGGACGAATTTACGACATAGCTGTTACAGGTGTTTTGCGTTTCCCATCGGTAAAGAAACTTGTGATAGACGAAGTTGACGAGATGCTAAGTCTTGGTTTCCGTCCGCAGTTGGAGCAGATTTTCGAGATGTTGCCACAGAAACGCCAGTCGATGATGTTTTCATCAACCTTGACGGACGAAGTTAACTCGTTTATACAAAAGCATTTCCGCAATCCCGAAACCATTGAGGTAACAAGGCGCTGTACACCAGTCGAGAAGATTGAGCAGCGCGTGTACAAGTTGCCAAATTTCAACACCAAGGTTAACTTTTTAGCCGATATTCTTGTTGATGCCGATGAGTATCAAAAGGTTCTGATTTTTGCGGAAAGCAAGAAGCAGGCAGACAGATTGTTCGATATGCTTGAGCCAAAATTCCCTGACAAAGTTGATGTTACACATTCAAACAAATCGCAGAATTTCCGCTTCAACGCCGTGAAAAATTTTGAATCTGGCAAATATAACATCTTGATAGCAACAGATGTAGTGGCACGAGGAATTGATTTCACGGATGTTTCGCACGTTATAAATATGTCGCCGCCAGAAAATCCGATTGACTATATTCATAGGATTGGTCGTACTGGACGTGCCGACAAGGATGGTGTTTCGTTGCTTTTGGTTGCACCTTACGAGGAAGAACAATATGCCGAGGTTTGCAAACTTGCAGGAAGTAACATTGTTGAGCACGAAGTACCTGACAGTGTGGTTGTTTCTAACATTCTTCTTGAAGAGGAAAAGCCGACTGTTACCCATAAGATATACTTGAAAGCTCCTTCACTAAAAAATTCGGGTGGAGCATTCCACGAAAGGAGCGACAAGCGCAAAAAGGTAAATTCTGGCGGACTTAAAGCCAAAGCGAAACGTAAAAGAGGAAAGTAGAAAACAAAAAAGCAAGGGAAATCATTCTCTTGCTTTTTTCGTTTTATCGAAAGTATATGCTACTTCTTGACTTCATTTACAAAATCCTCAAGTTCCTGCTTTGAGGCATTGTTTAACAACCTGCCAGTTTTCCAAATAGCTTTCGGATAGGCAGCTTTCAGGTCTTCGCAGGCTTTGTCAATTGTGCTGCCTCCAGATGTTGCAAAGGGTATTACCGTTTTCCCATCAAAATTGTAGGCTTCCATAAAAGTGTTGATTATGGTTGGGCAGGTGTACCACCAAATTGGGAAACCTACATAAATCGTGCTGTAGTTGTCAATGTCAAGCTCTGTTTTCTTTATTGCAGGACGCGAGATTTTGTCCTTCATTTCCACCGACGAGCGCGAAAGAGAATCTCTCCAGTTCAGGTCTTCATCGGTATAAAGTTGTTCGGGTACAATCTCATAAAGGTCAGCATTTGCGACCTCGGCAAGCTGTGTTGCCACCTGCTTCGTTACTCCCGAAGCAGAAAAATAAGCTACTAATGTTTTCATTTCCTTTGTTTCGTTTTGAGGTTCATTTTGATTTTCTGATTGTTTTTCACTATTTGCACATGCGCATACACATAATGCGAGCGCGATTACCGAGATAACAGTTGTCTTCTTCATACAATAAATCTTTTTGAATTTTTAATGGTTTTCCACCGTTGATGGATACTTATCAATTTTTTTGAATATTTTTCGTTGCGAATACAGGAATATTGCAGCCAAAGCAGCGCCCAAAACATCAGAAATTGTGCATGAAGCCCAAATTCCGGAAAGGCCATTCCATCCAAAGTCCTCGAAAATACAAGGTACAAGATAGCACATTGGGAGCAAGAAAAGTAGCTGGCGCGAGAGGCTTGTTACGATTGCAATCCACGGCTTGTCAATTGACTGGAAGAAGTTGGAATTCACAATGGTAAACGCTATTAGCGGAAACATTAGCATAATAAAGCGTGTTGCAGGAATCGAGATTTCTATCAGCGCAGCATCATCTGTAAAAGCCCTTACCAGATAGCGGGGAATTGCACAGGCAAGAACACTGCTAACCAATCCCATAAGCACACAAACCTTCATTGTAAGCACATACACCGCCTTAAGCCTGTCGGGATGCCCAGCACCATAGTTGTAACCGGCAATAGGCTGCATTCCCTGACAAACGCCCAAAATAACAAGCACCGTTAGCATGGCGAAAGTATTCACAATTCCGTATGCGCCAACAGCATAGTCGCCACCATAACGCAAAAGCTGTGCATTAAGCAGCGCAACCACACCTGCTGCCGTAATGTTCATCAAGAAAGGACTCATGCCTATCATAGTTATATTCTTGATAATGTAGCCTTTCACAGCCCAGCAGTGGAACTTGTAACGGATGAACGAACTTGGCTTTACAAAATGAAGCACCGAGATTATACCTGTGGTTGCCATCGAAATCGTAGTCGCCCATGCAGCACCAGCAATGCCCCATTTCAGAACAAAAATGAATATCGGGTCAAGGATTACGTTGAGAATTGCACCGCCAGCAAGTATGAACATTGATTTTGTCGGATAACCTGATGCTCGGATAAGTCCCGTAAGATTGAAAGTCAATGTGGTACAGAACATTCCAGGCAGCACTATATACATATAATCGCGCGCATAGGAAACAGTGTCGTAGGTTGCACCAAACATCGTAAGTATGTCATCCATGAAAATGTAGCCGAAAGTTACGAACAATGCACCAAGCACAAAAGTAAAGATTGTGCTATTGCCAAGAATCTTTTCTGCCCAGCGTACATCCTTCTTTCCCAGCACTATAGACATTCGCGCCGAAGAGCCAACACCCACCAATGCACCAAAAGCATGAATAAGGTTCATTATCGGCATCGTTATGGCCAAACCGGCTATCGCAAGCGGACCTACCCCCTGCCCTATGAAGATTCTGTCGGCAATATTATACAACGACGCAACTATCTGGCTTACAACTGCAGGAATTGCATAAATCCATAGTAACTGACCTATACTTCGGGTTTCTAACTCCTTTGTTTTATCTATCGCTTCCAAGTCCGTTTTTTTTGAGGTGCAAAATTACAATTTTTACAGGCAACTTTCAATTTTTAAACGAGCAATCATTTCACATAAAAAGCTTCTACCGACTGAAATGCACCATACAGCGAATTCTGATTGTTGAGTACCTTAACCGCCTCGGTCATCTTCGTAACAAAAGCCTCAAGTTTCACCATGTACTCCTGCTCTCCTATAGTTCCGCCAGCCACCATCGAAAGTCCTTTCTCCCAACTTGCTGTCAGTTCGGCATTTAGCATTTGCTTTATTGAAGCACTTACAACCTCATAAACAATCTCGCCCAACTTGGCCGGTGTAATCGTCTGCGTCTTCTTGTTAAGATTCAAATACTCCAATTTAACCAACTTGCTAAGAATTTCGGCACGGGTAGCACTTGTTCCAATGCCACAGCCCTTTATCTGCGCACGAAGTTCTTCATCCTCAATCAGTTGCCCCGCATTTTCCATTGCAAGAATCAGCGAACCCGAATTGTAGCGCTTAGGCGGAGTTGTTTCCCCCTCCTTTATCTCGTAACCAGCAACAGGAATTGTAGAACCTTTGCGCAACTTGCTTACAAATTCAAAGCTACCAGAATCAACGACTTCATCCTTTTCCTGCGACTGCTTGTCATCATCGGCCTTTGTCATACCAGCAACTACAAGATAGCCAGCATCTTCCAAAACCTTGAAATTTGCAAACAAGTGTTCAGTACCAATCTGCAATTCAACAGCGACTTTCCTGTATTCGGCTGGAGGATAGAATATTGCTAGGAATCTGCGTGCTATCCTGTCGTAAACATTACGTGCAAGTTCCGAACAAGAACTGAGATTGGATACACCCTGCCCTGTCGGGATTATTGCATAATGGTCGGTTATCTGCTTGTCGTCAACATAGCGGCTCTTGCCAATCTTAGCATATAGTCCAAATCCTTTTATCTGCTTCGTAAACTCCAGATATTCAGGCTGAGTAGCAAGTCCATGCAGGTTCTTTGTTATCTCCTTTGCCACAGCCGACGAAAGTACACGGGCATCGGTACGCGGATAAGTAACCAACTTCTTCTCGTACAAATCCTGAACAATGTTCAATGTCTCGTCGGGACTAATCTTGAACAACTTGGAACACTCGTTCTGCAATTCGGCAAGGTTGAACAGCAAAGGCGGATTTTTCTTTTCCTTTTTCTTCTCAATTCCAGCAATTTGCGCAACATCAGATTCAGCCTGCATCATGCCGACACACGCCTCAGCATCTTCGCGCTTACGGAAACCATTTTCCTTGTACAAAAGCGGAGAGTTAAAATATTTAGAACCTTCCACAGCCCGCCATTCGCCCATGAAAAAGCCATTTTCAGGCTGTCCGAAAGTTCCAATTATCCTATAGAATGGTGTCTTTACAAAAGAACGTATTTCGCGTTCGCGTCTCACAACCATGCCCAACACACAAGTCATAACACGACCAACGGTAATCACACAATTCTTATCAAGCTTCAAAAAATTTTTTACCGGATAACCATACTTCAACGTCAGAATCCTGCTGAAGTTTATACCCATAAGGTAGTCCTCCTTGGCACGCAGATACGCCGAATCGGAAAGCGCATCATACGAAGACAAAGGTTTTGCCTCGCGAATTCCACGCAAAATTTCCTCCTCGGTCTGCGAATCAATCCACACGCGCCGGCGCTGCTTGCTTTCAGGGACTTGCGCCATCTTATCTACAAGCCGATAAATGTATTCCCCCTCGCGTCCCGAGTCGGTGCAAACATATATGCAATCCACATCCTGACGGTTGAGCAAGGTACTAACCACATCAAACTGCTTTTTCACACCAGGAATCACCTCGTAAAGATATTTTTTGGGCAGAAACGGTAAAGTCTCAATACGCCATTGCTTCATGACCGGATCATAAGCATCGGGATAGCTCATCGTAACAAGATGACCAACGCACCAAGTTACAATATTCCCATTGCCTTCAAGATAGCCGTCCCCTCGCGACATCGGTTCCTTCAGAGCCTTGGCAAATTCACGTGCGACACTTGGCTTTTCGGCTATAAAAAGTTTTTTCCCCATATAATATAAGGTATATCAGGAAAGCAGACTATGCCCAACTGCCAACTAAGCGCCAATTACCCTCTTCAAATTTCCAATCTGGGTATTCCAAAGCTCAACAACCTCGTCCTCTTCGTCGTCGATGACAAAATCGGTAACAATCAATGCAACATCATTTGTCAACTCGTGTTCTTCAATCCTGAATTCAAAATACGACTCTTCGTCCTCCGATTCGAGCCAATGGAAGCGCACCATCGACAAATCCTTCGAAGCGACAAGTTCGGCAGACTCTTCAACACCTTCCCATTCGAAAGTGAAAACATTGTCTTTTTCGCTAACCTTGTCGGCATACCATTCGTTCAAGCCTGTAGGTGTACTCAGGCGACTATATAATACTTTTACTGATGTATTCAAGATAAACTCTAACTCAATCTTCTTCATAAATATCTGTTATTTCGTGGTCAAAATTACACATTATTTTCGTATTAGAAAAATTATCTGTATATTTTTTTCAAAAAGATTTGCACACATCAGAAAATATATATATTTTTGCAGTCCCTTTTCCAAGACGGAAAATGATTATGGCGAGGTAGCTCAGCTGGTTAGAGCGCATGATTCATAATCATGAGGTCGGCGGTTCAATCCCGCCTCTCGCTACAAAACGGAAGCGGCTGATTTGCCGCTTTTTTTGTTGATATAATGCATAAAATCATCACACTATTTTCCAAAATGGGACTGTGGAAAAAGTGGATGGAGATTTATGCTTGCAAATCCAATTTCAAAAGAAGACAACATTGACAACTTGGACAACATTGAACATTGGGAAACCTATAGAGATGTTGCACGCAACATCTCTACAAACAAAACAACACAATTCCTGAAATAAAAATGTTGTCTTGGTTGTCCTTGTTGTCTTTGAAAAAAAGATTGTACAGACGCAAAATTTTGAGTCTAAACAAATTAATCCATCTCAAACAACTCATAACTCCGCAATGCGAAAAAAACGGAATCTCACGAATACGGATTTCGTTTTTTTTACCATCGCCTTGGGCGAATCTTTAGCTCGCGAAACTAAGTGAGCATACCTTGATTGCCGCCTTGGCTGGTGAGCGTAAAAAAAATCAGTGGAACGGAGCGAAAAAAAACAGTCTGTTTCCAAACAAAAAAATGATTGCTCAAATTCATCGGATTTATTACTTTTGTACGATTAATATTTTTTAAAAGCAAGACAATGATAGTACTGACACTTGACGCAGGCGGAAGCAAATTCGCTTTTTCGACCATTAAGAACGGAAAATTCGTTGGTGAAACCAATACAATCCCATCCAACAGCCACAATCTAGACCTTTGCCTACTAGGAATGATTGACGGGTTCAAGCAGCAGCAAAAGGCAATAGGCGAACCTATAGACGCAATAAGTTTCGCTTTCCCCGGTCCTGCCAACTACCGCGAAGGCATCATTGGCGACACCGAAAACCTTAAAGGGTTCCGCGGTGGTGTTCCGCTAAAGGCAATGCTCGAAAACATCTTCAATGTGCCAGTATTCATCAACAACGACGGCGACCTGTACGCCTACGGAGAATCGCTCGCCGGTTCACTGCCACTCATCAATGCGCAGCTGCAAAAGGCAGGAAACAAGATGCAGTACAGAAATGTTGTCGGTATGACAATAGGCTCAGGCTTCGGCGGCGGCTTCGTTCACGACAAGACTCTCGTCAGGGGCGACAATGTTACAGCCTGCGAAATCTGGAAAATGTCAAACCGCCTCGACCCCGAACGCAACTGCGAAGAACTTATCGCAATTCGCTCGCTAAGAAGATTTTATGCCGAATTTGCCAATATACCATTTGATGAAACACCAATGCCGCGTGAAATATACTACATCGGAATCGGCAAGGCGGAAGGCAACAAAACGGCTGCACGAAAAGCCTTTTTCCGCATGGGCGAATGCCTTGGCGATGCAATAGCAAACATGATAACCATATTCGACGGAATAGTTGTTATAGGTGGCGGCGTTTCGGGCGCAAGAGAATTGATAATCCCCGGCGTAGAAAAGGAATTGAAGCACAATTTTGCATCCTTGTCTCGCGTTACGCAGAAAGTTTACTGCCTAAACGATGAAGCACAACTCGCGGAATTCGTAAAACCAGAAAGCAAGACACTGAAAGTTCCACTATCAGACAAAACCGTAGAATACTCGTACATGCCCAAATGCGGATACGTTTTCTCATCTTTCAACACAAGCATGATGATTAGCGTAGGCGCTTACCACTTTGCAAAGGAAATGTTGAAAAGATAGTTTCTTGGCTTCGCCGTTTATAAGTTTCTATGTTTCAAGTTGGGTCGCAAAATTTTGCGACCTTACAATAAATCCATTGTCAATTATCAATTGTTAATTGTCAATTATTTCAGACCTGCATAATACTCCGCCACTTTCTGGCAATAGGTTCTTGTACGCTTTTTTAGTTCGTCCTCGGCATTTTCGGGACAAAAGCTATCGGAATCGCCTGCATACCAAACAGATTCACCACCTTCCACCCACGAAAATCCTTTGCCAAAGGAAGAAAAAGCAGTAGGACAATGTGCGCCAAAAACATCCTCGCTGAACAAAAACTCTTCATGCCCAATACCTAATGCAGAAAGCAAGGTTGCCGATATATCTGCCTGGTCGCAGGGCAAATCACACACAAACGAGCCATTAACCACACCGCCAAGCCATTGCAACACAATGTGGCTCTTGTCCAAACTCTGCCAGTTCTGCGAACGGAACAACCTGCCATGGTCAGAAACCAAAATCACAAGCGTCTTATCCCAAATGGACGACCGCTGCATTCTTTCCAGAAATACATTCAAGCACGAATCGGTGTAATAATAGGCGTTCATGCTACGCGAAAGCTCATCATCAGTGCCGTACGGCGACACAGGAACATCGTATGGCTCGTGGCTGCTAAGCGTAAAAAGTATGGAAACAAAACCATCGCCAGCACCCTGAAGATGAGAGAAAAATTCATCAAACATACATTCGTCATCGTAGCCCCATTTGGTTGACCTGCAATCAAGATGCAAGCTGTTCTGCGACACCACTTCCACCCCATTCTGGCATAAATACGAATTCATGTTTGCAAAATTGGCATCTCCTCCATAATGGAACGAAATATCATCGTAGCCATTGTCGGCAAGCTTACGCAAAAGCGAAGGCATCTGCTGCGACTTTTCGGGAAATTTCATCACAGAATATTCGGGCAACGAGGGCGTTCCGCTGAAAATAGAAGCGATACCCCGCACACTCCTGTCGCCAGAAGCATAGCAGTTGCCGAAGAAAATTCCCTTGTCGCGCCAAGAAAGCAATTTCGGCGTTACACTTTCCGACGGATTGTCGTAGCACATTGCCGTCCACGTGAAACTTTCGAGAAGCACAAAAACAATCTGCTCGGGCTTTTCCCTTAAGATTTTCCTACCATAAAAAGGATTAGATGTTGTATCGGAAGGCACCTCAAGAGTTTCATCGTAATACATATATTGGCTGAAATCGGATTCCGACTTGAAGAAATAGCTTCCGAAATTCCAGCACACATTTATTGCAGAATGATTGGCAAACGAATTGTCGCAAAAATATACCGCCCCAGCATTTATCGGCACAATTCCCACTCCGCCACGGGCAGGAATTACCAGAAGTCCAGCCACAATAACAAACAGCAAGGAATAAAACTTTTCGGGAACCAAACGCTCGTACAACTTCCTTGTAAAAAGCATATAAAGAAAGAAAAATGCAAACGTAATAACCACCCCGAAAACTATTAGCATCACAATTCTCGACACTGGTGTTGACGCAAAGGCAAGCTGAGGATTGCTAAAATACTGTAGTACCGAAGCGTCTATCCTGAATTGCCACGAACGATACACCTCGGCATCGCCAACCGCTATCACCGAAGCCACACATAGCATCAATGCCGTTAGCACTCCCATAAACACGCGAAAGGCCTTCTGCGATTTCACAAACGAAAAAACGATGAAAAACGGCGCTACAAATATACCTATATAAGAAACCGCTGACAAATCTAGGCGAAGTCCATGCAACATAGCTCCGAAAAATTCGGACACGGAACATGAAAATCCATTTGCCAAGTTGAACACCATGAAGAACAGGCGCATCATTTCGAAAACGACAAGCCAAAAGAGCAGATATACTATAAATAATATGCCTCGCCTAATATTTTTCATCGACGGCAAAGCTATTTGTTTTTTTGCAAACAAAAAAATATAAAATTCTACATCGTTAACAATCAAAGAGTTACATAAACACAATCACTTTTCGTCATAACCATTTAAGCATCAACACAATAAAAAACTCTATCCTACGTTCATTTAACAGAAATGTGTTGATAAAAACCGATTTCACAAAGGATTTGTAAGGAAATAGAAGATACTTTTGCAACCGATAAAGAATATATAAAAGCAAGAAAATATGTTACTGTTGGACACATTGAACCAAATTGTTGACACTGCAACAAACGTCGCAGGAAATGCCGCTGAAAAGGGAACTGCAAGCCAGTCGTACTGGGATTTGGCCGTGCAGGGCGGATGGATTATGATAGTACTTGCTATTCTTTCGGTACTTGCAATATACATATTTATTGACAAGTATCTCGCTGTTAGAAAGGCAGGTAAGAATCAGGACGGATTCATGCAGAACATCAAGAACTACATCAAGGAAGGAAAGATTGACAATGCAATCGACAGCTGCCGCAACAACAACAGCCCTATCTCAAGAATGATAGAAAAAGGTCTGCAGCGCATTGGTCGCCCCCTGAATGATGTAAATACAGCAATAGAAAATGTCGGCAAGCAAGAAATTGCAAAGCTTGAAAAGGGACTTGCACTTCTCGCAACAATCGCCGGTGGTGCACCAATGATTGGTTTCTTCGGAACTGTAACAGGTATGGTTCAGTCGTTCTCGTCGATGGCAGCCGCAGGAAACGCACTCGAAATTAAAGACCTCGCAGGCGGTATCGAAACAGCACTTGTAACAACAGTCGGCGGTCTGTTTGTAGGTATTATCGCCTACTTCGCATACAACATCTTGGTTGCAAAGGTCAACAACTTGGTAAACGACCTTGAATCCAAGACCACAGAATTTATGGATGTATTGAACGAACCAGCATAAAACAACGCAATCATGAGCCTTAGGTCAAGAAATAAGATTAGTTCGGAATTCAGCATGTCGTCAATGACCGACATCGTATTCCTGTTGCTCATCTTCTTCATGGTAACATCAACTATGATTGCGCCAAACGCACTTAAACTGTTGCTTCCATCGAGCAACAACCAAACACAGGCAAGCCCGTTGGCATCGGTATCAATCAAGGACAACCAGAACGGCACATACACTTACGCCATCGGCACAAACATAATGCCGTTCGAGAACCTTGAAAACGCACTTGTTAAGGAAATGGCAGAAAAGAGCGACGAAGCATACGTTTCGCTGCATGTTGACAAGTCGGTACCAATGGAAGAGGTCGTTAAGATTATGAACATCGCAAAGAAACACGAATACAAACTTATATTGGCAACACAACCCGGAGAATAATGAACTACTTCATGCAACATAAGGAAGCTTTTATCGGTTCTGTAATATTTGTTATTGCGGTACTGCTCTTCCTGTTGTTTTGCGGGCTTACGATGCCGGATCCCCCATTAGTGGAGGAATGCATACTATTAGACTTTTCAACTCCTACAGAGGAGTCAACATTACTTGATACCAGAGGTGGCGGCGGAAATCCCAACGCAGGAGCATCGAC
>JAGCNN010000178.1 GCA_017645925.1 Bacteroidales bacterium
CACCTATTATATGGCACATCTGGATGAAGTAGAAGACATGCTGCGAGCAGGGGCAAAACGCGCTAGAGAATTGGCAAAACCTGTATTAGAAAAAGTCAGAAAAACGGTACTGGGAAGATAATCTGAAATAGATTCCGAAACAAGTTCAGAATGACAAAAAAGAATGCACGAAACGACACCACAAATTGTTCATTATCAATTGTTAATTATCCATTGTTTGTTTCCTGTCAGCCAAATCGTCAATCGTAAATCCCCTTTAGTTTCCCATCTCACAGATGAATTTCAGTCTGACAAGCCTGATTTCCTCTTCGGAATAGTCGTCGCCAAATTCACGCAAAGCCTCATCAATGGTTCCTTCTTCCGAATCTTCGCGGAAATAGGCATATATATCATCAATATCTCCCTCGTCAAGTATTGAGTTCAGGTAGTAATCAATATTAATGGTAGTACCAGAATCCACAAACGATTCAAGTTGCTCAATAAGTTCCATGAGTGTCATCTTCATGCCATCGGCAATGTCATCAAGCGACATACGGCTATCAATATTCCTGATAATCATACGCTTTGATTCGGAGCTTGAACCAACTGACTTTATTACAAGGTCTTCGGGACGGTCGATGCCATTAATTTCAATGTGCTGCTTAATGAGGTCAACGAACTCCTTGCCGAACTTTTGAGCCTTGCCCTGCCCTACTTTCTGGCAGTTTTTCAATTCATCAATGGTTATCGGGTACTGAATTGCCATGTCCTGCAACGACGCATCATCAAAAATCACGTATGGCGGCAGATTCAACTTCTTGGCAATATCCTTACGGAGATTCTTAAGCATGTTATACAATTCCTCGTCAGCAGCAGCAGTTCCGCCATATTCCGAATCACGCTCCTGATCCTCAATAGCTTCGTAGTCGGTGTCGCGAGTAAGCATTATCGAGTGTGGATTCTTAAAGAACTCGTAGCCCTTTTCAGTAACCTTAAGCAGACCGTAGTTCACAATTCCCTTCTCAATTAACTTGGCTATAATCATCTGACGGATAACACCTTTCCAATACAAAGGCGTTTCGTCTGCACCAATTCCAAAGGTCGACAACTTGTCGTGCCTATAATTTGAAATTTCCGATGTCAGCTTTCCCATCAGGATATTTATGAAATGCTCGGTCTTGAAGCCTTCCTTTGCTGCAATAATAGTTTCAAGTACAGTCTGCACATCTTCCTTGCCCTCGAATTTTTCCTTCGGGTTAAGGCAGTTGTCGCAGTTTCCACAATCCTCGGTCATCTCTTCACCAAAATAGTTAAGCAACTGGCGTACACGACAAGTAGTTGACTCTGCATACGAAACCGTCTCGGCAAGAAGCTGTTTACCAATTTCCTGCTCGTTCATTGGCTTGTTCTGCATGAACTTTTCCAGTTTCTGAATGTCATCGTAGGTATAGAAAGCAATGCACTTGCCTTCGCCCCCGTCACGACCTGCACGGCCAGTCTCCTGATAGTAACCTTCGAGGCTCTTTGGGATATTGTAGTGAATTACAAATCGTACATCCGGCTTGTCGATTCCCATACCGAAAGCAATGGTAGCCACAATAACATCGACTTCCTCGCTTAGGAACATGTCCTGATTGCGCGAACGTGTTGCAGCGTCCATACCTGCGTGGTACGGCAAAGCCTTAATCTGGTTGACGACAAGCATTTCTGCCAATTCTTCAACTTTCTTGCGGCTAAGGCAGTATATAATGCCCGACTTGCCAGGATTATCCTTTATATATTTGATTATCTGCTTGGTAGCATTTATTTTCGGACGAACTTCGTAGTAAAGGTTTGGACGGCGGAACGATGACTTGAACACATTTGCATCAAGCATGTCCAAGTTTTTCTGTATGTCGTGCTGAACTTTCGGCGTTGCAGTTGCGGTCAAGGTCATAAGCGGAGCGCGACCTATTTCGTTGACAATGGAACGGATTCGGCGATATTCGGGACGGAAATCGTGTCCCCATTCCGAAATACAATGAGCTTCGTCAACAGCATAGAACGAAATCTTGAACTTTTTCAAAAACTCAACATTTTCCTCCTTGGTCAATGATTCCGGTGCCACATATAGGAGTTTTGTCTTGCCCGACAATATATCGTCCTTAACAACCGTTATTTCCGCCTTGCTCAAAGTCGAATTAAGGAAATGAGCCACACCATTTTCCATACTGAAACCACGCATTGCATCCACCTGATTTTTCATCAAGGCAATAAGCGGCGAAATAATAATGGCCGTACCTTCAAGCATCAGCGCAGGCAACTGGTAGCACAACGACTTTCCTCCGCCAGTCGGCATAAGCACAAAACTGTCCTTCCCATCCAAAAGACTGAGAATCACTTCCTTCTGCTGCCCCTTGAAATCACTGAACCCAAAATATTTCTTTAGGAGTTCGTATATCTTTTCTTCTCTTGCGTCCATACCTTAATATATTAATAAACCGACCGTATCAAACGGCATTGTCATACGAAAACAAAGATAAGTTTTTTTTGTGATTAAAATATTAATTTTGCAAAAATTTTTTTCATGCAAGATTATCAGAAAATAATAGGCATTGGCAAGCGTACTGTAATGCACGAAGCCGAAGCCATACGCAAAATAGCAGACTACATTGACGACAACTTTGCCAAAGCTGCCTTAAAAATCTCAAAATCAAAAGGTCGCGTTGTAATTACAGGTATTGGCAAAAGTGCCGCAATAGGAGCAAAAATCGTTGCAAGCCTCAACTCGACAGGCACACCGGCAATTTTCATGCACGCTGCCGATGCTATTCACGGCGACCTCGGAATTGTACAGGAAGATGATATTGTAATTTGTATATCAAAAAGCGGCAACACTCCAGAAATCAAGGTTTTGATTCCGCTGATAAAGCGCAACAATAATCTGCTCATCGCCATTGTTTCCGACACGGAATCGTTTTTGGCAAAGTCGGCTGACATTGTTTTGCGTTCTACTGTAGATTCGGAAGCCTCGCCACACAACCTCGCCCCCACCTCAAGCACAACAGCACAACTTGTAGTCGGTGATGCTCTTACAGTTGCCCTGCTTGAAATGAAAGGCTTCACTCCCGATGATTTTGCAAAGTTCCACCCGGGCGGTTCACTCGGAAAGAAACTATACTTAAAGGTAAACGACATTTATGTGCAGAACGAAAAGCCTCAGGTTTCGCCCGACGCAAGCATAAAGTTTGTAATCTCAGAAATTTCAAGCAAACGTCTCGGAGCTGCGGCTGTGGTCGATGAAAACGAAAAGGTTCTCGGCATAATAACCGACGGTGACATACGTCGTATGCTCAACAACTACGACAATATTAAGGACATAAAGGCTGCCGATATTATGACCAAGTCGCCAAAGTGCATACAGGACGGCGAACTTGCCGTAAACGCCCTGCAGATGATGCAAAAGAACAGCATAACGCAGGTTTTAATCGTCGATGGCGACAAATATCTCGGCGTTGTTCACCTGCACGACCTTATGAGAGAAGGGATTGTATAGGAAAAAAGTGGGGCAAAATATTGTTGAAGATGTCAAAATGAGGCTATACTCTTAGTAACAAAGAGAAAAGGTTGTCGGAAGGCAACCTTTTTTCGTATTGTTAATACTGCTCAATACCATCCTTATATGGTATCCTTTGCTTGGCATCGTATGTCAAAGGAACTATAGCAATCCGCGGTCCGTGAAATTTACTGGTAACACAAAAATCTGCACAAAGCCAATTGTCTTTAACAAAAAAAGAAGGAATATTATCATAACAACCACCATAGTATGATTTTTCTTTTTCTTTAATCGCTTGCTTAACAAGGTCTTTAAAATACTTTATATCAATATTTAACAAATCAGCCCAGTCCTGTTCAGTCACAATTTTCTTTTTAGTACTCTTTTGATATGTAACATATTCTGTAATACCAGAAAACATTGGTCCACAACAGTAATTTTGATAGCAAAGAGACAAGATGTTATTGTCATTTTGCATTATAGTACAACTACTTTGATCAACAAAATAAAATAAATCTGATCTATATAACGCCAATATAGGAATGCGTATTTTCTTATTTGAGAATATTTTTTTCCTTTTTTCCAATGCGTTTCGCCATTGTTCAAGTGAATACAAATCAGCGACTTCTTCTGACAGACTATATATAAAGTCACCTATAGGTTTCGAAAATGATCTTATTCTTCCTAAATTATTATATTGTAATGATTCGGAGAATATATAGGAAAAAACATAATCAGGAATAGTTTTGGGAATTGGACAAGTTATATCAAGAGAAAAGCCATCGCCAACTGCATTAGGATCAACAACATCTTCTTCGTCCATATATGGATTTTTACCGAACTCTAAGTACCTAATAGAAATAGAAATATGATTATCATAAATTGAATCTATTTCAACATTGCTCACAATCAAATCATCAAAAAAGTTATAATGGCGAACTACTATATCTTTATAATCACCATATTTATTATGAAAATAATTGTAACAATCTTCTACATCTCCAGGACAAAAAAAACCATCAAGTCCAAGTTCAGATATGAATTTCTCAGACTGGGAATATGCAAATGGACCAATCATTTCCATTACGGAAACTAATACGAAAATCGAAAATAATTTCCTTCTCATAAAATTATTCTTAGTCTGCCCACCAGCGCCCCATAGGCAATTCAACACAAAAAAGAAGCGTGGCACTGATACCCATGAAAAATCTCACGTTTCAAGCAGCAAGACGAGCATAACGCTTCGTTAATCCAAAATGTACGGTCGGGCGCAAGCACCAAACCAAGGACAAAAATACGGAATGGGAACGAGATGGCAAAATTTATTTTGAGAGATAATGCACTATAATTGCAACAACAGCACAACGCATTGCCCGTAGAGCATACATATTAATAAAAGAACACAATAAAGCCAATAACCCTGTAAGGGGTTTCATATCAAACGCATCTTATTCCATATAGCAAACAGAAATTTATATCTTCTTGATTTTCACAATGGAACCCCGATGGGGTTGGTTCCATCGCTTGTTGGTTTTTATTGATATGCAACCTCTACGAGGTAAAACATTCAACGGCATCATAACGGCGCAATGCATTGCGCCGCTACATTAGGACACAACAAACAGACAAACAAAACATTGCTAATGCACAATGGTTTCTTTTAATGTTTGTAGGTTGAAATGCAACACAATACATCATGCATTGTATGCATCATTCATTGCCCGTAGAGCATACATATTAATAGATAAAATAATATAAGGGCAATAACCCTGTAAGGGTTTCATATCAAACGCAGCCAGTTCCGTATCGCAAACAGAAATTTATATCTTCTTGAATTTCATAATGGAACCCCGATGGGGTTGTTTACATCGGTTACTGCTTTTTATTGACATGCAACCTCTACGAGGTAAAAAGCATATCGTATTTTTATTGTCCATAAACAACAGAATCACAAATATAGCACATTTTATTGTTCATACACAACAAATATAACACAGCAGATTAGCCAGCAAAACCATTCATCAGAAAATCACGGAGATTTAGATGAACAACTCCATTAATGCTGTTACGCAGAATCAGCGGAGACATTGAAATAACATACTTTGGATAGCTGTCGCGGATATTCAGCAAAGCACCAAACTCCCTGTCCTCAGTTTCCTTTGATGCAATAAGATAGGAAACTTGCACATAGACTCGTTCAGAAGCCTTGGTACACACAAAATCAACTTCGCCCGCCTGCAACTGCCCTACTTTGACATCATACCCCATACGAAGCAACTGACAATAGACAACATTTTCAATAACCTTCTCAATGTCATTTTCCCTGCTGTCAATTCCAGCAAGCGCGTTTCGCAAACCAATGTCCTCAAAGTAATACTTTCCGTTTGTCTCAAGAATCTTCTTGCCATGCAAATCGTAGCGCAATACCTTGTCAATCAGATATGCCGATTCAAAATATGAAGCATAATCAACAACAATGTTGGTCGAAATTGAATCGCCTTGACTTTTCATATACTTGCTTATATTGTTTGCCGAACACAACTTCCCCGTGTTATCAGCCAAATAGCGAAGCAAATTGTTCATAAACACAGTATTACGAACAGAATTCCGTTCCACAACATCTTTCAGCACAACAGTATTAAGCACACTGCTCAGATATTCCGAAACTTGTTCTGCACTTTCAATTCCTATTTGACGCAATCCCGGCAACCCACCATATTTAAGGTACTTAAACAAACTTTCATCGGAATCGACAAGATTATGAAAACGTAAAAATTCAGAATAGGAAAGTCCATGAATATGAATTTCTTGATAGCGACCAGCCAACAATGTGCTTAAATCTGCCGACAGCATACGAGCATTACTTCCTGTAATTATAATGTCGGTTTCATTTTCTGTCCGATAGCTTCTTATAGAACGCTCCCACTCGGCAATATCCTGAATTTCATCAACTAAGATATAGTTATGTTTGTTTTTAGCATAACGACTATCAATGTAATCATTCAATTGCACGTAATTTTTTATACTGTCAAATTCTTTCTTTTCCTTGTCAACGTATATAAAATTAGCATCAGTATCTTCTTGATGTTTTCGCATAAAGTCTTTAAGAACACAGCTTTTCCCTATACGCCGTTGCCCAACCAAAACAATAATCTGTCCCTTTCCAAGCCAAGAATCCACCTTTTGTGCATAATCGTTTCGTGTAATCAGTTCCATCTGTGCAATATTTTAACCAGTGCAAAGATACAAACTTTATTGTTTATAGACAACAAAATTTTAAAAATTTATTTTTTATTGTTCATAGACAACAAAAAAAACATTGATACGCTTGAAAATCTCTATGGAACTATGGGGTTGTTTCCATCAGTTGTTGTTTTTTATTGAGATGCAACCTCTACGAGGTAAAAAAAATGTAGCGGCACAATGCATTGCGCCGCTACAAATGCACATTGTACATTATCAATTGTCCATTGTTATTAATACCTTGCTACCAGTGGCAGGCTTTGCGAATGTCCGAACGGACAAGATTAAACCTTGAGAATCGGCGGAGCTTGGAAACGCTTGTATTCCACGCGCTTAACCAGTTTTAAAACAAAGTCAACAGTCTCGGCATCAAAGCCTTTTGCTTTTATCTCCTCGGCAGTCATGTTGTTTTCAAGGTAGCAGTTCAAGATGCCATCGAGAATGTCGTATGGCGGCAGTGAATCCTGGTCTTTCTGGTCGGGACGCAACTCTGCAGACGGAGCCTTGTCGA
>JAGCNN010000023.1 GCA_017645925.1 Bacteroidales bacterium
AAACGTGAAACATAGAAACGGCGAAGCCATAGAAACGTGAAACCAGAAACGTGAAACATAGAAACGGCGAAGCCATAGAAACGTAAAACCAGAAACGTGAAACATAGAAACGGCGAAGCCATAGAAACCAGAAACACAGAAACCATCCCATGACCGACATCTTTACCACCGAAAAACGTTCCGACATAATGTCGCGAATCCGTTCAAAAAACACGAAGCCTGAGATAAAGCTCCGCAAGGCTCTGTTTGCACGTGGATTCCGTTACCGCACCAACGACAAGCGTCTGCCCGGAACACCCGACATCGTATTGCGGAAGTATGGCACTATAATTTTCGTAAACGGATGCTTCTGGCACCATCACCCCGACTGCAAGATTGCCACCACGCCCAAGACAAACACCGAATTCTGGCAAAACAAAATCAAGCGCAACCGCCAGCGCGACTTGGAAAACTACTGGAAATTGGGCGAAATGGGCTGGGAAGTCATAGTAGTGTGGGAATGCGAACTAAGCCATGCGCACGATGCCGATGTGGTTGCCGACAAAATTGCAGAACGCCTACGCCGAAAATTATCGCCCGAACTTCCAAAGCCATACGAAATTCCCGAAGAATTGGAAATGGGAATTGCCGCCGAAGATGCTACCGAATACGGCAAAAAGCCGCAATAAACTCAGCCCAAAAACTTATTGTATCCTTTCCATCAAATCCATAATATCCGACTCAAGCGATTCGGTTCGTGGACGTTCCAAGATACGACAAAGCTCCTCGCCTTTCTTGTAGAACACAATGGCAGGCAAAAACTGCACGTAATACTCATCAACATCCAACACATCAACGGTTATCTGCTTGTCAAGACAGATGAATTTTACAGGAATGTCCTTGAAATAATCAAGATCGAATATCTTGCAGAAACGCGGGACTTCTCGCCGCGAATCGCGACACCAAGTGCCCATAAACACATATACGCTGTCAAATTTTTCGGGAAGCTCAAAATTGAACACATCGGACTTCACCTCATACGAATCATATTCAGCCTTGAACCAGTCGTCGCCATGTTCCTCAATTGCACTGCGAGTACAAAATCCGTACAAGAAATCCTCACCTGTTGCACTGTCCTGCTTTGTCCTGTTCATCTGCGAAAACAGCGACGATGCGGTCAGAACCATAGCTGCAACAAAAAAAAAAACTTTCTTCATCATAACTTTACCTATTAAATTTCAACTTCATAGCCGAATGGTTTTCAACAATCTTTCCATCATTGAAAACAATCTTGCCATTTACAAATGTAGTTTTTATCCTCGAATTGAAGACAAAGCCCTCAAGCGGCGACCACTTGCACTTATACAGAATATTGTCCTTTGTAACTTCGTATTGTCCAGACAAATCCACAAGAACCAAGTCGGCATAGTAGCCTCGGCGTATAAAACCACGCCTATCAATTCGGTACAACTGTGCAGGATTGTGGCACATCCACTTCACAATATCGGCAATGCCAAAATAGCCACGCTTTGCAAGTTCAAGCATCACCTGCAACGAATGTTGCACCATAGGTGCACCCGACGGACAACGTGTATATGGCGCATTCTTTTCATCAATGGAGTGCGGAGCATGGTCGGTGGCGACAACATCTATTTTTCCATCTTTAAGAGCCTGTATCAAAGCAAGCCTATCTGATTCGTACTTTACCGAAGGATTCCACTTGATGCGAGTACCTAGCCTGTCGTAGTCGGCATTGTTGAAAAACAGATGGTGGACACAAACCTCGGCAGTTATCTTCTTGTCGGACA
>JAGCNN010000024.1 GCA_017645925.1 Bacteroidales bacterium
GACTATTCTTTCGCGTTGCCAGATTTTCGATTTCAACCGTATTAGCGTCGAGGACATACGCAAGCAACTGGAGTATGTGGCAAAGCAGGAAGGCATTGAGGCAGAACAGGATGCACTTCACGTTATCGCGCAGAAAGCCGATGGTGCTATGCGTGATGCTCTTTCAATATTCGACCAGATTGTAAGTTTCTGTGGACGAAATATAACTTATCAGGATACAATCAAGAACCTGAATGTGCTTGATTATGAGGTGTATTTCAAGATTACTGATGCATTATTGGCTGGCAATTACGCCGAGGCTCTTAACATTTTCGACGACGTGTTGAAGAAAGGTTTTGAAGGCGGATATTTTATAAACGGTCTTGCTTCGCATTACCGCGATTTGCTAGTTTGCAAGGATCCCAATACGATAAATTTGATTGAGGTCGGCGACAAGACCAAGGAAAAATACCTTCAGTTTGCGCAGAAATGTTCGGTACCGTTCCTGTTCAATGCAATACAGATTGCAAACTCCTGCGATATGAGTTACAGGACTTCGCAGAACAAGAGGCTTCTGGTGGAGTTGTCGTTGCTCAAGATTTGCAACATATCATCGTCGGTATTTGCACTTCCGCAGCAGCAGACACCGAAAACTCAGGTTGCTCAACCACAGCCACAACCAGTTGTGTCAAAGCCTGTTGTGGCAGAACAGAAGCCTGCTCCAGCACCAGTCGCTCCAAAGCCAGTACTGCCAGAGCAACCCAAACCGCAACCCACTAACAATGAACCGCAGAATGATGGAACAAAGGCTGGTTTGCTAAACAAGATTGTAGGTCTTGGCGGAACGCCCACTGCTTCCAATGCAGAAAAAAACACTCAAGTTGCAACTTCTACGGCAAACTGGGGCAATAAGGATTTTTCCAGTTCCGATGTGACGGAGGCTTGGTTGGCTTTCGTGGCGGAAAAATGTCCTGCAGGAACACGTTGGAACAGTTATTTTAGAAATCATATTCCCGAAGTTGACGAATCGGGAGCATACGTTCTGAAGGTTGAAGATTCTTCCATGCAGACACGTTTGCTCGAAAGGAAGGAAGTGATACTGAACTTTGTACGCATGAAACTCGACAATGGCAGTTTCAATTTCAATTTTGTAGTTGACGAAAACCTTGTAGAGAAGAGCAACGAGGTGGCAAAGACAACTTCGGAGCGTCTCGACGAACTCAAGAAAAACAATCCTGAGGTTGCTGGAATGTTAAGCGACGGCGATTTTACACAGGTGTAAGTCATTGATGGCTGTGAGTTTTGCTGGTATAGCCGATTTTTTCAAGTATTGTCTGAAACGGACGGCTTCATCGTGTTGGATTCTTTTCAAACTGATGATTCCCGTTTCCATTGTAATTCGTCTTATTCAGGAATTTGGCGTTCTGCCGTATATCAGCGGTGTGCTCGAACCTGTGATGGGCATTGTGGGTTTGCCAGCCGAGACCGCAATAGTGTGGCTTTCGGCGATGGTCGTCAACATTTATGGCGGACTTTTGTCGCTGTTTTCGATTTATCCCTCACTAAGTGAACCGCTTACGCATTCTCAGCTTACCATTCTGCTTACGATGGTCCTTTTGGCGCATACGATTCCCGTAGAAGTCGGCATTGCAAAGAAAACAGGCGTGAAGTTCTGGATAATGTTCCTTATTCGTTTCCTTGGTGCGATAGCTCTTGGTGCGATACTTAACGGAATATATTCGCTTACTGGAACTTTGCAGGAGCCAGTCGTGATGCCCGAATTTCTTGTTCCGGGACATCTCGGTTGGGGCGAGTGGGCGTTGAACGAACTGAAGAACTACGGACTTATAATCGCTGTGATTTTTGCTCTTGTGATGTTTGTGCGTCTGCTCGAAGTGGTTGGTTTTATGAAATTTATAAACCTAATGTTCTTGCCATTGCTTGGTTGGCTTGGCATAAGCGAGCGTATGTTACCGCTGACGGTCATCGGTATGACAATGGGGCTTGCCTACGGTGGCGGACTTATTGTTGACGAGGGCAGGAAGGAGGGTGTGAAGCCAAAGGATATTTTCTTCGCAATGACGCTTATGGGCTTGTTTCATAGCATTTTTGAGGATACAATATTAATTATAGGTGCTGGTGCGCATTGGACTGGCGTGATACTTGTGCGTGCTATTTTTGCCTTTGCTGTGACATTTGCTTTTGTATTGATTACCAAAAGATTGGATGATAAAAAGTTTGCGCGGATGTTTATGACAAAGGAATTTAGGAAAAGGGAAAATAGCGGAGATGGTATCGTGATGAATAGAAAATAAAAATTACGAATGACATTACGCTTTGCAGTTGCCAGAACAGTTGCTGCATTCGGAGAGTTTTGTCTTTAGCCTTTTCTTCTTTTGCCTTCCAAACGGCGTCAGCCATCAAACAGCGCAGCGAGAAACTTTGAAACGGCTTCAGCCATTGAAACCGCGTAGCGAGAAACTTTGAACGGCACAGCCCTCAACGAAGTTAAACGCCGCAGTCATTCAACTGGCTTTAGACCTGCTTTCGCCAAATAATTTTTCCCCATTTCCATTTTTCTCACTACTTTTGCCCAACAATTGAATTAGTAGGTAACGCAAATGGACGCTTCCAACGAAATAATACTCTATCAGCCAGATGATGCTGTGAAAATAGAAGTAAGGCTTGATGCCGAAACGGTCTGGTTAAGTTTAAATCAGATGTCAGAGTTGTTTGATAGGGATAAGTCGGTAATATCCAGGCATATATCGGCAATATACAATGAAGGTGAGTTGGATAGGAATTCAACTGTTGCAAAAAATGCAACAGTTCAAATTGAAAATGGGCGTTCAGTTATCAGGCAGATTGACTACTACAATCTTGATGTAATAATATCGGTAGGCTATAGGGTAAAATCAGTACGAGGCACAAGATTTCGTCAGTGGGCTAACCGTGTTTTAAAGGAATATCTGCTTAGGGGCTATTCGATAAACCAGAGGTTCGAGCGTTTGGAACGGCGTGTCGCTGAAACAGAGAACAAGATAGAATTTTTTGTGCATACATCCCTGCCGCCTGTCGAGGGGGTATTCTTCGACGGAAAGATATTTGACGCCTATAAGTTTGCCAGCGACCTGATACGCAGTGCAAAGGAACGGATAATCCTGATTGACAACTATGTTGACGATACCGTCCTGCAAATGCTTGACAAGCGGCAGGATAATGTTGTGGCAAGCATATATACGAAGGAAATAAATGCAAAACTTAAACTTGATGTTCAAAAGCACAACGCGCAATACAGACCTATTGACATTCACTAATTTGCCGATTCGCACGACCGTTTCTTGCTTATTGACGACAATGTGTATCTCATTGGCGCATCGCTCAAGGACCTAGGCAAGAAGATGTTTGCATTCAGCAAAATAACATTTGATATAGATGAAATGTTGGAAAAGTTGAACGGTAAAGCATAGTTGGAATCTTTCAAATCTTCAAACACCTTTGAGCCATTGAACCCCTTGAACTGTACAATCGCGTCATGGCGCGATTCAACCAGAAACGGCGAAGCCATTGAACGGCGAAGCCCTCAACGAAGTTAAACCGCGTAGCGAGAAACGGGCGAAGCCCATTGAAACGGCGCAGCCATTGAAACCCAGAAACGGGCGTAGCCCATCAAACGGCGTCAGCCTCTCAAACGGGCGTAGCCCATCAAACGGCGCCAGCCCATCATACCTTATACATTGCCTAACTCCAACTTCACAAGTTGACCTCCTCGTGTATATAATTCCAGAGCCTCTCCTTGATTAAGAGCGCATTGCAGTTGGTTCTCCGATACCGTGCTCAAATCCACATCATTGTTTTCAAACATTGGTATCAAGTCAGGATTCTCAAGTAGCATTTGCATTCGCAAAGTATTCTTTTGATTTGCTACAAGAGGATACTGAGCAAATAAGTTGAGTAATGAAGCTGTTTCCTCAATCAATTGTCTCTTTACAAAATTTTTCGAAGAATTGTCTGCTAATACCTCACCCAAGCCCTGCATCAATGTTTTAGGGCTTGTTTTTTTGACGATTTCTGCACATTGTCTGGCATAATCAGATACCGACTTTCCTGTACGCAACCACACAATATTGGAATTGATTTCGGTTCTATTTTGCAGGAAAAACCAAGTATCGTAAACATCACGAGGAGTTATGCGTTCACCAAGTGCGCAAAGTTTATGCGCGAACATATCGCAAACTGTCATTATCCGTATATCCGTTCCCATCAAGTTTTTAACCTCATAATGATTGTCGTACTGGCGCGTACTGACTTCAACCTTCAGCATACGCTCACCTTTACCATAATTAAGCACAAGTATTGCACCATAAAACTTTATTGCTTCATCTTCTATTTTTCCAAATCGTTGCAAAATACTGCGAATGCGATGATAAACCTTTTCAGTCTGCTCCTTGTCTAGCAGGTTAAAGTCCAAGTCGGTAGAAAATCTTGTCAGGCCGTGGAACATCAACAGAGAAGTTCCGCCCTTGAATGCCAGCAACTTGCCAAGTTCGTTATCCTGAAATATTGCAAGCAACACTTGCGTCATATAGTAACGATGCTTATTTATGTCCATATTCAAATTCCAATTAACTGTTTTACCCTATTATTCAATGTGACAGAATTATATGTAGGAAGAATTTTCCTAATTGCCGTTTTGTCAAGCACCCGGAGATTGTCGAAATAGCAGTTGCCTGCACTCAGATAAAGCATATCCAAAAAAGCCCGTTCAGGCGAGGCTATGGCCATATTGTCTTCTTGGATTATACCAGCCGTATTTAACCACAACAATGGATTTATACGCCTGAACGAATAAATTTTGCCATCAATTTCTATGTTTCGGTTCTGATAACTGATAGATGTAATTTCGTCAACATACTGGAAAGTTACTCCTGACCGACTCAAGACATACTCCATTGATATGTACGACGGTTGAAATACCGCACACGCCATTTCCCTGACATCGTATTCGGGCTTCGCATAAATTCCTCTACGTGGATTTAGCAAAACTCCCTGCTTTACATAATAGTGCAGTTTGGCAGGCAATCCGTTTGTCTGCGAAATGTCAAGCAACATCAGTAGC
>JAGCNN010000179.1 GCA_017645925.1 Bacteroidales bacterium
AAAAGCCGTTGAGTGTCATGTATAGTGTTGGTAGGCAGAGTAGGAAACCGAGAACTATAAGTACCAACATGAATTTCCAGATGAACTTGAACCAAAGATTGAACGGAATCTTTGCCATTCCCAATGCTCCAATCAGCACGCCCGATGTAGGTGTTATCATATTGGTGAATCCGTCACCGAACTGGAAGGCGAGGACTGTCGTTTGACGCGAAATCTCAACAAGGTCAGAGAATGGTGCCATGATAGGCATTGTGAGTGCTGCCTTTGCCGAACCCGATGGGATTATTATGTTCAGGAATGTCTGTATTCCGTACATTATCGACAGCGAAGCTTCTTTGCCTGTGTCTTGCATTCCGTTTGAAAGGCTGTTCATTATGGTGTCGATGATGTTGCCGTTGATAAGAATTGCGATAATTCCGCCAGCAAGGCCGACTACAAATGCAGCAGAGAAAATGTCCTTGGCTCCATCGATGAACATTTTGACAATGTCGTTTGCCGACTTGTTCATTGCTATTCCTGCCGCTATGCCCATGGCGAGGAAAAGTCCTCCTATTTCTTCCACATACCAGCCGTAGCCCATTACGCCTACAATAAGATACAAAACAGTGAACATCAGCAGGTTTATTATGTAGAAATGGACAGATTTGCGAAGCATGAAAAATGATGTGAGAATGAAAAGTCCAGACACAATAGGTATTGCATAAAACTCAAATTCGGCATTTCCAACTTTCAACTGAGAAATCGGGTAGAATATGGAGAACAGAATTACAGCAAAGGAAACTATTATGTAGCTCGCCCATGCCGATTTAGGTGTGCAATATACGATGTCGTCGGAGTGGCTGCTGTTGTTTTTGCGCCAGTATTCGTCGATGGAGTAGGTGAGGCTCTTCTGTGGATTTTTCTTTATGCGTGATGCGTACCAAAGTATAAAAGAGAAGCCTACTGCGTTAATTATCAGCCAGCATACAAACCTGTATTCCCAACCGCTGAACAATGGCAAGTCGGACATCCCCTGCGCAATGCCTATTGTGAACGGATTGAATATCGCTCCTGCAAAACCTAGATGTGCGGCAACATACACGAGGCAAAGCCCTGTAATTGAATCGTAACCCATTGATATTGCCAGTGGAACAAATATTATGACGAAAGCTATTGTCTCCTCGCTCATGCCAAAAATTGCACCGAATGCACTGAATAATGTCATTATCAGTACCATTATAATGTTATTTACGCCTATCTTCTGGAGGAATTTCCATTTTTCAAGTTTTTGACTGAACCTCAGGAACGAGTTTATTCCTGCTGCCAATGCGCGACTTTCGTTTAGAATCCAAAAACTTCCGCCTACAAGCAGTATGAATGCTATTATTCCTGCCTGTTTCTTGAATCCGTCAAAAATAGAGGTGAAAACCTGCCATGTCTGTGGGCTTGCATCCACTTCGTGGTACGAGTTTTCTACAATTACTGTTGTGCTGCCACCATCGGGAAGGGGCTTTTGCGTGCGCTCGAATTGTCCTGCTGGGACAACCCATGTCAGTATTGCTGCAATTACAATTATTGCAAATACAATTACGTATGTATGTGGTACTTTCTTGAACATTTTCTTTGAAATTTGTGCGCAAAGATAAGGATTTTTACGATTTTAGATTGACAGATTGTCAACGAATATTAGTGTGCGCCCTTTAGTATTTTACAATCTTTTGACAGATAGTTTTTTCTCCAGATGTTACCTTTGCGACATAGATTCCTGCAGGAAGAGCGCTTGTGTTTATGGTTATTGTACTGTTCGTGCTTTCCCCAGAAATGACTTCGTGTCCGATGGCATTAATGAGGCTGTATTTTGTATTTGTGGAATTAGTTTCGATTTGAATATAATCGGAAAATGGATTAGGATACACCATTGTGTTGTTTTGCAATAAAACTTTGGAAGATAATATTTCAGCAGCTCTCCAGTTTTCTGCAAGGCTGTTGTCTGAGCCAATGTCAATGAGTTCGAGGAAACCGCCACGTCCGTTGGCGGCCTCTGGCCAAGGCGGATTGCTGCTGTATGTTACTTCATCGATGAGGTTGCCCCATACGTCATACAATACAAGTCGTTGCGAGAAGTCAGAAAGGTGGCGAGTGTATTGTCCGAATGGGGTTTTTGCATAGTGTGTTACAAATTGCAGGCTGTCTGAACATATTATAGCTCTTTTGTGTGGCTGCAAATATGAATTTATTGGGAAAATATAGCTCAATCCCATCCCGCCGAAATATATTCCAGTAAGGTTTACTTGTTCGTCGCTGTTGTTGGTAATCTCGATGAATTCAAGCATGTCGCTGCTTACAAAACCTTGTGGCATAGGGTTGTAGTTGATGCGTGAGATTACAAGTTTTGGAACATGTTCGTCCTCGCATTGCTCGCACGAGCCTATATTGTTGTTCAGCCATTCGATGCGTTTTTGTATCCAGTTTTTCATAGAGTCGATGTTGCTTGCTTGGTGGTTTACCTTTTGCCATCTGTCGCAATCGCGAGGAACAGCCTCTGCTATAATGGATTGTGATTCATCAATATACGAACAAACGCTTTCGTAGTTCAGCGGTTGACCTTCAGAGGTCAGTTCGTGCCAGCGTTTTGACAGGTGGCAGCGGAATGTGGGGTTGTCGAAAAGGTCTTTCCAAAACTTTGCACCCTCGTTGGTATAGTTGTAAAATTGCCATACGTTGTAACGGCTACGGTTGCTCTGTATGTCGTTGCCGAATGTGAGGTTGAAGTCCCAGACCGGCCCTGCGCGTAGTTTCCCTTTTGTGTCCTTGTGAAAAAATGTGCTAAGTTGGTATATGTCAACATTTGACGAAAATTCACCAATCAGCATGAAGTCAATAAACGACTGAATATCAATCATTGATGGAAAACCTACATCTATTGCTTCGTTCTGGTTGTGAATCTTTTCGGTGAATTCGTTGTAGTAGTTGTGAATGTATTCTATTTCGTATGGTTCGATTTGTTCAATTTTGGGATAGGTTATTGAATACATTATTGAATCGCAGTTGTAGGCATGATATGGGTAGTCGAACCAAGAAGTTTGGTTTATGTCCCTGTCTGCCTTGAAGATATAGCCGTGGGAATTGTCTTCTTGTGCATGTTGTCTTGGCGGTTTTTCAATGTCGATTCGGTTTTTGTTGGCTTTCATCTTTTCTGTGAAAATGTATAGTCCGTTGTATGTGTCGTTGACTACAACTTCGCAGAAACGGCATCTTGGTGCGTAATTGCCCATTTTTTCAGATAGTCCGTATGATATGAAGTCGCGGACAAACGATGCATCGAATGCAATGTTGTTGAGTACCCAATCGTTTTCGGCAGGAAGTCCGAGAAGGCTTACATTGTTGTTTTCGTCAAAGGCATGGATTGTGTGGACTGCGTAAGGCTTTTTGTCCTGATATTGTGATGTATTGCCGCGTATTTTGATTTCAATGTCTCCGTTGTAGTCTAGGAATCGTATATCGGCGGTGTCCGATAGGTGATTTCTGCTGCCGTCTTTGTGAAATACGATTTTCATTTTTGCATTAATTGGGGCTATGTTGTTGATTTCGTCTCCAAGAGTTTCAATAACAACAATAGGAAGGTTGCTGCTCGTAAAATCTTGTGTATATGCTGCAGGAAATGCGAGTAGGGCAAGAACGGACAATATGATGTGTCGCGAAAAAAGTTTCATAGTTTTTGCAAAGATAAGTCTTGTACTTCTTTTTTGCAAATTATATTGTCTTATGTATTCTTGCATAGCATTGCGAGAATACAGATTGTCAATTCAAAACGTCTTAAATCACCTTTCGTTTCCGTCCAGCATTATGAACGCAGCCCAGTACCTCGGATTCTCGAATCCTGCCGTGTTCTTCACTTTGTTTTGTGCGGCAAGGAAGGCTTCTCGCTTGGTCATGCCTTTGGTGAGGTTTGTGTAGAATTCGGTCATCATCAGCAGGGTGGCGTTGTCGTCCACCGGCCAGAGGCTCATGATTATGGTACGTGCGCCAGCCTTCTTGAAACCACGTTGCAAACCGAATACGCCTTCGCCTGTGATTTCACCAAGAGCCGTTTGGCAGGCGGAGAGAACCACTAAGTCTGTTTTGCGCAAGTCCATAAAACTGATTTCCTTTGCGGTAAGGATGCCGTCCTCTATGCCATCAGGCAGAGGTTTGTTCTGCCAAGCGTAGTTTGCGCCCGACAGCAGAAGTCCCGACTGCACAAGCGACTGGTCACCCGACAATTCTTCATCGGTAGGCAGGAAGAAGCCGTGGGTTGCAATGTGCAGTACTGCTATTTCGTTGCCAGACAAAGCCTTGAACGATTCTTCGTTAGCTTGTGTGCCTTCATAGAGTTTGGTCTTTACGCGGCTTTTTTTCAGGTTGCCGACAATGTTTTCAACCTCGGTCTTTGTGCCAGGCAAATAATTGAGGCTTCCGCGGTCTTCGTTGCGGTTTAGCATTGTGAATGAGTGTGTTGTATTGCCTCCGCGTGTTGAGTAGCGGTCGCTTTCACGCTTCATTGTGGTTGTGTCGCTGTCGTAGAAGATGCCACCATAAAGGACTGAATTTTTGAATGGCTTTGGCATATAATCCATTGCGAGGAAACGGGTAGAGGACACACGGTAAATTTCGTATTTGTCCGAAATGGTCTGTTCGTGGCTGATTGGTGCATATTCAACTGCAATCTGGTGCAACATTCCCGATGGCGCGAAATAGATGCGTGGGTTTTCTGGAAAATATTTTTCCAAAGGGTTCCATGCTAGATTGTAAAGTCCTGTTGATTCGTATATTCCTTGTCGTTTCGCCGTAACAGTGCTAGCTCCACGGTTGTCGTCGTCTTTGGGAGAATCGGGTTTGGCAGGTGTTATACCGCGAAGCAGCTTTGCAATATCGTTTTCATCAAAAAGAGGAACAAAAACAGGAGAATTCATGCCTTTTGTAAGGACTATGGCGGAATATTTGGTTGTGTCGTTTTCGGTAAAGTTTGCAAACTCTATTGCAACATCGTTGGCTGTCAATGATTTTTGCACATCTTTCCAATTTATAGCAATTGAACGGGTAAAATCGCCATACTGACGACAATTTTCAACGAGGTGTCTTTCTATCTTTTGGATTTCGTTTTCAAGAGAATCGCAGTTGTATATACGCTCGTCAATAGGTTTTTCAAGTTCTATATTCAGCATCAGACCCAATTGCCTCATGTTTTCAAATTCAGCAATCAGCTTTGCGTCCTTGCTTTCGGCAATCAAATTGTTGAACTCCATTTCTGATGTAAGCAGAAGACCTTTGGTTACAAGTTCGGCATTGTACGAACAACGTGCTGCAGATGTGTCGTCGGCAATGTGGAAGGTATTTTCTATGATTGAACGATACATTTCCAAATTGTTCTGCCAGTATATTTCGCGTTCTCGCGACGAGAGGAACGAAAAGTTTTCCCTAAGGCTTCGTCCTCCAATATCAAGCGATTTCTGCAAGTACGTATGTGCCGTCTTATAGTCGCCCGACTTAATATAGCTGTTTGCAATATTCAGCAGGTAGTCGGTTGTTCCGTTGTGACCTTTGCCATATACGGCTTCGGCAATTTTGTAAGCTTTAATCAAGGTGTCGGAGCTTGCCTTTGTGTCGCCCATGAGCAGAAGAGTATTGCCTATGTTGTTAAGCGACTTGGCATATTCGATGTTGTTTTCTCCAAGAAGATTCTTCCTTATTTTTGCCGCCTTCCGCAAATATTCAAGAGCCGTTGTATATTCGGTAGTCTTCATGTAAATAGTACCTATATTATTTATTGCTGTGGCGTATTCGATTGAAGATTCTCCCATTTGCTCCTTTGTAATTTCTGCTACTTGTTTGTCAATTTCAAGCGACTTGCTGTAATCAGCCGTAAAGAAATATGCACTTGCAATATTGATTAGTGCACTTGTATATGTGCTAGTTTTTTCCATTCCTAGGTTTTCGAGGATTGCTTTTGCTTCGTTATATTTTTCAAGTGCCTTGGTGAAGTTGCCTAGTGCAGAATACAATGTTCCCATGCTGTTGAGAACATTTGCGTATGTGTCTTGCCTGTCCTCGGTAGCTCCGATTATTTTTGCCGCCGATTCGTAATATTTCATTGCTGTTTCATTTTGCCCAAGGTCACCATATAGGTCGGCAAGCATTACTATTGTGGTGGCATAGTCGTAGCTGTCTTCTCCCACGGAAGCGGCTTTTATCTTGGCAGCTTCAAGATAGTATTTCTCTGCGTTGACATAATCGCGCAGTCCGTAGTATGAATTGCCAATATTGTGCATGTCTTCTCCGTAGAACTGCGATTTGTCGCCGAAAAACTTCTTGTCTATTTCGGTACCACGCCGCAAATAGTCAATCGCTTCGGCGTATTTGCCCAGATTTTGCAACGCATTGCCTATGTTTATCAGCGATGCTCCACAATCGGGATGGCTTTTGCCGAAAAGTTTCTCCCTTATAGCAAGCGATTGTTGGTAGTATTGCAGTGCTGTTTGGTTGTCGCCGTACATCAATGCTATGTTTCCTGTCTTGTGGAGTGCTGTGGCGTATTGAGCAGAGGTGGTGTCGCTTGTGTTTTCAAAGTACGTCTCGAAATGCTGTAGTGCACCTTCAATGTCTCCGCTTGCGTATGCATTCATTCCCCACGTGAATACGGAATCCTTGTTGAATGTGTCATTCTGTGCAATTGTATTTCCAATAAGGAAAAACAATGAACAAATAAGCAGTAATCTTTTTTCCATATTTTTTAGCTAAGGCTATAAATGTTAATGGTGAGCTAGTTGTCAGCCATGAAATCTTGAAAATATTCAGTAGCAAGCAACTCAGAACTTAAGGAACAATATCAAATCTTCAAATCTTCAAATCTTCAAATTTTCAAATCTTTGAATTACTTCGACATTGCTTCCTTTATTTCCGAGAATTTCTTGCAGGCTGGAAGTTGCTTGTAGTATGAACCGCAAAGTTTTGGTACAGAAAGCACTGCGTTTTCTGGAAGTCCATCAAATGCGTCATCTGCAATTTCAACCTTTCCCCCGTCAATCCTTACGTATGTCAGTTGTTTGCAGTTCTTGAAAGCACCTTTTTCTATCCTTGTTATTGTGGCAGGGATTCGTACGTTTGTAATGTCGCAACTGTTGAATGCGTTTTGTTCCACAGTGTTGATGTTGTAAGGAACGTTTTCTTTGTTTGCCGAAAAAGGTATTTTCAGTTCACCTGCTACATCGTCGTACGATTCTTCGCAGTTGATGTAGGGTGTAAATATGCCATACGATATAATTGAAGCTGTGCCTTCGTCCTGATTTGTAACCTTGCAGATGAATTTTTGTCCAGTTTCGGCGGTTGTCCAGAATATGTTTGACGAGGTATTGTCGCTGCGTTCAACTATTGCCTTTGCATCGTTCCAAGGTTCCTTGGTGCCGTATATGTCGGCGGTCTTTGGCGGAACGACAAGTGTAACACCATATAGGTAGAAATCGCTGTGCTGTCCGAGTTCTGGCGGAGTTTCGCAGTAAAGTTCTATTGTTTTCACCTTCTTGCAGTGTTCAAATGCAAAGTTTCCAATCTTCTTGAGTTCGGGAGGAAGTACAATCTCCGTAAGTTCCGTGCATCCGCTGAATGCTTCGGTGCCAATTTCTGTAACTGTCAGAGGCAGAAGTATCCTCTTCATCTTTTTGCAGTCCTTGAATGCCTGCGTGCCTATGCAGGTAATTGGATAATTTACGCCCTGATAGGTAATACGTTTTGGGACTGTTACTGTTCCATTTATGTCATTGTTGTACTTCTGTATTGTTTCGTAAACAAATGGAACCCACATTGTATCGATGGCATTTTTTACAGTTTCAGATTTGCCTACGGCAGGTGTCAGTGGGGCAATTACTTCGTATGACGGTGGTGTTTTTACCTTGTCGTACTTGTTTGCCTTGTTTGACCTCAGTCCGAAATAAAGTGTGTTGCCGTTGTCATCAACGCGGGTTATGTTTTGTGCTGCAAGCGGAAGCGATACCATTGCGGCAATGACAAATGTTATTATAAACTTTTTCATAATCGTAAACTTTTGTGGTTAATCGGTGATAAAGTTAATCATTTATTTCCAATGTTATACAATATTTTAAGTTTTTTTGAGAAAAAGAAATTGTTTCTTGTAATGTGTTTGTTATCAGTGGTTTGGAGAGAAAGTCCGCTTTTGTGGAAAACTAATTTGCTAGTATGCCTTGCTTGCATATTTCCAATTTGCTGTTTTTTATGTATTTTTGCGCCTTGATTTATCGAAAATTCACACTTGATGAAGAACATACGCAACTTTTGCATTATAGCACATATCGACCATGGGAAAAGTACCTTGGCCGACCGTCTTTTACAATATACAGGAACGGTTTCAGACCGTAATTTCCAGAATCAGGTTCTTGACGACATGGACTTGGAGCGCGAGCGCGGTATAACTATTAAGAGCCATGCCATACAGATGGACTACGAGGCAAAGGACGGGCAGAAGTATGTTCTGAATCTCATTGATACTCCGGGGCATGTTGACTTTTCGTACGAAGTAAGCCGTTCGATTGCTGCCTGCGAGGGTGCGCTGTTGGTTGTTGATGCTACGCAAGGTGTTCAGGCTCAGACAATTTCGGTGCTGTATCAGGCAATTGACCACGATTTGGAAATTATTCCCGTGCTGAATAAGATTGACCTTGATGCTGCAATGCCAGAATTGGTTGAAGACCAGATTATTGACCTTATCGGTTGTGACCGCGAGGACATTCTTCGTGCAAGCGGTAAGACCGGCGAAGGCGTGGAGGAGGTTCTAGAGGCCATTGTCAACAGGATTCCTGCTCCAAAAGGTGACCCCGAGGCTCCTTTCGAGGCTTTGATTTTCGATTCGGTGTTCAATGCTTTCCGTGGAATCGTGGTTTATTTCCGAATTTTCAATGGTACGGTCAACACAAAGGACCTTGTCAAGTTTGTAAATACAGGTCGCGAATACAATGCCGAGGAAATTGGTGTGCTGAAGATGGACTATGCACCACGTAAGACTTTGTCGGCTGGCGATGTTGGCTACATAATTTCGGGCATCAAGACGGCCGTTGAAGTGAAGGTAGGTGATACTATCACCCATGTGGAAAGGCCTTGTGCCGAAGCAATTGCAGGATTCTCCGAGGTTAAACCAATGCTTTATGCTGGTATATATCCTGTTGATGCTGATGACTATGAGGAACTTCGTGCTTCGATTGAAAAACTGCAGCTCAACGATGCGTCATTGACCTACGATTTGGAATCGTCGGCAGCATTGGGATTTGGTTTCCGTTGTGGATTCCTCGGCTTGCTTCACATGGAAATTGTGCAGGAGCGTCTTGACCGCGAATTTAAGATGGATGTAATTACCACTGTGCCTAATGTTCAGTATCTTGCATATACTACCAAGGGCGAAAAGGTTGAGGTTCACAATCCTTCGGGAATGCCCGGTCCAAATTATCTTGACCATGTTGAAGAGCCATTTATTCGTGGAACAATCATCACAAAAGCCGATTATGTAGGTCCGATTATAAAACTCTGCATTGACAAACGAGGAACATTCCTGAATCAGGTTTATCTGAGTGCCGACCGTGTAGAATTGCATTTCGACTTGCCTTTGGGTGAAATTGTTTTTGATTTCTACGATAAGCTGAAGAGCATTTCGAAGGGTTATGCGTCGTTTGACTACTACCAGTCGGAATATAAGTTGTCAAAGCTTGTCCGTCTTGACATTCTGCTGAACGGTGAAATGGTTGATGCTTTGTCAACTTTGACGCATGTAAGCAATGCTCAGACCTTTGGCAGACGTATGTGCGAAAAACTGAAGGAACTCATCCCGCGACATCAGTTTGATGTTGCTATTCAGGCTGCCATAGGCGGCAAGATTATCGCCCGTGAAACGGTAAAGGCTGTGCGCAAGGATGTTACTGCTAAATGTTACGGCGGTGATATTACCCGTAAGCGCAAGTTGCTCGAAAAGCAGAAGGAAGGCAAGAAGCGTATGCGCCAGATTGGTTCGGTAGAGGTTCCGCAGTCGGCGTTCTTGGCTGTGTTGAAATTGGATTAAGGAAATTGCTAAAGAATATGTACTTTCCTCTATACGCTGAATTCGTAGTCGGGGTCGTACCAACCGGTATCTTCTTTTAGCAGGTCGTATTCTTCGCCGGTTTCGAGGTTGGTAACGTGGATAATTCCGGCAACTTCATCGTAGTCGAACTTGTATTTCGAGTTTTTTGTCTGTTTTTTGATTTCCATTGCAATCTAGGATGTTTGAAAATAGCGGAACGAATAAGGTTTTGCCTTGTCCATTCCGCTATGATATTTTGCTTATTTCAGTTTTGCAAGTGCTTCCTTCATGCGTTTTGCAGCTTCGGTAAGTCTGTCTTCGCTGGTTGCGTATGAGAGTCGCAGACATTCGGGCGAACCAAACGATATGCCGCCTACGGTTGCAACGTGTCCTTTTTCAAGCAGGTACATTGCAAGGTCGTCGGATGTGTTGATTTTCATGCCTTCTGCTTCTTTTCCAAAGAATGATGAAACTTCTGCGAAAATGTAGAACGCGCCTTGTGGAGTGTTGAGCTTAAGTCCCGGAATTTCTTTCAGCAGACCAAGGACGAGGTCGCGGCGAGTCTTGAAAATCTTAGTCATCTTCTTGCATTCGCTGTTGCCTGCGTTGAGTGCTGCTTCGGCTGCTTTCTGTGCAATTGAGCAAGCACCAGAGGTAAATTGTCCCTGCAATTTTGTAACAGCCTTTGCAATCCATAGAGGAGCTGCGATGAAACCTATTCTCCAACCTGTCATGGCATAACCCTTTGATACACCATTTATAATTACGCAGCGGCGGCGAATGTCGTCAAACTGAGCAATGCTTTCGTGTTCGCCAACAAAGTTGATATGCTCGTATATTTCGTCAGAAATGACAATTATTTCGGGATATTTTGCTAAAACATTGGCTATAGCCTTCAGTTCGGCCTTGCTGTAGAGACTTCCTGTCGGGTTTGACGGCGAGCAGATGATTATAGCTCTTGTCTTTGGCGTTATAGCCTTTTCAAGTTGCTCGGCTGTCATCTTGAAGTCTGAGTCGATGCTGCATTTTACAACAACAGGTACACCTTCGCAGAAGCGAACCATCTCGATGTAGCTTACCCAGTATGGAGCAGGAATTATTACTTCTTCGCCCGGATCTACAATAGAGAGCATTGTATTCATTATCGAGTGCTTTGCTCCTGTAGAAACAACAATCTGTGCCGGTTCGTAGTCGAGGTTGTTTTCGCGTTTCAGTTTGGTACAAACGGCTTTGCGTAGCGATTCGTAGCCCGGTACTGGTGGATAGTGCGAAAAATTCTGGTCGATAGCTTCCTTAGCGGCTTCCTTTATGTATTCGGGAGTGTTGAAGTCTGGTTCTCCGATGCTAAGGTTAATAACATCAATACCTTGAGCCTGCAGTTCGCGGCTTTTGGCGGTCATTGCAAGCGTTGCTGAAACCGCCATCTTTTCCAATCTATTTGATACTCTTTCCATTGTGTTTACAAATAAAAAAAATGTCTGCGAAGATAACTCTTTTAAATTAAATTTCTTAATATTGCATAACATAATTTTTAATGTTTTTTAAATGATTTCGCAGATTCTAATTGTAACAATTCCAGCTGTAATAGTTGCCGTTACCGCAGTTATAGTGCTGAGGATGATGTTGAAGAAAGACTTGGAAACCAAAAGGATACAGATAATCCTTGAAAATCAGAAGACAATAACCCCATTGCGTTTGCAGGCTTACGAGAGGATAATCCTGTTCCTTGAACGTATTTCTCCAAACAGCGTGATAATTCGTTTGCAGACGCCAAACATGACGGTTCAGGAACTTCACAGGCAAATGCTGATAACTATCCGTGCCGAATTTGAACACAACTTGTCGCAGCAGCTTTATGTGTCGTCTGAGGCGTGGGAAGCTACCCGCAATGCCAAGGAAAGGACGATACAAATGCTAAATATGTGCCTTCAGGGCTTGAATGCTATGGACAATGCAATGGTTTATAGTCAGGCAGTGTTTGAAAAACTGATAGAAGTTGAAAAGTCGCCTACACAGGAGGCTTTGGAACTGCTCAAGAAAGAAGTGCGTAATTTGTTCTAAGGCTTTGATTTTTAGTTTTAGATGCCTTTGGTAATTTTAATGGGCATATTAAGGTAGCCTGACATAATATTCTTATTGTCATAAGGTATGCTTATCACGTTGTGGTACGAAATGACAGGTTTGTTGTCGCTGTTTAGTATTTCAAAGCCAATGCTCATGGGTGCAGGTCGCAAATAACCTTTTGGCATTTCAAATTTTATAGTTTCCGATTCTACATTGCCGGCTTTTAGCTCTGTGCTTGCCGATGTTATAATATTTCCGGTTATGTCGCAGATTGTAAGTAGCATAGCCATAGAGTCTTGCAGCTTGTATCTTATTTCTGTTACAAATTCTATTTTGTTGGCGAAAATGCTGTCGATGTTATCCAGTCGACCTTCTATGTTTATTTTAATGTTGGTAATGTCAAAGTCTATTCCTTCTGAGTGCAATTCCTTGATTTGCATTAGTTTGCTGGCATTGATATGTAGAGGGTCATCGCTGTATTCTACTTCCTGTAAACTTTTTGGACTTTCCGAAACGCTGATTCTGCCTTTGTCGAAAAGCAAAAATCTGTCGCTAATTTGTGAGAAAAGCGTTGGATTATGGGTAACTATAAGTATTGTCGCATTTTTTTCCTTTAGCCTTGAAACTTCGCGTATTACCTTTGTGCGGAATTCTGTATCGCCAACGCTTGTAACTTCGTCAAACAGGTATATGTCGGCATCAATGTTGACGATGACCGAGAATGCCAGTCGCATATACATTCCTGATGAGTAGTACTTTACAGGTGTATTGATGAATTCTGGAAAGCCGAACATTTCAATTATGCTGTCGATTTTTGCTTCGATTTCTGATTTTTTCAGTCCGTACATTGCACCAGACAAAAATATGTTCTCGTAGCCTGATATTTCGGGTTGAAAACCGATGCCGATTTCTAGGATTGAGGCTACTTTGCCGTTGATTTCTATTTCGCCCGATGTTGGAAGTGTTACTTCTGCTATCATCTTTAGCAGAGTGCTTTTGCCTGAGCCATTGTGCCCAGTTATGCAAATAACTTCTCCTTTCCGAATGTCGATGCTAATATTGTTGACCGCCAAGAATTCGGTACCTTTGACCATTTTGCGAGAAAATGGACTTGCCTTTTCGGTCCTGTAGTATTCTTTTGACAGATTTCTTATTGATATGGCGGTTTCGGGTGTCATTTTACATGAGGTCTGTAATTCGTTTTTCGTATTTCTTGAAAATGAAGAAGATGGCAATTGCCAAGCACATAGTAAATGCTATGCCAATAAAGTATCTGAAGTCGGGTAGTGGTGTGCCAAGCAACGACCAGCGTGAGTATTCTATAATACCTGCAACCGGATTTATGTATAGTATGAACTTGAAATTTTCGGGTATTATTGTGCCCGGGTAGAAAACAGGTGTAATGAATATCAAGAAGTTGGTTAGTTGTGCTGCAATGCGTGTCGTGTCCATTGAAAATAGCGATATGAAGCTGATGCAAAGTCCTATGCTTGATATGCATATTATTATCATTATGAAAATCAGAGGAAACGCAAGCCAATTGATTGTTAATGATTGTCTGAAACAGAAGAAAAGTATTACGAACAGTACGAAACCGATAGTAAAATCAACTAGTCCGAGCAAAACTTTTGATAGCGGAATGCAAATTCGTGGAAAATAAAGTTTGTCGATGAGGATTTGGCTTAAAAGGAAACAGTTGCTGCAATATCCTGTAATTGCCGAGAAGTAGTGCCAGATGAAAATCCCAGGAAGAACAAAAATCGGGTAGGGGATTTTGCCTGTGTCGATGCCGATTGCAACACCGAACACAATCCAATATACGGCAAGCCCAATTAGCGACTGTATGATATTCAAGAAGATGCCAGTTATGTTCATAGACGACTGGTTCTTGATTTCTCCTTTGGCGAGGGTTATGGCGAGATGCCTAGATGCCCATATTGACTTTAGGTAGTCAAGCGTTCCAATGTGTCCGTCTGGTGAAATAATTTTTGACATTACTATTCCTGGCTTTGGTTAGAACCCTTGAAAAGCCTTGTGGCAAAGTCGCGTACGTCGGCAACTGGGATTATGTTTGATTTCTGGTTCTTGACTTCTGATTTTTGTGAAGCTGAGATGAATATTGTTGAGAATCCAAGCCTTGATGCTTCGGCTACGCGCTTTTCGATGAACGAAACGGGCTTTATTTGTCCCGAAAGTCCAACTTCACCAATGAAGCAGTGGTTGTCAGGTATGGCTTTGTCGATGTAGGATGAAATTACAGCGGCAATTACCGAAATGTCAACTGCGGTGTCGTTTATTTTAAGTCCGCCGGCAATGTTCAGGAATACGTCTTTTGCGTTGAGCTTCAGTCCGAGGCGTTTTTCTATTACGGCAAGAAGCATCATGAAGCGGCGGTTATCAAATCCTGTCGATGAGCGTTGCGGTGTGCCATAAACCGAATTGCCGACAAGTGCTTGTATCTCAATCATAAGCGAGCGCGAGCCTTCGTTTACTGTGCCAAATGCGATTCCGCTGAGGTTGCTGTTGTCGCCTGAAAGCAGGATTTTACCCGGATCTATGACTTCTTTCAGACCATAGTTCATCATTTCGAACACTCCAATTTCGTATGTTGAACCGAAACGGTTTTTCTTTGGGCGTAGCAGACGGTAAAAATGATTGTTGTCGCCTTCAAATTGCACTACCACATCAACGATGTGCTCCAATGACATAGGTCCGGCAATGTCTCCGTCCTTGTTGATGTGCCCTATTATTATTATAGGTACGCCCGACTGTTTTGCATATTCCTGAAGTTTCTGTGCGCACAATCTTATTTGAGAAACTGTTCCTGGCGATGAGGTTATGTCGGTAGAAGCTGTGGTTTGTATAGAGTCTATTACAACGATTTCGGGATTGGTAGCCTTGATTGTCGCTATAATCTTGTCAATGTTTATTTCGGTGTATATCAGGCATTGCGGATTGTTGATGCCGATTCTGTCGGCACGAAGTTTTATTTGGGTTTCGCTTTCCTCGCCCGAAATGTAAAGGACTTTCTTGTTGATATTAAGAGCAGACTGTAGTATGAGTGTAGATTTTCCGATTCCAGGTTCGCCGCCGAGCAGCACTAGTGAGCCGGGGACAAGACCTCCGCCGAGAACACGGTTGAATTCACTGTATGGCATGTCAATTCGATGCAATTCCTTTTGCTTTATGTCGGCAATTGGAACAGGATTCCCTGCAATGGCATCGGAATAAGCTTTTGTGGTTTTGTCTTCCTTTTCCTCTACTCCTTCTATGAAAGAATTCCAGCTGTTGCAGTTCGGACATTTTCCTATCCATTTAGGCGATACGTATCCGCAATTCTGACACTCGAATATTGTTTTGATTTTTGCCATATTGTCATAAAACACATAACGACTGTATGAAAACAGTCGTTATGGTAATAATAAATGAGTACTAACAACTAATTCTAAAAAAATCAATTCTTCCTTTTAAGTTCCATTCTTAAATAGGCACCGCCTTTGGTTGGGTCTTCCTCGAATTCGATTCTCGTTGCGATGATAATATCGTTTTTAACCTTGTCAATACGATACACACCATTTAAATCTGTATATCCAGAAAGCATTTGGCTGTCGCGGATAATCAGTCTTTTCTTAGCAGGTTTCTGTATAACTTCGTAGGTACAACTGTCATATTTAATACCCGAATCACTTTCAAGAATTCTTGTGGCATTTGAATTTTCATCAAAAATTATTTGCAAAGTTCCATCCGGCTTTGTGTCGTAAGTCATCATATCCCATGACCCAACAATTTCGTCAGCAACTTTTTTGCAGCTGGAACCAAGAAAAACCATTGATACAAGCATCAATAAGATAGGTAATAGTATTCTATTCTTCATTTTAAAAAATGTTTATAACAAACGGGTGCAAAGATAATGCATTTTTTTTATTTACAATTTTTTTATAATAATTGAAGATGAAAAATTTTCAACAAGTGGAATTGTAATAACTTTTCCGCCGTATGACATTACAAAATTTGCACCTACAATTGTGTCAATCGTATAGTCTCCGCCCTTTACAAGGAAGTCCGGTTCGACATTCTTTATAAGTTTTTCTTGTGTGTCTTCTTCAAAAATAACTACTGCATCAACAAATTGCAAGGCCGCAAGCAGAACTGCTCGTTCGTGTTGTCCGTTTATCGGGCGAGTTTCTCCTTTTAGTCGTTTCACCGAAGCATCGGAATTTAGTCCGATAATCATCTTGTCACCGAGGTCTTTTGCTTCGGCAAGGTAGCTCACATGTCCGAAATGAAGCACATCAAAGCAGCCGTTTGTGAAAACTATACGGTTGCCATCAGATTTCCATTTCGAAACAAGATTTCTTATTTCTGAAAAGTCAACAATCTTTGATTTTATTGTCGGCATGGTGGACATTTACACAATTTTGTTTGTCCGGGTGTCGGGAAAAACGAATGAAGGCTTGAATTTCTTTGCTTCTTCGAAATCCATTGATGCGTATGAAATAATTATCACGATGTCTCCAACTTGTGCTTTGCGTGCAGCCGGACCGTTCAGGCAGATTACACCAGTGCCTCGTTTGCCCTTTATGACGTATGTTTCAAGACGTTCGCCATTGTTTACATTTACAACCTGAACTTTCTCGTTTTCAATGATGTTTGCTGCGTCCATCAAGTCTTCGTCAATGGTTATGCTGCCAACGTACTGCAGGTTAGCCTCGGTAACTGTAACCTTGTGAATTTTCGATTTTACTACTTCTATGTTCATTTCAGATGTCGTAAAAAAAACGGTGCAAATTTAAGCATTTATTTAATGCTACAATTAATATTGTCAATTAGCCTTATTTTTCCGCACCATACCGCAATGCAAAGTCTTGTCGTTGTGCTTCTGTCGAATTTTTCTAGTCTTTCCAAGGTTTCTGAGTTGCAGAATGCTGCATATTCCATTTTCAAAAATTCAATGCTGTCAATTTTTTGCCTCAATGTTTCAATGAGAGATTCTGGCGTGTCGGTTTCGGAAATTACTGCACAGGTTTCTGTAATGGTCTTGTATATCAAAGGAGCTACTTTTGTCTGTTCTGGCGTTAGCAGTCTGTTGCGAGAACTTTTTGCAAGTCCGTTTTCTTCGCGGATGATGGGGCAGGGGACTATTGTGAGAGGCAGATTTTTCTGCTTTACCATAAGTTTTATAATTGCCACTTGCTGGAAGTCTTTTTCTCCGAAATATGAGAAATCAGGTTTTACAAGGTCGAAAAGCCTGTAAACAATGTCAACTACGCCTTGAAAATGTCCGGGACGGAATTCTCCTTCGTACATCTTGTCAAGTCCGTGGAAATCCATCTTGCAGCCTTCGTAGCCGTTGTATATGTCGTCGGCTGAAGGAAGGTACAGAACGTCGCATCCTACGCTTTCGAGCAATGCGATGTCGGCATCGATGGTTATCGGGTAGTTCTTGTAGTCGTTTGGATCGTTGAACTGGCGGGGATTTACGAATACGGAAACCATCGTGCAGTCGTTTTCGGCTACGCTGCGGCGAACAAGCGAGGCGTGTCCCTCGTGAAGTGCGCCCATTGTCGGTACAAAACCTAATCTCTTGCCATTGAATGAGTTTTCATTCCTCAATGCGGTAAGTTCATCAACTGTTCTTACTATCTTCATCTCAATAGAAATTTATGCCGCGAAATTATAATTAACATTTTATATGGCAAGGGAAAAATATAGTTTGTGCGTTATTCAATCACACCGCCAACCACAACATCGTCGTCTTCGTAAAGTACAGCCGACTGCCCTGGTGTTGCAGCCGAAACTGGTTGCGCAAATCTTACATGTAGGCATTCTCCTTCTTGAACAGCCTCACATTCAACGCCTCTGCTATTGTAACGAATCTTACATTCCAGCTTTTTGGGTGTGAACAAATTTTCGTATTTCATAAAATTTAGGTCTCGAACAACAATTTCCGATTTCATCAGGTCTTCGCGTTCCCCAAGAGTAACCGTGTTTTTTTCGGCATTTATCTCCGTAACATAAACCGGATGTCCTACAGCTACGTTCAAGCCTTTGCGTTGTCCGATTGTGTAAAACGGAAATCCCTTGTGTTTGCCAAGCACCTTGCCATCGGTAAAAAGGATGTCGCCTTCACCGATTTTTTCGTCAATGTCGGGAACCTGAGAACGGAGGAAGTTGCGGTAGTCATCGTCTGGGACAAAGCAGATTTCTTGGCTTTCGCGTTTTTTTACAAGCTTGTTGAATCCATTCCGGGCTGCAATTTCACGAATAGCATCTTTTGTGTATTCGCCAAGAGGGAAAACTGTTCTTGCAAGATTTTCCTGCGACAACCGCCACAAGAAATATGTCTGGTCCTTGCTTTGGTCAACACCCTTGCGCAAGAAATATCTGCCATTTTCGTGCATAATTCGTGCATAATGACCAGTTGCAATGTATTCGCAGCCAAGTTCATCGGCTTTTTGCAGCATTATTCCCCACTTTATTTCGCGGTTGCATACAACACATGGATTCGGAGTCCGTCCATGCAGATATTCCGAAATGAAATTGCTTATCACTGTTTCGCGGAAACGTTCCCTGAAATCTACGAGATGATGTTCAATTCCAAGCGATTCGGCAAAATGTTTTGCTTCCATGATGCTTTCTATGGTGCAGCATCCTTTTTCGCGGGCAATGCACGACTCCTTCATGGAATCGTATGTGCGGAAAGTTGCGCCGGTGATTTCGTATTTATCGCGCAGCAAAAGTGCCGACACCGAACTGTCGATACCGCCACTCATTGCCAGAAGAAGCTTTTTCATTTCGGCACGAATTTATTTCTTCGGCTTTTTGCCCGATTTGGTTGAAGATTGTGCGTCGCGGGTGTTGGCTGGCGAATTGCCGTAATCCACATTTGAATTGTGGCGGAAGAACTCCATTGGGTCGTCAAGGTAGTCTTCGGGACGCATAAATTGGTCCTGATGTTCCTTTGCCCATTCTGCCTTGCGCTTCCATTCTTCCATCTGTTCCTTTTCCTTGTCGGAATGACCATGCTTATATACAATGGTTTCCCCCGATTTGTCGGTACGGTAGTCTTTCCATTCCCCTTCCTTTTCACCGTTTACATATTCGCCTTCCTGTTCCAAATTTCCATCGGGAGTGTATATCTTCCAGTGACCGTGCTTTGCTCCATTCTTGTAGGCTCCATCCTCGTGAATGTAGCCGTTGTCGAAATAATATTTGTAGTATCCGTTGCGGGTTCCGTTGGCATACATGCAGTCGAGAACCAGTTTCTTTGAGTTGGGGTAATACATTGTAACATTGCCTTCGGCTTTGCCGTGAACATAGTTAATGATTTCCATGAGATTTCCCGATTCTGTGTACATCCGCCATTCGCCATGACGCTTTGTTTCCTCGTCGTATCCGCCGGTAGCTGCTGTTGCTCCGCTTTCCCAGAACATTTCAACTTTCGAGGAACGGTCTTCGGCATATTCAAGCACCGATTTTTTCTTGCCGTTCTCGTAGTAATACTTGAAAGTTCCCGATGGCAAGTCGTTGGTAAAGAAGCCTTCGTAGCGAACATTGCCGTTGCTGTATTTCTTAATCCATTTGCCCTGCTTTTTCTTGTTGATGTCGATATAGTTTATTATAGAGCCGTCTGGCAATTTTTCTCCAATGACCTGCGCGTTACCCGAAAGCGAAGCCAGTGACAATGCCATTGCTACGGCAAAAATTTTCAAAAATACATTTTTCATAACTTTATAAATTTTACAGTTTGTACTTCATCATTATTGAATACTCGGCAAAAATAAACTCCTGATTCCAAGTTTGACACATCTATGTTGCAATTTTCCGAACAGCCGATGTATGAAAACATTGTTTTGCCCGAAATATCAACGATTTGCAAATCAGATGCCACATTCAAAACTATGTTGAGTTTGTCGCGAACAGGGTTGGGGAAAACAGAAATTTCATTAGAAAGAACTTCTTCAACTGCTAAATTCAATCCAAAAGGTGTTACAAATCCGCATCTGTCGTTTCTTCCCTTGTATGTGCCGTACATATAATTCGGATTGTAGTCGTAATCGGTTTCAAATACGCTTATGTGGACAGAGTCTGCACCTTCGCCCATCTGGTCGTACGACTGAATCACAAGGTCGAGCTTGCCGTTGCCGTTTACATCGCCAAGATTCACTGCACTCATAAACGAAAGGCCTTGTATGCGCAATGGCGATTCTTGGGTTTCGTGAAAATCGGACAAGTCGGGATTTGCCTCAAAAATATGCACATATCCCTCTCCGTTAGCATCGCCCGAAATGGATGTTCCGAAAATGTAAATCTTTGACAAATCGGTTGAATACATGTAGGTTGTTACACCTTCGCTACCGCCTTCATCCAAGTCGGCACGAGGTACGGGGAATCCGCTAATGTAAGTTCCATCGGGACGCATAGCATGAATTGCTGTTTCTGATTCACGCTGAGTAAACATGTAGAAATCAAAGTTTTCGCCAAGTCCGCCAGCAGTCGGTGCTGTATATGTCCATGCATTGGAAGCTGTTGGTACTGGCCAACCATCGCTGAACTGCCCATTTGTTTCAAGTGAATAGAATATTGGAGAATCGCCATGACTAGCCCCTACAATAACTGTCTTTTCGGCAGTATGGCAAATAAGCGGCGACTGATAGGAGAACGAAACATTATCATCCTGCACGGGAAAACCGTCCAACACGTTTCCATTTAAGTCAAATGCATAAATGGCTTTAGTGGTATTCAGCACAATAAGGCTGTCAACCATCCGCCCCGACTTGCTGTCGTAGCCAACAGATGGAGTAACGCAGAACCGCCCTGATACAGATTTAGGGTAACCGCTGCGCACAGAACCGTCTGGCTCATATACATACAATTGGCTTTGCGAATTGCCGAACTTTGCCACAATAATCTCCATTTGTCCATCTCCATCGAAATCGGCGACAACAGGGCTTCCGATAATCAGTGCCGTATTAGTGTACGTTTTTGGAAAACCTTCCCTCACATTTCCTTGAATGTCGAAAATGTAGAAATATGAAGTACTTGTTCCTGCAGGAGCTCGCGTGTAGATGAGAATTTCGGGAATACCATCGTTATCGATGTCGGCACACGAAGGCGGATAATATGCGATTCCCTGCAAAGCAGTGTGCCATAGTTGTGTTCCGTCGCCTTTGTATGCATAAATTGCGGTGTCGGCTCCAAAAATTATTTCGTCGGAACCATCACCGTCAATGTCGGACAAGCATAAACCTCGTACATTCATGTAGTACTCGTCTTTGGAAAATGTTTTAGGCCAGCCTTCCATTTGCTGATGTTCGGATTTTTCCTTGACAATTGAAGTTGCTTCTGTTCTTGCAACAGCGCATTCTCCTGCGCTAGTGCATACTGCATTATATATTTGTGCATTAACAAGGTTTACAATGCAAAGCGAAAGTACAATCAGGGCAAAATGTTTCATATCATTAGGTAATTTTTGGTAATATTCTATATGCAAGGTATATACAAGTCCTTTTTAGGGTTTACGCACAAAATAGGAATGCCTTTCTCGTTGGCAATAATTTTTGCTTCTGGCAGTCCGAAAAGCTTGTGCCACAAGCGTTCGTCCTTTGTGGTGGTAATAACAACCAGCTTGCACTCGTTGTTTGATGCGTAATCTACAGCTTGACTGTCAATGCTTTTGCGTTCGTTGAGTACTATGCGGTTGTAAACCAGTTCGTAGCGGTCGAAAAATTTAGTGCTGAATTGCAGATTGTTGGCAAGGCGAGTGTCGTCCGACTTTTTGTGAACAATGTCTATTACTTGTTCGAGATGCTTGGCAAAATATGTTACCCAGCCGGTCTTTTCCTTCATTTCCTTTGCCACGTCCATTGGCATTACGATTTTGTTTCCGTAGCTTGGGTAGGGCGTGTTTTTTTGTATCACAAAATAAGGTATTCGAGCTTTGCGTATTATCTTTACTGCCGAAGTGCCCGACAGAAATTGCAAATCGTCCTTGCCGTGAGTGCCGAGCACAATCAGGTAGGCGTCAATGCGTTCGGCTGTGGAATTGATAATTGTGCAGGTACAGCCTTCCTCGACATAATATTCTGCTTTGATGCCATGGTCTTTCATTATGTTGTCGCAATAGTCAGCAAGCGTTTCCTTGGCATCGTCTTCAGCTGTGTTCTTTGGAAAATATGTATAAGTATTTTCGTTAATAACATGAAGCAAAAGCAGTTCCATCTTGAATTTTTCGGCAAAATATACGCCCCACTGCACACTGCGTTCTCCAATAGACGTAAAATCGGTATAGACCAATATTTTCCTTACTTTCTGTTCTTCCATAAAAATCATGTATCGGCACGCGAAGATAAATGTTTTTTCCGCAGAAGAAAAGGCATTTGGTCAAAAGTTGTTAACAAAAAAACTGTAGAATTGGTATAAAAACAAACTTGGCATGGCAAGATATAATAATGTTGCGGTGCTGTATAAAAGGTCGCCAAACTTTTTTTAGTTTTTCATTTCAACATTGAAAAAAAAGTCCCATATTCGCGACCTAATTGCGATATGAAGATAAACTTTAAGGAACGGTACCGAAAGTTCATGTTCTGGCGTGTGCGAAACATGTCGGACAGAACTTTTATGACCATACTTGCGTTTATTGTCGGAATCGCTGTGGGGCTGGCTGCCGTTGTAATGAAAAATTCGGTACACCTTGTGCGCGAACTTGTAATTACCATCATCGACACAACCCATGTTCCTTATCTTTTCTTTGTTTTTCCTGCAATTGGCATCCTGCTTACGCTTGCATTTGTAAAAATTTTCATCAAGAAGAAGCTTGGGCATGGCATTCCTATGGTATTGTACAACATGTCGCAGAACGAAGGAAAAATCCCAAAGCACAACATGTTTTCGCGCATCATAGGCAGTTCGCTTACAGTAGGTTTCGGCGGTTCTGTAGGTTTGGAAGGCCCGATTGTAGCGACCGGTGCCGCCATCGGAAGCAATATGGGACAACTTTTCCATTTGAAATACAAGCAGGTAATATTGCTGATAGCCTGTGCTTCGGCTGGTGCTATTGCTTCAATATTCAAGGCGCCTATTGCAGGAATCATCTTCTCGATGGAAGTTATGATGCTCGACCTTTCCACAGCCTCGCTGTTGCCCTTGCTGGCGGCTTCAATATCGGCAACGTTGACTTCGTATCTGTTTTTGGGACAGAACGTTGTGTATCCAATTGAGCATACCGATCCGTTTATGCTTCGCGACACAGGCTTCCTTGTGGTGTTCGGAATTTTCTGCGGACTATTATCACTATACTTTTCAAAGTTTTACCTTTTGCAAAACGAATGGTTCAAGAAGATAAAGAATGACTGGGTACGCTTTGCAATCGGTTCTGTAATACTTGGTTTGCTAGTATTTCTTTTCCCAACATTGTATGGCGAGGGATTTGAAAGCATAAATGCAGCTTTGCGGGGCGATTTCGGTGTGATATTCACAAATACGTTCTATTCGTCGTCAACATTTATGCAGTCGTTCTGGGGAATGACGATAATTATGCTGATGATAATTTTGTTGAAGGTATTTGCTACGGGCTGTACATTTGGAGCTGGTGGTGCTGGCGGAATATTTGCACCGTCGCTGTTCCTCGGTGCAATACTCGGACTGCTTTACACCCATGTCTGCAAGTCGTTGGGTTTTGACATCTCGGTTGGCAACTATGCGCTTATTGGAATGGCGGGACTTATCGGAGGAATAATGCATGCTCCTTTCACGGCAATATTCCTTATTGCCGAACTTACTGGTGGATATTCGCTTTTTGTTCCGCTGATGATTGTCTCGACAATTTCTTATTTTGTAACCCGTGCCGCAATGCCAAATTCGGTTTATACGATTCTGCTTGCAAAACGCGGTGAACTCCTCACCCACAATGCCGACCGCAACATGCTTGCAATGATGAAGTTGGAACAATACATTGAAAGAAATTTCCTCACTGTACATGAGGATGCAACACTCAGGGATTTGACAAAGGTAATATCACATTCTACGCGTACGATATATGTAGTGGTCGATTCTGAAAATAATTTCAAGGGACTTGTGTGGCTTGACCAGATAAAACATCTGATATTCAAGACTGAAATGTATGATACGACCAAAGTCAAAGATTTGATGTTTTATCCTTCAACGACAATTGAATACGGAATGAGCGTGCAGGAAGCCGCTGAGCTTTTTGAGAATTCAAACAACTACAACATCGTCGTCATTGACAAGGGAAAATACGTAGGATTTGTTTCGCGTGCCACTATTTTCTCCAACTACAGGAAGATGATTAAGGAATTTGCAAACGACTGACGGGACAAAAAGGCTAAAAGGCGAACAGACTGTTAGCCTGTCAGCCTGCAAGCCTGTGAGACTGTGAGCCTGCAAGACCGTTAGCCTGTTAGCCATCCTTCTTCAAACACCGCCTTGTTGACAAAAGTTTCTTAACTACATTATTCCTTATTTATTTATAGGTACTTTTGCATAAAACAAAATTTACAGGAAATGAGACATTTAGATTTTGACACGTTGCATCTGTTCAGCGTTGAGTCGTTGAAAAAGGCTGGAGTGCCAGAAAAAGATGCAGAAATAATAGCAGATGTACTTCTAGAAGCCGACAAGCTCGGTATTGATTCGCATGGAATTAACAGGTTGAAGCCCATATATTTGGATAGAATCAAAGCAGGAATCGTAAATCCAGTTACCAAGGTTGACATTTTGCGCGAAAGTCCTACAACAGCATTGCTTGATGCCAACAATGGCATGGGACATGTGGTTTCTAAGCAGGCGATGCAGATGGCGATTGACAAGGCAAAGAAATTCGGCATGGGCATGGTGGCTGTACGTAATAGTTCTCACTATGGGATTGCTGGTTACTATGGACTTATGGCAGCACGTGAAGGCATGATTGGTCTTACTGGTACAAATGCTCGTCCATCAATAGCTCCGACTTTCGGTGTAGAAAATATGCTTGGTACAAATCCTCTGACATTTGTAATTCCAACCGATGAGGAATTTCCGTTCTTCCTTGACTGCGCTACATCGGTAAGCCAGCGCGGAAAATTTGAATACTACGCCAAAGTCGGCAAAGACCTGCCCAAAGGTTGGTGCATCGACCGCGAAGGCAACTCAAAAACTAATTCGGTAGAAGTCCTCGAAGACTTGGTAAAAGGCAGGGCTGCATTGGCTCCGCTTGGTGGAATAGGAGAGGAAACCGCTGGTTACAAGGGGTATGGCTATGCAACTGTTGTTGAAATATTGTCGTCGGCATTGCAGTGTGGCGGATACATGAAGGCACTCACAGGTCTTGACGAGAACGGCAACAAGAAGCCATATCGTCTCGGACATTTCTTCATTGCGATAAATGTTGAAACATTCCAGGATTTGGATGTTTTCAAGAAAAATGCAGGCAATTTGCTCCGCGACCTCCGCAATTCACAGAAAATGCCTGGTCACGACCGCATATATACCGCTGGCGAAAAGGAATACGAAAACTTCATCAAACGCCGCGAAAACGGAGTTCCGATTCCAGATTCACTTTGGGAGGAAATGATTGGCGTAACCAAGGACTACAAGCTTGACAAGTTCTACAAATTGTTTGGACTGGAATAATTGCAAAAACTAAAAAAAGCACCATTTTGGTGCTTTTTTACGAACGACATCCACCGCTACTGCAAAAATATGGGAAACGAGCAAGATAAATGGCATTGGCAAGAATCTAATAGTGCATGGAGAGGTATCGGTATATATCATATCACACTTATGGTTCCTTCTCGTGAGCCTTTACTAGGTACACTCATCATTCCAGAAAACAACCCGGCACATGCAATAGTGGAGCGCACAATACTAGGAAACAACTTAGTAGAAGAGTTGCTACACATTCCTCAATTTTATCCAGAGATTAGGATCTTGCAATTCTGTCTTATGCCAGACCATCTGCATGCGGTTATATATGTAACCAAGCAGATGGAAAAGAGTATCAGAATGGTTGTTCGTGGTTTCTGGCAAGGTGCGAAAAAACTTGGGCGTAAATATTCTTCGTCAATTTCGCCCGAATTAAATTCGGGTATAACTGACGAAGAAAACGTCCAAACAAAAAACAGCAACACCTATCCCTTTCCAGTATTTACCGAAATGCCTTTCATACGTCCCCTTTCTCGTCGCGGACAACTGCAAGCAATGATTCGCTATATTCAAATGAATCCACAACGGCTAGCAACAAAGCGTCTTAAGCCGAACTTCTTTCGAGTACAACACGATGTTGAAATTAATGGAAGAAAGTACAATGCTGTTGGTAATATAACCATATTGATGGATGGCAATCGCAAGACAGTGCACGTGCGTCGTACTATGCTAGATACAGCAATGCAAGGGGATGAAAAACCTCTACACGATTATATGAATAGTTGTATTATTGCAGCTCGCGAAGGTGCCGTTATGGTTTCTCCTTTTATCAGTGCATCAGAGAAGGAGATATTAGCAATCTTATTAAAAGAAAAACTCCCCATTATATATCTCACCAATAACGGTTTGGGAGAATATTACAAACCATCTGACCTCCTATTTGATGCTGTGGCTACAGGAAAGCTATTGATACTCAGTCCTTGGCCTTATAATGAAAATAAAAAACATATAACCCGCGAAGAATGCGTGATGCTCAACAACTTTGCAGAAGAAATAGCATCGCCAGAGAGCCTACAATAGCATGAATCAATTGCAAAAAAGCATGCTTTAGTATTTACACCACCTTCCCATACAATTCATATTCCGAGGCATCTTCAATTTTCACATCAACGAAATCGCCAACCTTGTATTTGTCGGAATACGGGAAAAGTACCTCGTTGTCAACTTCCACCGAATCAAACTCGGTACGACCGACAAACATATCGTCTTCAACATAGTCTATAAGAACGCGGAATGTCTTTCCTATTTTTGCCATATTTGACTGCAACGAGATTTCCTGCTGCAATTCCATAATCCTGTTGGCGCGTTCGTCCTTGACTTCCTGAGGAACAACATCCTCAAATTCGCTTGCGGCTGCCGTTCCATCTTCTTCGGAATATGTAAATACGCCAAGTCGGTCGAATTTCTGTTCTTTTACAAAGTTCACAAGTTCCTCAAATTCAGCATTGCCCTCGTTAGGGAACCCTACAAGCATAGTGGTGCGGATTACAGCGTTGGGGATAGTTTTGCGAATCTTGTTGAGCCGGGCAATGGTCTGCTGCTTTGTGCCTCCACGGTGCATACCCATGAGAACTTTGTCGGAAATATGCTGCAAAGGAATGTCGATGTACTTGCAGACCTTAGGATTGTCGCGTATGACATCGAGCAAACGTTCTGGAAACAAGAACGGATAAAGATAATGCAGACGAATCCACTCTACGCCAGCGATTTCTGACAGTCGCTCGACCAATTCGGGCAACATGAAGCGGTGTTCCATGTCGTAGCCATAGTAGCACAAGTCCTGCGCAATGAGAATCAACTCCTTGACACCGCTTTTTGCAAGATTTTCAGCTTCGGCAATAATGTCGTCCATGCTGCGTGAAACATACTTGCCCTTGAACAGCGGAATGGCGCAGAACGCACAGTTGCGCACGCAACCTTCCGAAATCTTCAGGTAGGCATAATGTCCTGCCGAACTCGACACACGCGAATTTGCCTTGTCTTCGTCGGGCTTCTTGCCGAGAAAAGCTAGAAGTTCGTCAATTTTGTAGTTGCCGCACATAAAGTCAACCTCGGGCAGTTCCGCCTTTAGGTCATCGTAGTAGCGAGCAGACAGGCATCCGAACACGACAATTTTTTTCAGTTTTGTGCTGCCCTTGTCGCCTGCAAGTTTCAGTATTGCATTTATTGACTCCTCCTTGGCATCGTTGATAAAACCGCAGGTATTTACAAACGCAATTTCCGCATCTCTGCATTCCGCATCAAACACAACTTCGTAGCCGTTAGCCACAAGCTGGGCGGCAAGTTTCTCCGAATCGACAAGATTCTTCGAACAGCCCATCGTTACAATGTTAACTTTTGCCATCACTGAAAAAAATTTGCGCAAAGATATACATTTTTAAGCTTCGTTTTAAGCATTTGCAGTTTGTCTTGTTTGTAAGTTTGATGGCAAAATAATAATTGCCACTTCTGCTATAATTTAGTCGATTTTTTGCAAATTCGTTTAGGAATAGAATTTTTGTGGTAAATAATCTGTAGTAGGCGCAATGCATTGCGCCTACTACTACAAAAAACACCCAAATCCTTGTCTATTTCCACATAATCATTATTTTTGCAGAAAATTTAATGGTTTAGTGATATGAAAACACGGCAATACACTTTGATGCTTGTTGCAATCTTTACGATGGTTACAGTGCTGGCGATTACTGGTTGCAAGAAGAAGGAAACATATACGGTTACATTCGATGCCAACGGAGGAATTGGCGAAATGGCGGAACAGATATTTACAGAAGGAGAACCCCATGCGCTTGTTGGTAATCTCTTTTCATACCAAGATCATACCTTTAAATGTTGGAACACTATGAAGAACGGTACTGGCACATCGTACGATGACCGTCAAAGAATAACCGTCACTTCCGACATGACATTGTATGCGCAGTGGAAAAAGATTATTACTTTCGTAACAGTTACCTTTGATGCAAATGGAGGAACTGGAGAAATGAGACCGCAGCAGTATGTGGTCGGTTCTCCGCAAGTGCTTAGGTCAAATGAATTCACATACGATACTGAAGGATATGTCTTTGTTTGTTGGAACACTATGCCGGATGGCAGCGGTACATCTTATCTTGATGGACAGATAATTACCGTAACTTCAGATATTACATTGTATGCACAATGGAAGCAAATGTGGGTTGACCTTGGTTTGCCTAGCGGTACTCTTTGGGCAACTTGCAATGTTGGTGCAGATGTGCCCGAAGGATTTGGCGACTACTTTGCTTGGGGCGAAACCGTACATAAAGAAACATATACTCAACACAATTATAAGTTCGGTTACGGTATATATTCAAAATATAACAATAATGACCTATTGCAGATTCTTGAACCATGTGATGATGCTGCTAATGTCAACTGGGGTGCGGATTGGCGTATGCCTACCTACAATGAATTGAACGAGTTGCTAAATTATTGTACTCATACTTGGACAGTGCTGAATGGTATAGACGGTAGAATGTTCGTTGGTCCTAATGGCAACTCCATTTTTCTTCCTGCCGCTGGTTTCCGCTTCGATGACCAAGATGTGTTATATTATCCAATTGCTTCTGGTTATTATTGGTCGAGTAATGTCGGTTGGGGACAAAATATATGTGATGCCTATCTCCTTTATATTGATGAAGACGATATTGATGGTGATGGTTTTGAAAATAGTATGCATTGTCATTTCCGTCCTTGTGGCTTTTCGGTTCGTCCTGTTTATCAGCCACATAACTAAAAAGTATTTACGAAGTACGATTTACGATTGACGATTTGGATAATACAATATTAAATGGTTTAGTGATATGAGAATACGGCAATACACTTTGATGCTTGTTGCAATATTTGCGATGGTTGC
>JAGCNN010000180.1 GCA_017645925.1 Bacteroidales bacterium
AGACGGACATATCCTTCTTTTCCTCGACTCATGCCACTCTGGTACAGGTACTCGTGGTGCTGCCAAGGTAAGAGGCGGTGCTCCAGCTTTGGTTCCTGCAGGATGGCACGCTCCAAGCGGTGCTCCTAAGACCGACGGTAAGGTTGGTATGGGAATGGGTGCAACTAGCTCGCGTGGTGCTGTTGATGCCAACAAGCTCGCAAAGTATGTTGTATTCTCTGGCGCAAGTGCAAACGAACTTAACTACGAAACATTTGACGATGAAAACAATTCTGTTGGTTCATTGTCATACTGCTTGTACAAGTCGTTCTCACAGATGAAGGAAGGCGACACCTACCGTCAGGTATTTGCAAGAATAATGGCTGAAATGGCTGCTAAGGCTCCTTTCCAGAATCCTGCAATCGAAGGTGATGTTGACTTCACAGTTTTTGGTGGCGACTTCACTACACAGGCTGAATATTTCAACATGACATCGGTAAAGAATGACTCTGTTATCACAATCAACGCAGGTCGTCTTGTAGGTGTAAATCCTGGAACTACAGTTGCTTTTGTTGCTCCCGGTACTTCACGCCTTGATGAAAATACAGAAGTTATCACAACTGGTCGCGTTATCAGTGCAGAAAACTTCAAGTCGCGCGTTGCTCTTGATACCAAGAAGAAATTCAAAACTGCTCAGGATGCTTGGGTTTTTGTAAAGGCAAGAACTTTCACCGACCAGAAGATTAAGGTCAGCATCGACCCGGAAATGGATCCTGCTTTGAAGAATGCCTTGAACAAGGAAATTTCAAACTCAAGCTTTGCTGAACTTACTACCGATGCTCCCGAAATTACATTGAACTATGGTCGTACCCGTGGTGCAAAGGTTATTTCGGTTAGCAATGCAATGTACAACAAGGAACTTCATAAGATTTCTAACATTGACGAATCGGCACTTGAATCGGATGTTATGTCAACCTTGAATAACTTTGCTCAGGGCAAGATTATTAAGGACTTGGACTTTACCGATGACCGTTTCAACATTGTTATGGAACTTCTCCCAGTTGAAGCTGACATTTATGACGATGGAACATTTGAAATTACCGAATATCTTGACAAGGATAAGTTCGTTGTAAACGAAGTTCCTGGTTTCACTGCTGAAAACATGGCTGTAATCAAGGTTACAAACAATGGTACCAAGAAGGCTTTCTTCAATATCATTGACATTCAGCCTGATGGTTTCATCAACCCGATTATCCCGACTGTAAACGACAGCGATGGTCGTGAATACTACCTTGAACCGGGCGAATCTGCAATCCTCAAGAACACAATCGTAATGTTTGGTCCTCCATACGGAAACGAAGTATTCAAGGTTATTGCTACCGACAAGCCGTTCAATCTGTCTGCAACTATTATGCAGCACGGTAGTTCTTCGAGAGGTGACTCATCCAACATCTTCGAAAGCGCACTTGGCATTGGCAACTCAGGCGTTAACACCCGTGGTGCTGCAACAATCAGCGCAAAGAAGCAGGACGATAAGATGGGAACTTTCGAGTACACTTTCAAGATTATGGAAGGCGACGAAGAATAATTGTTGATAATAAAATTTTGAAAAGCATCTCAATTCGAGATGCTTTTTTTATTTTTGTGTCGTATGAAAAAGGTTTTGATATTTGTTATATTCCTCTTTGCGTTTGCGTCATTGCAGGCGCAGTCGTTTCCTGCATGGCTGCTAGGAACATGGGAAATTCCATCGGCTTCGGCGTTTGCTGGCAGTTCTTTCGAGGAGTGGGCAAAGGTTTCGGAAAGTCAATGGGAAGGGAAGACCTATCGTATGTTTGGAAACGACACAATAATTTTTGATAGGATGCTGATGCTTGTCGAAGATGGAAATGTTGAGATAAAGATGACCGCACAAAAGGAAGGAAAGCGGTTTGTGGCAAGTTTTAAGGGAACAATGCTTCGTGAAGATGTATGGGCATTTGAGTGTTCTGAATCCGATTCCCCTTCAGCGATATATTATAGGAATTTTGGCAATGGGCAGGTGTATGTTTGGACAGAAGTTCAGACGGATTATGATGTTTGCTCCGATTTCATGATGTACAAGAAGAAATGACCTCCGATTTCCCAATATTGTGCTTTCCTCCATACGAATTCCGCATTAAATCAGAGGCTGGCAAATCGTTTATTTTTGATGAAATACGCAAAAAATGGATTGCTTGTACGCCAGAAGAATGGGTTAGGCAGAACCTTGTGCGTTTTCTTGTGCAGGATTGTGCTTATCCGCAGGCTTTTGTGGCTTTGGAAAAGCAAGTCAAGGTTGCAGAACGCAGCTTGCGTTTCGATGCATTGATTTACGACCGCGAAATAAATCCGCTGATGTTGATTGAATGTAAGGCTCCATCTGTAAAACTTACCCAAAAGGTTTTTGACCAGATTTGGCATTACAACTACGAGGTAAAAGCACCTTTTTTCATTGTTACCAATGGTATCAACCTTGTGATGGGGCGCTACGATGTTTCTACTGGCGTAGAGATTTTTGAAAGGGTGAAGGCGTTTGATGAGTTGAAGAGATGAGAAAAATATTTTGCATTGATTAGCTTTGAGATTATATTTGCAGAATTGTAAAGAACTTATAACGCTATGATGTATCTACTTATCTTATTGGCAGTTTCGATTGCAGTTTCGGGTATCGGATGGAAGTATTTCATCTATTTTTTCAGTTTGGGATATGGTTACGGAGTTGCTACGCTTGCAGTTGCAATGGTAATTATGTTTTGGGGTGCAGTTTCGTTGCCGACAGTGGCATTGTGCGTACTGCTGTTTGTGTTTGGTTGCAGGCTCGGCACTTATCTGCTTGTGCGCGAGAGGAAAGCTGCTGCATACCGTAAAATCCTTTACGACCCATCGTTGCAAAAGAAGAAACCTGTTGGCGTGATTATTACAGTTTGGCTGTTTTGTGCGATATTGTATGTGGCGCAGGTAAGTCCAGTGGCATTCCGTCTGGCAAATACTGCAGAAGGTCTGCCAGTGTGCGACCTTTGGGCGTGGATAGGTGCGGCGGTAATGCTGTGTGGAATATTGCTCGAAGCCATAAGCGATGCCCAGAAGAATGCTGCCAAGAAGCGCAATCCAAAGCGTTTTGTAGATACTGGACTTTATCGTATAGTTCGCTGTCCAAACTACTTGGGCGAGGTCGTGATATGGACTGGCGCATTGTTGAGTGGCATAGGTGCAAGTTTGTGTGTATGGCAATGGGTGATTGTTGCAATTGGTTATGTTGGCATACTATACGTTATGTTCAGTGGTGCTCGCCGGTTGGAACTTCGTCAGGCGGAAGTTTATGGCAAAGATGCAGAATATCAGGCATACGCCAAGAAAACACCGATTTTAATACCGCTACTTCCGATTTACAGCCTTGCGAAATATAAGTGGTTGCAGGCGTAAGGTGCAATTGTTTAAATTTTGTTCGAACCATAGTCAAGTAATGTGAGTGGAAAAATAAGTAATAAAAAACGCTAATTTTTGCTTATTTGGTAGGAAATTGGAAAAATAAGACTTTTGTTTGCGTCTTATTTGGTAATATATTGGAAAAATAAGCATGAAAATTTTTACTTATTTGGCAAAGTGCGTGTAATGTATTGATTGATAATTTGTTGCAAAGGAAGAATAAGAGAGGCGATATTTCCTTCCTGCAATGTTTATGAAAAATAAGCAATAAAAAATGTTGAATTTCGGGCTTATTTGGTAGGAAGTTGGAAAAATAAGATTTTTGTTTGTGTCTTATTTAGTGGCATAGTGGAAAAATAAGTACGAAAAATTTTGCTTGTTTGGCAGGGAGCGTGTAATGGATTGATTGATAATTTGTTGCAAAGGAAAAATAAGAGAGGCGATATTTCCTTCCTGCAATGTTTATGAAAAATAAGCAATAAAAAATGTTGAATTTCGGGCTTATTTGGTAGAAAGTTGGAAAAATAAGATTTTTGTTTGTGTCTTATTTAGTGGCATAGTGGAAAAATAAGTACGAAAAATTTTGCTTGTTTGGCAGGGTGCGCCTAATGGATTGATTGATAATTTGTTGCAAAGGAAAAATAAGAGAGGCAATATTTCCTTCTGGCAATGATTATGGATAAATAAGTAATAAAAAATGTTGAATTTTGCTTATTTGGTAGGAAATTGGGAAAATAATGCTGTTGTTTATGTCTTATTTGGTAGTATAAAGGAAAAATAAGCATGAAAAAATTTGCTTATTTGGAAAATGCATATTAGTTTTGCGTAAAAATTAAAAAGTCGTATTATGCAGTACACAGATGTATTGGAACAACAAATTATTGGACGTTTGCGCATTGACAATCCTTGGTGGGTAGATAATGAAATTCCGCAGTTCTATTATAAAATGAACCCGCGCTTGTATTTGGATATTTTTTATTCTCTTTTAAGAAATTCTGATGTGCAGAGGGCCATATTGTTAATGGGACCTCTGCGCGTGGGGAAAACAGTTTTGCTGTATCATTCTATTCAGCGGCTTATAGATAGTGGTGTTCCTGGGCAAAACATAATTTACATTTCGGTAGAAACACCTATTTATAATAATATAAATCTTGAGCATTTGTTTTTGCTGTGTAAGCAGACTTTGAATAAGCAAAAGAATGACAAAGATGCCTATTATGTGTTCTTTGACGAAATTCAGTACCTGAAGGACTGGGAGATTCATCTGAAGTCGCTGGTTGACACATATCATAATGTGCGGTTTGTTGCTTCGGGTTCTGCTGCTGCCGAGTTAAAGAAACGCAGTAATGAAAGTGGTGCAGGAAGGTTTACCGATTTTAGTTTGCCGCCTCTTACATTTTACGAGTATATACATTTAAAGGGGTATCAGCATTTGCTTGTCAGTTCGGATTTGCAGTTGAGCGATGCCGAGATTGGCGTTGATTCGACAATTGATATTGACCGGCTTAATGAGTTGTTTGTCGATTATATAAATTACGGAGGTTATCCAGAGGTTGTTTTTTCTCAGAAAATCAGAGAAGATCCTGGTCAGTTTATCCGCCATGATATAATTGATAAGGTGCTTTTGCGCGATTTGCCTAGTTTGTATGGTATTCAGGATGTGCAGGAGTTGAACTCTGTGTTCACTATGATTGCATATCATTCTGGTTCTCAATTTTCTTACGAAGCAATGTCGCGTGAATCCGGTGTGCGGAAGGATGTTTTGCGGCGCTATATAGCGTACCTTGAGGCGGCTTTTCTTATCAAGGTGATTCACCGTACAGATGATAATGCTAAGCGCTATCAAAGGGAAACCAGTTTCAAAATATATTTGACAAATCCGTCGTTGCGGTGTGCTTTGTTCCAGCCGATTACAGAAACTGATGCTAAAATAGGCGAGTTGGTTGAAACTGCTGTATATGCGCAATGGATTCCGCGTGCGAATACCAACATATCCTACGCTAACTGGCGTTTGAGTAAAACCGAGCAGGGCGAGGTTGACATTGTTGGTATGGATATGGGTATAATAAAACCGATTTGGGCAGTGGAGATTAAGTGGACGGATAGATTCGTACAGAAGCCGGAGGATTTGAATTCTCTGTTGTTTTATATGGAGCGAAATAAATTGGTGCAAGCAATTGTTACATCTAAGACTGTTTTTGCAGAACAAAGCATGAGATGTGGCAATATACATTTTGTTCCAACGTCATGTTATGCATATACAGTAGGAAAAAATACTCTATACAAAACTAAGCAGTTGTATGGATTGTAGTCTTTGGAAAAATAAGCACAAAAATTTTTGCTTATTTGGCAAAGCGGGGATAATGCGTTGAGTAATAGTTTGTTGCAAGCGGAAATTAAGAGAGAGGTAAGGCGTAATGTTTAAAAAGCACTTTGCGCTGATTATATTTTTGTCCATTGTTGTACGGAATCTGTTAGCGTATTATTATAGAGCAGATTTCGGACAGACAGGCTCACAAGGCTCGTTCCTGCGCCTGTTCGCTTTGTCTTCTGGACCTTTAGCTCACGCAGCGAAGTAAGTAACCTTTAGCTCGCGATACGAAGTGAGCAAATGACAGGCTGGGGTATTATTGGAAAAATAAGCATGAAAATTTTTGCTTATTTGGCAAAGTGGGTATAATGTATTGAATGATAGTTGGTTGTGAAAGAAAAATAAGAACAGTGTTTTTTGTATAGGCAAAAATTGCTGCTCTTATTTAAAATTTCATGGTTGTCTTTTAGACTTTAATTCGTTTTTACTCTGTAGCTTGTCTTGACCTTTCCGCGAGAAATGTCGTTGAGGCGGCTTTTGAGAAAACGCTTACGGATTGGGTTTATCTTGTCGCAGAAGACGATACCTTGCAGGTGGTCAAATTCGTGTTGCACAACGACAGCCCTGTCGCCTGATAGTTTTTCGGTTACTTCCTCAAAATTTTCGTTCAGATAGGTGACGGTTATGTCGTTGTAGCGGGTAACATTCTCGTGAATGTCGGGAACGCTTAGGCAACCTTCTTCGAAGACAATCTTTTTTGTCCCCTCGAATGTTACTTTTGGGTTTATCATCACGCGCTTGAAATCCTTGCATACAGGATCGTCCTCGGCAAATGGAGATGCGTCAATTACAAGCAGGTTTATGTTGAGTCCAATCTGGGGTGCTGCAAGTCCAACGCCTTTCGAGTGGTACATCGTCTCAAACATATTTTCTATAAGTTGCTTAATTTCAGGATAATCCTTGTCAATGTCCTCTGACTTTTTCCTGAGAATCGGATTGCCGTATAAAAGTATTGGTAATATCATAATTTTAAGAATTTTTCTTGTTCCATATACGATTGAAGTATGATTGTTGCGCTAATCTTATCAACCATTGTCTTGTCGCGACGTTGTTTTTTTGTTGTGCCTCCATCTATCATTGCCTGAAATGCCAGTTTTGATGTAAAACGCTCGTCAACGGGTATGAACGTGATTTCAGGGAAGACTTTTTTCAGTCGGTTTAATATAGGCGTTATGTATTGCATTGATTCAGAGGGCGAATTGTCCATCTGTGTTGGAAGACCATAGATTATTTTCTCAACATCATTTTTGGCTATGTAGTCGGTGAGGAATTTTTCCAACTCGCCAGATGGAACTGTTTCCAAAGCAGTGGCAATTATGCGGCTGGTGTCGGTTACTGCCACACCAGTTTTTTTGCGTCCTATGTCCAATGCCAAGTAGCGTCCCATTAGTTGGTGGTGTTAAATTTGAATCCGTTAAGGAAATCCTTGATAGCCATTCGCTTCTTTCCCTGCATTTGCAATTCGTGGATTGATACGAATCCGTCTGCTGCGGCAACTTTCAGGAACGACTTGTTGTCGGTGACGAAAGTTCCTGCTGCAAGGTCGTGTGTTTCGTTGCTGTACGATGAGAGGAAAATTTTTGCTGTAACATCGTCTTTTAGGTAGCACCAAGCTGCTGGATAAGGAGAAAGTCCGCGTATAAGATTGTGTATGTCAACGGCTTTGCTGTTCCAGTTTATCTGGCAGAATTCCTTTGTGATTTTTGATGCGGGATGCAGGCCTTCGGTGCGGATTGAATCCTGCTCAATGGCGTTTACATTGCCCGAAGCGATTATGTCAACGGTTTTGCAGACTGCCTCAGCGCCAATGTACATAAGCTTGTCGTACAAAGTTCCGATGTTGTCCTCCGGTTTGATTGGGCATTTTTCCTGCATTATGATTTTGCCGGTGTCAATGTCCTCGTCAATGTAGAAAGTGGTGATTCCTGTTTCGGTTTCACCGTTGATAATGGCATGGTTTATAGGAGCTGCGCCACGGTAGTCGGGGAGGAGTGCAGCATGCAGGTTTATTGTGCCGCGCCTAGGCATTGCCCACACTTCCTTAGGAAGCATACGGAATGCAACTACGACAAACAAATCGGCATTGATTTCCTTGAGCTGGGCAAGAAATTCGGGCGATTTCAGCTTTTCGGGCTGAAGTATAGGCAGGTTGTGTTCAAGTGCGAATTTCTTCACATCCGAAAATTGTATGGTCTTGCCTCGTCCTGCTGGTTTGTCGGGAGTTGTTACCACGGCTTTCACGTTGTAGCCTTTGTCGAGCAAGGTTTTCAGCGATGTTACCGCAAATTCGGGTGTCCCCATGAATATGATAGGAATGTCTGTCATGGTTTAGTCGGCTGTTATTGCAAGTCTGAATCCGTAGGGACCACCGCAAGTGCTTGGAGTGCGCGAGTATCTGTATGATACGCGGCTGAATTTTTCGTTCAGGAATGAAGAGCCACCGCGGACTACAATGTATTTGTTTTCAATCTCATCGTTTACGTCCGATGCTTCGCTGCCAAAGTTGCTGTACCAAGTGCTGCACCATTCGTAAACATTTCCACTCATGTCGAAAATGCCGAGTTCGTTGGCTTTTTTGCCGCCTACTGGCTGTGTGGTGAAGTCGCTGTTGGCATCGTACCAAGCTACTTCGGTAATGACGTTGCTTCCTGAATATTTTGTGCCTCTTGACAGGTTGCCGCCTCTTGCTGCGTATTCCCATTCGGTTTCGCTTGGCAGGCGTACTTCTCTGCCGCATTTTTCGCTGAACCATTTGCAGTATTCCTTTGCATCGTTCCAGCTTACATGGGCAACAGGGTGGTTGTATTCCTGCTTGTCGTACAATGTGCCCTGCGAATTGAAACGCCAGTTGACACCTTTCTTGTACGATTTAGTGCCATCGGTGCAAATAAGGCTTGAGTCGGACTTTTCAGCATCGGTCTTGTAGCCTGTTTCGTCAACGAATCTTGCAAATTGTTCTACTGTTACTTCGTATTTGCCTATGTAGAAGTTTTTTACGGTTTCTTCGTGGGCAGGTTTCTCGTCGTTGTAACAGTCGTTGCTTTGTTCTTCGGTGCATCCCATAGTGAATGTCCCGCCCTCAACAAATACGAATTCCGTATTGCAGAGGTTCATTTCGTGGTTTGTGCCATTGGATTTTTCTTCGTTTTGGCACGCGCAAGCGAAAATCAGGCAGATTGCTACAGCGAAAAGTAGATTGAATTTCTTCATTTTGCCTTATTTTTCCAGAACAACTCTGAATCCATAGTTGAAATACTTGATTCCCAACGAGAAATCGCTGCGGAAAGAAATCCTGCAGAAGTTGGAATTGACGGCGCAGCTTCCACCGCGGAGTACGTAGCTGTATCCGATTACTTCGCCCTGTGGGTTCTTGAGTTCGTTGCGGCACCATTCGTAAACATTTCCACTCATGTCGTAAATTCCGAGTTCGTTTGGTTTCTTTGTGCCAACCTGATGGGTTTTGCCATCGCTATTCTTGTCGTACCAAGCCACTTCTTCAATGTCGTTGCTGCCCGAGTACTTTGAATTTTTCTGTGGTTTCAGAACGCCACCGCGAGCTGCGTATTCCCATTCGGCTTCAGAGGGCAGACGATACTTTTTGCCGGTTTTCTTGCATAATGTTTCAATGAACTTGTTTACATCTTCGGCACTTACGCGCTCTACTGGGCATGAGTCGCAATCCTTGAAGTAGCTTGGATTGTTGCCCATTACCTCGCGCCATTGGGCTTGAGTTATCTCGTACTTGCCAATGTAGAAGTCGTCGAGTGTAATCTGGGTAGAAGATTTCATTTCGTTGCTGCCAGTGTTGAATTTTCCACCTTTGACCAAAATAGTTTCAATATCAATGTTTTGCGCCATTGCAAAAGCCGAAATTGACAATGCTGCCAATATTAAAAACGTTTTTCTCATCGCATAAAATTTTAGGTTACAAAAGTAATAAATATTTACCATAATAGGAAAAATGATTGCATGTAAGGTTTATTTTGTAAATTTGCATCTTGAATATAAAAATGTGCAGAAAGATGACCGTAGGAAAGAATGGAAAATATGGCGCAAAGATAATGTTTCTTATAGTTGTGGCTTTGCTGTTGGTATATGTTCCTGTGTTTTCGCAGAATCAGGAGGAGACTTATACCGACAAGCGGGATGGCAATACTTATAAGGTTATAATTGTTGGCAAGCAGAAATGGATGGCCGAAAATCTTCGATATTTACCGCGTGTATTTCCTGTTGACGAAGGGTATATTGACGATTTGCCGTGTTATGTTTACGGGTATAGTGGCTACGATATAGATTCTGCCAAGCAGAGTGAATCTTATGCGACATACGGGGTGCTTTATGGTTGGATGGCTGCCAAGAAAGCTTGTCCGTTTGGCTGGAGGTTGCCAACCGAAAAGGATTGGGCTGCACTAGAAGATACATTGGGTGTTGAGCAGCTTGGCTCCCGGTTGTCGGAAAAGAGTGAAAAGTGGGATGATGGAAATATGAAAAAGTCGGAACGCTGGGGTGAAACTGGCTTTAATGCGGTACCTGCGGGCTATCGTGATGGAAACCGGTTTTATGCAGAGCAGGGCATGATGGCATATTTCTGGACAGCCGATAAAGTTAAAGTTTATTATTCGTATTACCGGTTTATTGATTCTGACGAAACCTATTTCGGGCACGAAAGCGGACTCTGGGAAAACGGGTATTCGGTTAGGTGTGTAAAGGATTTGAATTCTAAAAAATTGATAAAATAAAATACAGTATGATAGCAATTGCAGATAGCGGTTCGACCAAGACATTGTGGGTGTTGTCGGATGGAAAAGGGCACGAATACGAATTCAAGACCATAGGTTTCAACCCATATTTTGTTACCAAAGAAGAAGTTGAGAAATGTATTACTGAGGCATTCCCGAAAGAAGCTGATGCGGCATCAATAAGTGATGTATATTTCTATGGTTCAGGATGCTCAAGTTGTGACAACTATGCACATTTGCAAGCAGCATTGGCTAATGTTTTCTATAAGGCGAGAATAAACATTTATTCTGACATGCTTGGGACTGCGCGTGCCTTGCTTAAGCGCGAAGCTGGAGTTGCCGCCATACTTGGAACTGGCTCAAATTCATGTTTTTACGATGGGACAGAAATCGTAAAAAATCCTGTGTCGTTAGGCTATATACTTGGCGATGAGGGCAGTGGAGCGACAATAGGTAAGACTTTCATCAAGCGTTACTTGGAAGGAAAATTTGAAGCCGAACTTACTAAGCAGATTTTTGATGAAACTGGCGAAACAATAACAACAGTGCTTAATTCGGTTTATAAGGGCGAGCATCCAAATAGATACCTTGCCAATTTCACAAAGACAATCAACAAGCATATCGACCATCCGCAGATGCAAGAACTCTTGAGGCAGTCGTTCAATGATTTCTTTGGTAATTATGTATTTCTTTATCCCGAATATTTGAAATACAGGATTGGTTTTTGCGGAAGTATTGCTTTCCATTTCAGCGGAATATTGCTGGAGGAACTTGAAAAGATAGGTTATTCAAAAGAGAATGTGCTGATAATAAATGAAGTACTCCCCGAATTGTTGAAATATCATTTGGAAAGTTGAGAGGGGAACAAATCTGGTTTGATTGGAAAAGGTTCTGGAGATTTTGTTGAGACGCAAAATATTGCGTATGTACAATCAATCTTTTTTTCAAAGACAACAGGGACAACAAAGACAACATTTTTTTGTTGCATGATTTTGAAGAGATGTTGCGCGCAACATCTCTACTGGTTTCACATGTTGTCCCAAGTTGTCCAAGGTTGTCTTCTTTAGAAATGGCGCAAGATATTTTGTTGAGACGCAAAATATTGCGTCTGTACAATTAATCTTTTTTTCCAAAGACAACAGGGACAACAAGGACAACATTTTTTTGTTGCATGATTTTGAAGAGATGTTGCGCACAACATCTCTACTGATTTCAGAATGTTGTCCCAAGTTGTCCAATGTTGTCTTCTTTAGAAATGACGCAAGATATTTTGTTGAGACGCAAGATTTTGCGTATGTACAATCAATCTTTTTTTTCAAAGACAAAAAATACGAAAAGGCGATCCGAAGACCGCCTTTTCTTGTCAAATTTATACTGAACTATGAGTTTTTTACATCATGCCCATTCCGCCCATCGGGTTGGCACCGCCGCCCATAGGAGCAGGATTTTCTTCAGGGATGTCTGCGATTACACATTCTGTAGTCAACAACATACCTGCGATGCTAGCTGCGTTCTCCAATGCGATACGTGCAACCTTGGTCGGGTCGATAACACCTGCTTCGTACAAGTTTTCGTACTTGTCGATACGAGCATTGTAACCGAAATCGTCCTTGCCGTCCTTAACTTTCTGGACAACAACCGAACCTTCCTTGCCAGCGTTCTCTACGATGCGACGCAGAGGTTCTTCCAAAGCGCGAAGTACGATTGCTATACCGAGGTTTTCCTCGTCGTTGTCGCCCTTCAAGTCGCTAATCTTCTGGATTGCACGGATGTAAGCAACACCACCACCAGGGATGATACCTTCGGCAACAGCTGCACGGGTAGCCGACAAAGCATCTTCGTAGCGGTCTTTCTTTTCCTTCATTTCTACTTCGGTAGTACCACCAACGTAGATTACTGCAACACCACCCGACAACTTAGCAAGGCGTTCCTGCAACTTTTCACGGTCGTAGTCGCTGGTTGTAAGTTCAATCTGCTTCTTAATCTGTGCAACTCTTGCTGCAATCTGGTCCTTCTGTCCGCAACCGTCAACGATAGTTGTATTTTCCTTGTCGATTGTAACCTTGTCGGCACGACCGAGCATTGTAATGTTTGCATTTTCGAGCTTCAAGCCACGTTCCTCTGTGATAACTTCACCACCGGTAAGGATTGCTATATCCTGCAACATTTCTTTTCTTCTGTCACCAAATCCTGGAGCCTTTACAGCAGCAATCTTCAATGTGCCTCTCAAGCGGTTTACGATAAGAGTTGCCAATGCTTCGCTTTCAACATCTTCGGCGATGATAAGCAATGCCTTTCCTTCTTGTGCTATCGGTTCGAGAACTGGCAGCAAGTCCTTCATCGACGAAATCTTCTTGTCGGTGATAAGGATGTAAGGATTGTCCATTACGGTCTGCATCTTCTCGCTGTCGGTGATGAAGTATGGTGAAATGTAGCCACGGTCGAACTGCATACCTTCAACAACCTTAACTTCAGTTGTGATACCCTTTGCCTCTTCGATTGTGATAACGCCTTCCTTCTTTACCTTTTCCATTGCAAGAGCGATGTCCTTACCAATTGCCAATTCGTTGTTTGCCGAAATGGTTGCAACCTGCTCGATTTTCTTGTTGTCGTCGCCAACATTCTGGCTCATCTTCTTGAGTTCTGCCACAACAGCGGCAACAGCCTTGTCGATACCGCGCTTCAAGTCCATTGGATTTGCGCCAGCGGTTACGTTCTTCAAGCCTTCGCTAACGATTGCCTGAGCAAGAACAGTAGCGGTGGTTGTTCCGTCACCAGCATCGTCGTTGGTCTTCGAAGCAACTTCCTTAACCATCTGAGCACCCATGTTCATGAACGGGTCCTTAATTTCGATTTCCTTTGCTACGCTGACACCGTCCTTGGTAATGTGCGGAGCACCGAACTTCTTGTCAATTACAACGTTTCTGCCCTTAGGACCGAGTGTTACCTTTACGGCATCTGCCAAAGTGTCAACACCCTTTTTCAACAAGTCTCTCGATTCGATATTGAATTTTATCTCTTTTGCCATGATTGTATCCTTTCAAAAAATTATTCTTCAACTACTAATAAAATATCGGTCTGATTCATAATCAGATAGCTTTCACCATTAATTTTCAATTCGGTACCGCTGTACTTTCCGTAAAGTACTACGTCGCCAGCCTTAACCTCGATGGGTTCGTCTTTCTTCTGGTTTCCTACTGCGATAATTTTTCCTCTCTGTGGTTTTTCCTGTGCAGAATCGGGGATTATGATTCCGCCAACTGTCTTCTGTTCTGCTGCTTCCGGTTTAATCAGGACTTTGCCTGCCATTGGTCTTCCAATCTTTTCCATGATATTTTTAATTTAATTTTTG
>JAGCNN010000181.1 GCA_017645925.1 Bacteroidales bacterium
AATCGACTCCGTATGCATCCTGCACATCCCAACCAAACAACTGCGGACGGTTTTCACGAATCCGTTCATCGTACATCTCGCGAGGCATAACCATAGTGGCACTTTCAACCTTGTAATAGGGACATCCTCGAAAAGTGAACGGATGCTGACCTCGTACAAAGGCATCACAATCCATCACAATTAGTTTTTTGCCAGAATTGTCAGGGAGGTCAATATAATCTATCCTTATATCAGCAACAGGTTCAATTCCTTTTACAGCTTGCGCAATTTCTAGTTGCGTTGCATCCGACACATCCTGACCGACAATCTTTAACGATGGATTTACTCCAAAAATCAGCACACCTCCGTCCGAATTCAGGAAGGCGCAAGCCGTATGCATAGCATCCTTGAGCTCTCCAGTTGATTTTTTCAACTCAAGCGTACGGCTCTCACCATTTTCTATCAGTTCCTTTATGTCTTCGAATGTGCGCATTCCCATAAGGCAATGTCTGCATTATATATTGCTTTATTTAAACAATTGTCCTTATAATTCTCTCCATATCTTCTTCGCTCAGCGAATAATACAATGGCAAACACAATATCCGACTTGCTATATCTTCCGACTTGGGCATACTTACATACGGCACAAGCTTTCTAAATGTATTTACTGACGGATAAAAATACCGACGCGGAAAAATACCTTCCGCATTGAGTGCCGACACAGCCTTTATCAAATCTGCCTCAGTTGCAAAAATCAAAGGGAAATAACTATAGTTGCAGTCGTATGTTATCTTCTGGAACGAAAGGGACGCATTCCTTGAAAGTTCCGACTTATAAATCGCATACTTCTTTTTCCTATCGTCAAGAGCAGCCTGCAAATACTTGAGATTTGCCAGACCTAATGCAGCATGAACCTCGGTCATCTTGCCATTGAAACCATCCTCAACAATATCGGCGTGATTCTCGAAACCAAAGAATCTGATTCTACGCAATTTTTCATCAATATCCTTATCGCGAGTTATCACACCACCACCTTCCGCCGTATTCAGCATCTTTGTAGCGTGGAAACTCGTTGCAGAAACATCTCCATAATCGAATATGCATTTACCCTTATATTTTACACCAACGGCATGAGCAGCATCGTATATGACCTTTAAGTTGTAAGCCTTTGCAATCTCGTCAATCCTATCAATCTCACAGGCATTGCCAAAAACATGTACAGGCATTATCGCAACTGTATGGCAGGTTATCTTCTCCTCTATCTTTTCGGGGTCAATGTTCAAAGTTTCGGGGTCAATGTCAACGAACACAGGAGTGCAATGCTCCCACATTATGGAACTGATTGTTGCAATAAAGGTAAACGGAGTTGTAATTATCTCGCCCTTCAATTCCAAAGCACGAATAGCCATCTGCAAGGCAATCGTTCCATTAGTACAAGCAACCAAATTTGAACACCCGAGAAATGCCCGGGTTTCCTTCTCGAACTGCTGTACCAATGGACCATTGTGAGTCATTATTCCAGAATCCCAAATTCTCTGCATTATTTCAGTAACCTCTCCTAACGGAGCTAGCGTCGGCTGTGTAACATATATGTTCTTTTTCTCTACTGCCATAAAATCTTTTTATCAATAAATCCTTGCAAAGTTAATCATTTTTTAGAGCCGACTTTCATTTCATTCAGCATCTTTGCCTGC
>JAGCNN010000182.1 GCA_017645925.1 Bacteroidales bacterium
CAATGCAATATCTCCTTCATAATTAAGATTTTCCGCCATCCATATTTTTCCACCAACATCAACTGTCTTGTATTCTTTCCCATTGCGGCTATCTGTAAAACTACCATAGTCGTATTTTTTCTTGTGACATGAGGAAAACAATATAAGCGACAAGCATATCAATGGGATAATGTTCTTAATTTTCATATCAAGCATATTTTGAGTGCAAAAATAAACAAAAATTTTTCACTAGCAGCTTTCAAAGCATTTTCAGCGAGCAAGTTGCATCTGTAATTTCAAGTTTGTACTTGCCGCCCTCCACTATAGGCTGGTTGTTGTCGGTGTGCCCTATTGGGAAACCGAATCCCACAGGATAGGAATATTCCTCGGTGTAAGCCTTCACTATTTCGTAGGCAGTCTTGCCAAAAGGACTTGCATTATCCAGCATGTCGCTGAATGTACCGACAACCAAACCTCGAAGTTCTGCAAGCTTGCCACTCATTTTCAGGTTAACCATCATCCTGTCTATATGATATAGGTATTCGTTCAAATCTTCAATAAACAAAATCTTGTCCTTGCAGTCGATGGCGAAGTCAGTACCCTGAAGACTATAAATTATAGACAAGTTCCCTCCTACTATTTCGCCAGTAGCTATACCTTTGCGGTTGAGTGGACTTGGTTCTGCACTATATTCGACTTTTTCACCTTGCAACACCTTGAAAATATTGCTTATGCAATCTGATTCGGCATTGTTGTGTATAGCTTTTGCCATCTGGCAATGCAAACTTTTAATTTTATGCTTATTGGCAAGAATATGCAAGTTTGTTATGTCGCTGAACCCAAGTATCCATTTGGGATGTTTCTTAAAGTTAGCCAAGTCAATCTTGTCAACAATATGGTTCACGCCATATCCGCCTCTGGAACAGAGTATTGCACTTATATTCGGATTATCAAGAGCAGCCTGCATATCTGCTAGGCGTTCTTCGTCGGTGCTTGCCATCTGGTTGTAGCGACCAAGACAATGTGGAAAAATTTCAACCTCATATCCTATTGATTTCAAATAAGTTTCTGTCGAAAATACAAAATCATGATTGATATATCCCGCAGGGCTTACAATTGCAATCCTGCTGCCTTTTGTCAAGTATGGAGGAGTTTTCATCTTTTATTATTTTTTGCAAAAATGCGAAAAAATAAAATCACATTTCAAGATTGTTTAAGTATGTTGTTAACATGCAGTTGTAAAACATTGTCAGATGCCATAAAAGATTGTTGAAATTAAATTTTGGAGGAAGAATTTGAATGAAGAAAAAAAAATACTATTTTTGCGAAATATTTTAAAAATTAAGGCTAATAAATTATTAAGAAAATGAGAAAGTTTTTTGTATTTGCTGCTGCATTGATATTATCAGCAGTTATTTATGCTCAAAGAGTTGATGTGGTAGAAACGACTGCAATTTTTGACAAGAAAAGTTATCCAGCAATGGCCACCAAGGTTATGTTTTCAGATGCAAAGTCGGTTGTAAAGGAATTTACAAATATGATTAAGGCTTACAATCCGGAAACAATGACGGTAAAGAAAAACATTATTAGAGTTGACAATGTTATAATTCCGGCCATTAACGAAAATGCAATCGATTTGTTTGCTTCAGTAAATCAGCCGAAAGGTTCGGATATTGTTGACTTGGCAGTTGTATTTTCAATTGGTTCCGACATTTATATAACTTCATCGCAGGCACCGACAATGTATCCTACAGCATCCAATATGCTGAAAGTATTTGCAAACGACCTTACAGCCAAGAACCGCGATGCTATATTAAGCAAGCTCGGCAAGGAACTTGAAAAGGAAGAAAAGAAACTTGCATCATACGAGAAGAAGTCGGCTGGTTACCAGAAGTCAATTGATGGCTACCAGAAGAACCTAGACAAGGCAGAACAGAAGAAAAAAGAAGCAAACGATAATATCCAGAGCACAAATTCCAAAATTGATGCATCAGAACAGCTCATTAAGGAATATTCGGCAAGCATAAATCCTGAAAACAGCGGTGATGTTATTGAAAAGGCTTCAAAGGCAAGAGATAAGGAAAAGAAGAAATTGGAATCATACCAGAAGTCTTTGGGTGGATACAACAAGACTATTGAATCTTCGAACAAGACTATAGAAAAGAACACTAAGAGCAAGACTAAAACCGAAAACAGTCTGTCGAGTGTAACCAAGGACATTGAAAAGCAAAGAGAGATTGTACGCGAGAAGAAAGAAGCTTACAAAATGGTTGAAAATCAATAATTTTTAGAATATGAAATTTGGTGTAGTAATATTTCCGGGTTCCAACTGTGACCACGATATGGTATATGCCTTGCGCGACATCCTGAAGCAGAAAGTTGTTGAACTATGGCATAAGGATACCGACCTGCAAGGCTGCGATGCTATAGCTATCCCTGGTGGATTTTCGTATGGCGACTATCTGCGTTCAGGTGCTATTGCAAAGTTTTCACCTATAATGGAAAAGGTTGTGGATTTTGCTTTGAAGGGTGGTTTTGTGTTTGGTGTTTGCAATGGTTTTCAAATCCTATGCGAATCGGGATTGCTGCCCGGAACATTGCTTCACAACACCAACCAGAAATTTGTCTGCAAAAACCAGTACATCAAGGCCGACAACAACGATACGGCAATGACAATGTCGATTCCTAAGAACAAACCGCTGAATATTCCAATTGCACATGGCGAAGGTCGCTACTACGCTCCCGAAGATGTGCTGAAACAATTGCATCAGAACGGACAGATAATATGGCGCTACTGCGACAAGGAAGGCAACCTCTCAGAAGCAGACTGCCCCAATGGTTCGCTGATGAACATAGCGGGCGTATGCAATGCAGGGAAAAATGTATTTGGAATGATGCCTCACCCCGAAAGGGCTGTTGATAAGGAACTTGGCAATACCGATGGCTTGTACATCCTAAAGTCGATTATTGATTACCTTGAAGACAAAAAGTAGAAAGAAGATGTAATTTTTTTTCATACACTAACCGTCCTTGCTCAGGGCGGTTTTTTTTTGAATAAAAACAAGAAAAAAGACAGCAAAATAGAGTTGCCAACCCAAAAACAACTCATTATATTTGCAACAGAATTTTTAACATCAATAAATTATGATTTACGATTTCACTTATCAGAATCCGACAAGAATACATTTCGGAAAAACAGCATTAGAACATCTTTCTGAAGAACTGAAAAATTTCGGCAGCAACATATTGCTTGTTTACGGCAAAAACTCAATCAAAGCCACAGGTCTGTACGACAAGATAATGGGAATATTAAACGAATGTGGCAAGAAAGTTACAGAACTTGCAGGGATAAACTCCAACCCACGCTATTCGCAAGTAATGGCAGGTGCAAAACTAGTACGGGAAAACAACATTGACCTTATTCTGGCCGTCGGCGGCGGAAGCGTAGTCGATTGCTCGAAAGGCATTGCAGCGGCAGCATACTACGAAGGCGATGCTTGGAAACACTACTGGGAAGAACAATGTCCAATAGAAAACAAGATTGTTCCCGTTGCTTCTGTACTTACAATGGCAGGAACAGCTTCAGAAATGAACACTGGTTCGGTTATCACAAACGAGGAAAAGATGTTGAAACTCGGACGCGTATTCCCATTTCCCGAACTTTGCCCAAAATTCTCGATTCTCAATCCGGAACTCACATACACTGTTCCAAAAATACAGATGGTAAGCGGAATATTCGACACCTTTTCACATCTTATGGAACAATATTTCTCTGGCGATGACGACTGCACAAGCGACTACCTGCTTGAAGCCGTAATGCTCTCTCTAATAAATGCTTCGCGCAAAGCACTTGTCAATCAGCACGACTACGAGGCTCGAAGCAACATCATGTGGTGTGCAACTATGGGTTTGAATAAGATTCTCGCCCTGTCGAAAACTCAGGACTGGGAAGTTCACATGATTGAACATCAAATTGGCGCATACACCGACTGTCCTCACGGAGTTGGACTAGCAATCGTATCTCCTGCATACTATCGTTATATATATAGGTATGGCTTGCCAAAGTTTGTGCGCTATGCAAAAAACATCTGGAAGGTTGACGGAACAGGAATGAGCGACGAGCAGATTGCCCTCGAAGGTATCAACCGTCTTGAAGCATTTATCGCCGAACTAGGAATACCGCAGACACTACGCGAAGTAGGCACGACAGAAGAAATGCTTCCTTTAATCGCAAAATCAACAGTAAAAGGCGGCGGATACAAGAAAATGGATAGCGAAGATGTCCTTGCCGTACTTAAAGAATGTTTCTAAAGCATAATATATGAAAAAGATAATCAAGACATTAGCATTTGCATGTATAGTTGTAGCAATGGCAACTGCCTGTTCGTCGGGAAACAACACAATCGAAAACACTGAAAATCCGAATCCTGAACCAACGGTACAGAAATGGGACACGCTTGTTGCATTGCAGGATTGCAAGCAACAAATGTCAGCACAACTATTTGAAGGTCAAAATGATGAACTGCTAGCTCAGATTCTGCCAGATGGTTTTGCCGAGGCTTCAATAAATGCATTTCTGCTAAAAGGCGAAAAAAACATAGTCCTTTTTGATGCAGGTCTTGGAGAATCACGCAACGGACAAATACTGGCGAAACTCGACTCTCTAGGAATACAGCCGGAACAGATAACCGACATTTGCATAACACATTTCCACACCGACCACATTGGCGGATTGATTGCAAGCGACGGTTCGGCTACTTTCACGAAGGCAAAACTACATTTCTCGGAGGAAGAATATGAAGCATGGACAACAGGTCAGCTTAAAGACCAGAACGAAACTGTAATGACAATGCTTGATGCATATAAGGACAGATACGAAATTTTTCATGCAGGCGACACTATTGTTGATGGCATCGTAACAATAGCCGCACCAGGGCATACTCCGGGGCATACATTGTACGACATAGGCGATGCCATTGTTGTCGGCGACCTTCTTCATGCCGTTGCACTGCAGGTGGAACATCCAGAATTTTCTGCAAAATACGATTTTGAGCCGGAACAAGCAGAACAAACAAGAACGGCAATGCTTGAAATTGCAAGAACAACGCATAAGCCTTTGGCTGGAATGCATTTCCCCGAACCATACATAATAAAATTATAAGCCCAAATGTCAAAGGAGGAAAAATACCAAAACCTTGTAGCACAAGCAAAAGCCCTGTCTGATGCTGAAAGCGACAGCATTGCCGTGATGGCAAATGTTGCAGCAATAGTTCACGAAACATTTAGATTTTGGTGGACTGGATTTTACCGCGTTGAAGAAGAAGAACTTGTTCTTGGACCATTCCAAGGACCGCTGGCTTGCACCCGAATACCTTTTGGACGTGGCGTTTGCGGAACAGCTTGGAAAGAAGAACAAACTATAATTGTGGGCGATGTGGAAAAATTTCCAGGACACATTGCCTGTAGCAGCCTGTCACGAAGCGAAATTGTTGTACCAATTTTCAAGCATGACGAAGTGAAGGCAGTTCTTGACATAGACAGCGAAAAACTGAATACATTTGACGAAACAGACAAGAAATTCCTTGAAGAAATAGCGCAGATTATTGGAAGCAAACTTTGACAAAGGCAACTAACTGGCTAACAAATAGACAAAATAACAATGAATATTAAGGATAGAATAGACATACTGGCTTCGTTTGGCAAAGACTTGGAGGACATTTGCTCAGGAAAAGTCATTGATGATTTTCCCGGATTTGAAAAAATAAAAGCCTACAATCCGTGGTTTACCGAAGAAAATGTAAGATTCTGCCTGAATAACTGGCAAACCGAACTCAGACGCGAAAACTTGGAAAAATTCTGCGCCTCCTACCCTATCAGCGACAAGCTCTCCGACTTTTGCATTGCAATCGTAATGGCTGGAAACATTCCGATGGTCGGATTTCACGATTTTGCCTGCGCCTTTTTATGCGGCGTAAAAATAAAGGCAAAACTTTCGAGTAAGGACAATGTGCTGATGAAATGGGCAATAGACAGAATTACAGCAAAATCCACAGAATTGACTGGCCGTATTGAACACACCGAAGAAAGGCTTGCAGATTTCGATGCTGTAATAGCTACCGGCAGCAACAATACAAACCGCTATTTTGAGTACTATTTCGGCAAGTACGACAAAATTTTGCGACACAACCGCAATTCGGTAGCCATAATTACAGGCGACGAAACCGATGAAGAATTAAGCCGACTTGCCGACGATGTTTTCATGTACTTTGGACTTGGGTGTCGCAGTGTATCAAAGATTTACGTTCCACGCGGATACGATTTCAACAAAATGGGCACAGCATTTCAGAAGTATGCCGACATAATAAATCACAACAAATACAACAACAACTACAGCTACCAGTATGCCGTTATGGGCATGAACAAGATTGAGCATGTAAACTTCGGCAACCTTCTGCTGACCGAAAAAAAGGACCTTAGCTCCCCTATCGGTGTCCTGCATTTCGAATACTACGACAATATTGGAAATGCCATTGCCGAAATTGAACAGCAAGCCGAAAATATACAGTGCATTGTTGGCAAGAAAAACATTTATGAAAAAAACATTGCTTTTGGAGAAACACAAATGCCGAATATTTATAACTTTGCAGACAATATTGACACGATTAAATTCATTACCAAATTATGCAAAAAATACTAAAATACAGGATATCAGACGACAAGGATTTCGTCAGGGAAATTGAACTCAAGGACGACTCAACTTTCAAGGATTTGCACGTAGCGATTCAGAAGAACTGCAAGTACGACCCTTCGCTTATAACCATGTTCTACATTGCCGATGAGAACTGGGAACCAAGCGATGAACCCGAAAAAACAATCCTGCTTGAACGCATCGATGAAAAGACACAGTCAGACTGCCTGCTGATGGAAGATACTCCGCTGAACTATACAAAGCCCGAAAAGGGAATGAAATATCAGTATGTTTACGACCTTCTGTCGGAAAATTACTTTTATGTTGAAATAATAGACATCCGCAACTACACCAAGAAGGACGAAAAGACAAAATTTCCGAAATGTACGTTTGCAGAAGGCATCCCTCCGCAGCAGATTACTATTGACGACATTGAGGAAGAATTCGACGAACAGAGTGCACTTGAAGATTTTGATGAACTTGAGGAAGACGTTGAAAATCCATACTACGACAATGAGTTCGAGGACGGCTACGATGAATTTGGCGGAGGCTACGACGACGGATACGATTACTAAACATTTTTGAGCTTGGCAAAATACCTTATTATATTATCAGGTCCTACTGGTGTCGGAAAAACCGACCTTAGCATCGGCATTGCCAAGCATTTCGGTGCGGAAATTCTTTCGTGTGACTCACGGCAATTCTACCGCGAACTGGGAATTGGCGTTGCCAAACCAACAGCCGAACAAATGAAGGAAGTGAAGCATCATTTCATCGACAATGTTTCTGTAACCGAACGCTATAGCATCTGGCAGTACGAAAGCGATGCTACCAATTTCCTCAACTCCTATTTCAAGGCAAGCGACATTGCCATAATGTGCGGAGGTTCTGGACTTTACATTGATGCTGTTTGCAATGGCATCGACCTTATGCCCGACCCCGACCCCGAAATTAGGCAGGACGTCATAAACCTATACAATGAAAAAGGTATCGAAGCATTACGCTTTGAACTTCAGCGCATTGATCCTGTTTATTATTCGCAGGTTGACCTGAAAAATCCACAACGTATAATGCGTGGAATAGAAATGACAAGGCAGACTGGCAAACCGTTTTCAGAATTCAGGACAAATACCAAGGCAAAACGCGACTTCAACACAATTAAGTTCTTGATAAACATTGACCGTAGCAAGTTGTACGACAGGATAAACCGCAGAGTTGACATTATGCTTGAACGTGGTCTTGTTGACGAAGCCCGCAAACTCATGGAATACCGAAACTATACAGCATTACATACAATCGGATACACCGAACTGTTTGACTATTTTGATGGCAAGACAAATCTTGACGAAGCTGTGGAACTCATAAAGCGAAATTCGAGACGCTATGCCAGACGACAGATAACATGGTTTCATCGCGACAAGGAATATTATGAATGTGCGCCCGATGAAGCTTCAATAATATCAATGATTTCCGAAAAACTAAATTAAAAGAAACGCATAATTAACAACCAAAATCACATTTAAAATGAAAAGGAATATTTTTTTAGTATTAGTAATTGCAGCAATTACACTAGGTCTTACAATGACAACATCGTGCCAGCAGTCGAATGCAAAATCATCATTGCAAAACATTTCAAATGAAATGGCAGAAGAAAACATCGTAAATGAAGAAGTTCCAGCACAAGTTGAAGCAGAAACCGAAACCGAAGCTGTAGCTGAAGCAGAAGTTGAAGGAGAAAAAGATGGTGAAGTAGTTATAATAACCGAAAACAATTTTGATAAGGTTACCTCGAAAGGACTTGTGCTTGTTGACTTCTTTGCTACATGGTGCGGCCCCTGCAAGATGCAGAAACCCGTTTTGGCAGAAGTTGCAAAGGAAAAGGCTGGCAAACTGGTAATCGGCACACTCGACACTGACAAATGCCCGAACCTTTCCAACAAGTACAACATCAGGTCGATTCCATGCATGATACTTTTCAAGGACGGGAAGGAAGTAAAACGCATCATTGGCTACCACGAAAAAGCACAGTTGCTACTCGAACTTGACCAATACTTAAATTAATACGGAATTGGATACACAAACAAGGGCGCTCAATGCGCCTTTTTTTATTAGCAAAAAAACATCTGCCAATCTCGCGGACATTTCTTAATTTTGCAAAAAAATATCAACGATGAGAAACAATAACATACCAGTACTTTTGCTGACCGGTTACCTTGGCAGCGGAAAAACAACATTGCTCAACAATATACTTACAAACCAGAAAGGGATAAAGTTTGCAGTAATAGTCAACGACATAGGTGAAGTAAACATTGATGCCGACCTTATAGAACAAGGCGGCGTTGTAGGCAAAAAAGACGACAGCCTTGTAGCATTGCAAAACGGCTGTATCTGCTGCACCTTGAAGATGGACTTGGTTGAACAGCTTGACGAAATTGCACAGCAGCAGAAGTTTGACTACATAGTCATCGAAGCCAGTGGAATATGCGAGCCGGAGCCAATAGCACAGACAATCTGCTCTATTCCGTCTCTCGGAGAAAAATACGTACAGCACGGACTCCCCTATCTCGACTGCATTGTTACAGTTGTTGATGCATTGCGCATGAAAGATGAATTTGGTTGCGGCGAAAGCCTGACAAAGAAATACATTGCCGAAGATGACTTGGAAAACCTTGTAATCCAACAAATTGAATTCTGCAACATAATCCTTCTCAACAAATCGTCTGAAGTTACAGAAAGCGACCGTAACCGCCTGAAAGAAATAATCCGTGCCTTGCAGCCAAAAGCAAAAATCATTGAATGCGACTATGGTAAAATAGATCTTGACGAGATACTTGAGACTGGCTTGTTTGACTTTGACAAAACCATAACTTCAGCCACATGGGTACGCGAAGTGGAAGACATTCACGATGATGAAGACGATGACGATGATGACCACGACCACGAAGAAGAGCATGAACATCACCACCACGATGAACATGACCACGACCACCATCATCATCACAACCACGAACATCACCATGAAGGCGGCGAAACCGAAGAATACGGCATCAGTACGTTTGTTTATAACTCGCGCAGACCTTTCAACTTGGGACGGTTTGATGAGTTTGTAGCCCGTAAGATGCCTTCAAATGTTATACGTTGCAAGGGAATCTGCTATTTCAAGAATGAAGACGAAAACTGCTACGTATTCGACCAGGCTGGAAAACAAGTAACGCTTCGCAACGCAGGACAGTGGTATGCCACGATGCCTGAAGACGAGCTCGAAGACTTCATACTGCGTAACCCAAGCATACTCCGCAACTGGGACGACACATACGGTGACAGAATGCAGAAACTTGTATTCATCGGTCAGCACATGGACAAGGAAAAGATTTGCAGTGATTTGAACCAATGCTTGACGGAGTAAAGGAAGGGATTGAAGATGTTATAGTTCTTCGTTTTCAATTAAATATGATGAGCAATAAAGGATAAAACGAGAAACAAAGACAAAAAGTAAATGGATTATAATACAAAAGGAAAAGTGCTAAAGAAAGCAGTGGTGTGGAAGAATTTGTATTTCTATCGTAAGAGCGATACGCTTTATCTGCTTACTGTAGAATTTTGTCGTCGTTTTATGCCTGCTTATGGTGACCGAACAGTAGATCAGATGGTACAAGCGGCACGTTCAGGCAAACAGAACATTGTGGAGGGCAGTGAAGATGGACAAACAAGTTCTGAGATGGAGATAAAGTTGCTGAATGTGGCTCGTGGTAGTTTACAAGAACTTCGTGCCGACTACATTGATTATTTGAATACGCATCATCTATCGGTATGGTCAGCAGATAACGAGCGTATGCAACGGATGCGTAATTTTTGCCATTCCCACAACGACTTTAGTGATTACGAGCCACTACTTTTCAGGATGAATGATGAGGAGATTGCCAATCTTGCACTTACCTTATGTCACCAGACAGATAAGATGATGTGTGCTTATATAGAGAAACTAGAACGGGAGTTTGTTACCGAAGGAGGAATAAAGGAACGCATGTATGTCGCCCGTAATGATTATAGACAAGCGCAGGATGCCCATATTAAAGCATTGGAAGTTGAAAATATGCAACTAAAAGAAAGAATAAAAGAACTTGAGACAATGGTGGAAACTTTAAAAACTATGCAATCATAAACATTTCTTAGGATTACCTAGGATTTCCTAGGGATTCCTAAAAAGGTTCTCCACTATACTGCAAAAATGGACAAGAATATTCAGGGCAAACGCATGAAAAAAATGAAAAACCAGCCGAAATGAACAATTTTGGCATAGTTATCAACAGAAGACCGCTTAATCTTCTCTATCTAATATTTATATTTTAACAATAATAAATACTACATGTTAATAAATTGTTCTTATAATATCTTTTAGTATAATTATATTTTCATATATTTGTACAAACAAAACGCAATAGGAATATGACAAGTTTGCACGAAACAATGAGTCGGCTGCACGACCCGAGAGTAAGGAACAGGAGCAAGCATCCGCTCCCAAGCATCATTATTTTGTCGATACTGGCTGTTATCTGCGGGGCTGAGGGCTATGAAGCCATCGCCCTGTTCGGAACCCTGCACTACGAGGAGCTTCGCAAGAGGCTGCACCTGCCCAACGGCGTACCTTCGCACGACACGATAAACAGGGTCTTCCAGATGATAAACTTCCGCCAGTTCGAGAGGCTGTTCGTCGAATGGGCGAAAGGCATGGCGGCGGAGTGCGGCGCGGTCAATGTAATAGCCATCGACGGCAAGACGGTGCGCGGAAGCAAGGACGTGTTCCACGACAACCCGGCGATACATCTGGTGCATGCGTGGAGCGTTAGCAACGGGCTGTGCCTTGGGCAGTTCAGGACGAAGGACAAAAGCAACGAGATAACGGCGATACCGCAGCTGCTCGACATGCTTTGCATCAAGGGGTCGGTCATAACCATCGACGCCATGGGGACGCAGAAGGACATCGCGGAAAAGATCGTGGATGGCGGCGCCGACTATATACTTGCGCTCAAGGGCAATCAGGGCACGTTGCAGCAGGACGTTGAGCTTATGGTCGGGGAGCGGAACCCCGTAGCGGAATACGAGGATGTCGACAAGGGGCACGGGCGTGTGGAAACAAGGAAGTGCGAGGTGTACGAACCCAGCAGCTGGATAATGGAAAACCATCCGTGGAAGGGCATCAGGTCAATCGTGAGAATAACCTCGACGCGCTGGATTGCAAGCACTGGCGAGGAAACCGTTGAAACAAGGCTGTACATAAGCAGTCTCGATGCCGGGCAGCCTTTCGTCCAGTTCATACGCAGCCACTGGGCGGTGGAGAACTCGTTGCACTGGGTTCTTGACATGACTTTCCGCGAAGACATGCAGCGCAAGAGGGAGGGAATGGCTGCGGAGAACTTTGCTTTGGTTAGAAAGTTCGCATTAAACATCCTAAAGCATGACAAAGGCAAGGGCAGCCTTGTAACTAAAAGACTTAAAGCAGGTTGGAGTATGGACTATATGTTCTCGCTGTTAAAATTTTGATGCGTTTGCCCTGCACGGCTCTTTCATTTGACCGTCCAATAAAATCCATACCTTCCCCTTCCCAAAATCATTAGATCTTAGGCGCCGCTTTTCTGGTGATATTTAGCATTTTACTATTTCATAAAAATCATATTTATCTAATTAAGGAGCATAA
>JAGCNN010000183.1 GCA_017645925.1 Bacteroidales bacterium
CGGATATGTATTTCAGAAAGGGCGACATATTTACTCGACAATGAATTTAAGTTTGTTTTCGCCTATTTGTGCAATGTAGATTCCTGCCGAAATTTTGCCAAGCCTAATCTCCGAATTTTCGTCTTCTATTTTTCGTGCATATACGATTTTTCCGCTAATGTCGGTAATTGTCAGTTGCTGTCCTATGTGGTTGGAATCAATGCGCAAGCTGAAATTTCCATTGTTTGGAGTTGGGTATATGGCGATTGTGCTGGCGTTTTCTATGTCGATGCTTACTGTAGTTGAATCGTTTGCAACGGAATAGTGATATGTTGCGATGTTTTGTGCTGAATCAATTGTAACAGAAGATATTGTTGCAAATTCATTGTTTTCGTCGGGAGTTGTGTAGGCAATGTCGCCGTTTTCGCCAACTGTTATTGTAGCTGAGGTCCCGCGTGAACGGTAAATCCTGAAATCGTCGAAGTCGGCTGTTGCCCCTCCGTTTCGCAGAGCTACGATATTGCCTTCGGTGAAGAAGTTTGCTGCGGTGTAAGAGCCATAATACTTGTCATCGTAATATATTGAACTTTTTCCGTTGGTGCGGTCGTAAATCAGCTTTACGTTGTGCCAGCAGTTGGTGTTCAATGGCAGGTCTATGCACTTGTCTTGCGAATAGGTGTCGTTTTCAACTCTGTAGAACTCAACCCTTGACGAGCTTGTTGAAAGTCGGAAATAGATGAAATATCCGTTGCCGTGGTTTTCTGTCTGTCTGTCTGTGCTCATGTAGTGCAGACCTATGCGCTGGTTGTTGGAGCCATCCGACATCCTAAAATTGAATTCGTACAAATATTTGTCGGCTAAGGTCTGGTTAACAGTTGCATAAAGGTTTGATGTTCCAGTTTCGGTTTGTGTCAAATGCCCGTTTACTATGCTCCACGAACCGGCTACGCTCGTCCATTCATTTCCGATTACCCTGTCGAAGTCGTTGTATGCGAAGCCGTTTGCGTTTGTGGCAACCCATTCTTCTCCGTTAAACGAGATTACATTGTAGAATCGTTCCGAAACAAAGTTGTTGTCGGTGTCGTCGAAGGTTGCAGTAAAGTCGTTGCCGTTCCATTCGCTGTCGGTGCTTATTTCGGTTTCGGGGGCAGTCCAGTCAACTTTTACATCTTGCTCAAAGTAGTCCGACCACATTCCGTTGTTGCCTAAAAGTATTGTTCTTATTTTACCTGCCATGCTTCCTTCTGTGCTTTCGGTGCGAATGTCGCCGTCTTCGCCTGTTGTTGCGGTTATTTCTGAACTTACATTACGCGAGCGAGTAACATAAATGTCCTTGTATTCGGTGTTGCATCCCGCAGTGCGAAGCGAGAAACATTCGCCAGATGTGAACGGGTTGGAGTCGTTAAGCGTTACAGCGATAATGTCGTCCACATAGCAGGTGATTTTTCCTGTGTTTGTGTCGAATATGATTTTTATGTCGTACCATTGGTCTGCATTTATGGTGTAAGAAAGCGATGTGTATGTACCGCCGTTGTCGGAGAACGAGCCATCTACATATTTGTAAAGTTGAGCCGTATTATGGTCGGGGCGAATGAACATCATGTATCCGTTTTGCCGTTCAGCATTGTCGGTGAAAAAATAGAATCCCGCGCGGCGATTCGAGCCTTCGCCTGTGATTTTCATCTTGGCGTGGTACAGATATGTGTAGCCTCTTTCCTGATGCAATGCGTAGTGCAAGTTTGTGCTGGTGAGTTCTTCATCGGTTTGCATTATTGAGCCGGAATTCATTTCCCAAGTGCCATTGGCGGCTGTCCAACCGTCAGGGATTGCCTGTTCATCAAATTTTTCGTAGAGGGTTCCGCGTGAAGCGTTTGTTGTCCATTTGCCGTCTTCCTTGTCAAGAATCTGGTAGAAAGCCTTGCTGGTGTTGGTTCTGTCGTTGAACGAAACCTTGAAGTCGCCGTTGTTCCATTCATCGGCTGTGATTTCGGTTGTCGGGGGAACTGTATCTTCTTCTGGCAGAACAATGTTCCATCCACAGTCGTTCATTTTGCGGGCAACTTGAACTCTGAAATTCGGAAGCATTGCATATAATGTTTCGCCAGGGCAGGTTGTGCCTAATTGACCGGATGCGGTCTGGTTTACGTCGCGGTGTCCCGAAATTCGGTAGCGACTGAAAGTGAATTGTCCTGCCTGATTTGTGATGTCGGCTGACGATGTCGGGTCGAGTTGCTTGTTGTCGTACCACCATGCAAGCATGTCCCAGCACTTTTCGAGTTGGGTGTTGGTCGGTGCTGTTGCAGGGGAATCGGAATTGCCGATAAAGTTAAGGCCTATGGATTTGTTGTTGCAGTTTCCTGCGTGCGCGCCTTTCACATCAGAAGTTGGCAAATTTGGGTTGTAACGACCTTGATACATGTTTCCGTTTTTATCGAAAAGGTAGTTGTAGCCAATGTCGCTCCATCCTTGTGTGTTTACATGATAGTTCCAGTACGAGCGTACAACGGCAGCACCGTCGGTGTATTCATCGGGACTAGCCCCGTGATGTATTATCGTGTGGGTGCATGTTATGTAGGCAGGTGAGTATGTCGGGTTAAGGCATTCATCGTAGTTTCCGCACCACGATGAACGAGGAACGTATTCTGGAAATTCAAGGCAGTTGCCGTCTCGTGTAGCGTTGATATGCGTGGTCTGGTTTGCTGCTTTTTCGTTTTCGGAAGTTATGTCCTGAAATACAAGTTCTATCTTTGTAAGTTGTACATTTACAGGCGGAAATATTAGATATTCAATTGAATCGTGCATGTTCAGGTTGAAGCCGAAAAGCAAGTCGGTGTAGAAAATGTTCGGTTCAATGTATTCTGGACGGAAATACCCGTGGTCGTCCTTCCAGTTTGTCCATTTTTCACCTTGCGATGTGCGGTAATAAACGATAAAATGACCTTCGGGGGCATTGCGGTCGGTGGCATCGAAGCCTATTGCAAACGAAGTGAACGGAATCGGAGCTTTCATGCGGAAGCCGTATGCACCGTCTGAATTTGGAATCAATGGTTCGTCTATGCAGATTCTTGTCAAGGTGCTGCCTGCTTCTGTATGTGTCTTTATTGTCTTGTAGTTCACCTGTGCGAACGAGGCCAAAGCTATGGCTGTGATTATTAATGTTGCAAAAAGTTGTTTCATAGTGAATGTTATAATTAAGCAGTCAAAGGTAATAATTTTTTTTGAAAAAATGGTTTTGTGAATTTTGTCAATAAAAGCTTAGGATTGTTCGCTGGATGATAAAAAAGGCTTACTTTTGCCGCAAATGAAATTATCGGGCTATGCTTGAAATTGATAATCGTCGTGATGAAATTATTGCCTTGTTGCGAAAAACAGGCAGGGAGAACATTGAAAATGTAGTTGAATGGTTGGATAGGAGCAATTTTTTCACGGCTCCGGCGTCTGTAAACTACCATAATAACTTTCGTGGTGGACTTGCCCGCCATTCCCTTGATGTGTATCGTTTGGCTATAAAATATAATGCAGAGAGCGAAAATCCGCTTCCCGATGATTCGGTAACGCTATGTGCTTTGCTTCACGATGTCTGCAAGTCTGATGTGTATTATGTTGACAATCATGGTAATCCATGCAGTGATAATAAGAAATTTAGAGAGGGGCATGGTATTCGTTCCGTTTGTATTTTGAAGTCGTGTGGTATGCCATTGTCAAGCGATGAGGAATTGGCAATTTGGTGGCACATGGGCAAGTACGAGAAGCCTTTCGACCATCCCGAAATCCTTGAATCAACGCAAAATATACCATTGTGCAATCTGATTAGGCGTGCCGACTATGATGCGGCTGTTGGCGCAATGAAATGATGCAAAAAGCGGACACTTTCGCATCCGCTCCAAAATGTGATATATCTCTTCTGATAAATTTACGCTAAGTTTGCCGCAATCGTCCTGTTCCACTTTTCGGTGATAACCTTTTCGGCATCGAGGGCAAGTTTGTTCTCCGACGAGAACAATGGCAGAATCTTCGTGCCGTTGCCATCCTTGAACTCAATGTCAATCACGAGCTTGTCGATAATCTCGCCATGTGTGTTTTCGGAAGAGGTACGGCTGTTGCAGCTCTTTGCATCGTGCAGGTCGACGATTATGCCGTCGCCGCCTTTGGGCTGGTAGGCAAGTTTCTTCGCTTTGCTGTCAATGCCGATTAAGCCGAGGTCGCAGCAGTCGAACTCGCTGAGGTCAAGACCGTTGCTTGTGGCAAACTTTCTGAATTTATCGATGCTTCTCTTTTGTTTTCTCTTGCCCGATGTGGCAAGTATTACTACTGGTATAATCACAGCTATCGTGATTACTATAGCTAAAATTATATTGCTGTCCATTTTTCTTGTTTTTTACTGATTAATAATGATTTATAATAATAAACGAGGGCTGTCATGCTGAACTTGTTTGAGCATCTGGCATCGTTTTTTTTTGATTCTTGTTAGCCGCCCCTTCGATGCTTCGACTACGCTCAGCAACCAAGGCTCAGGGAGCGGCTCTATGTGTAATCAGTAAAAATTATGGAATGGAAATGTCAAATAATGCTCTTTGAAAATCGCCTTGTTTTCGGTCTTGGCTTTGAAAGTGACCGATTGTGAAAAAAGTATTGCCGTGTTTGCCTTGTCAATCAGTATGTTGTGATAGTCAAGCAAAGAACTTCCATATCTGCTTTTCTGCGGCTGGCTGTTGTCTATTACCTTGGTTCTGTCGGTAATGACGAGCGTATAATTGTCGTTCTGGGCGGCAAGCAGTTCAGTCTTCTGGCTTTTGCTTACGAATGTGTTTTCGTCGGTGCAGAATGCGTACAACGAGGCACTTCTGGTAAGAATCAGAAGCGTAAGGCAAAGCGACAATATTTTGAAAGTTGCTTTCATTTGAAAAAAATGCGGATGATGTACACCCGCATTTTTAAATTTCGTTATTTCTTAGCATCATCGTGCTTGTGCTGGCATTCGGTGTGGTTTCCGCTGCAACCCGAAGTCTTCTGTGCATCGTGGGAATGGCTGCAACCTGCGTGATTTCCACTGCAACCTGCACTCTTCTGCTGTTCCTGCTGTGCGTGGTTGCATCCAGCATGGTTTCCGTTGCAAGCAGCTGCCTTTGCGTGAGGGCACTGCGAGCAGTTGTGACCAGCGTTGAAAACTGTTGCTGTGTAGCCGATTTCTTTGAGCGATGCAATCAGCTTTTCGGTGTCGGTGCGGTCGTTGCGGTACTTGATATACACGGCGTTCTTCTCGTGGTTTGCCTGAACGTCAATGACGCCCTTTGTGTATGCCAACTGCTTCGAAACCTTGTCGGCGCAATTCTGGCAGTGCATTTCGGTTGACAAAATTACTTCCGAAATCTTTTCGTTCTGCTTAGCAGCTTTTTGTTCCTGTGCAAATGCGTTGCCTATTCCAAGCAACAATGCCAATACTAAAATTAAAATGTTCTTTTTCATCGTCTTTAGTTTTTATGAAAGTTTAAAAATTCAATTGTTCAACAATATTTATAATTTGTAAATACACATAAAATCCTACATTGTTATCGCGGCGCAAGCGCCAGTTGTTATGGCGTATATCAATAAGTATGAAATTGGTCGATGTATAGGGATTTTCTTTGCAATTAAGTCGTAAATAAGGTAACCGATAAGTATTATTGATAAATATCTTCCTATTATTTCCTTGCCCGGATAGCTTTTGCTGAAGAATAACATTCCACCGAATAGGTTCAGTTTGCAGAGCAAGTCTATTATGAATGCAAGTATGCTGGTTTTGTAAATCTTGCTCATAATGCTGGTAATGATAAATATAACAGAAGAAACTGCCAAAAGGATTGTGAAACATGTCAGTGCGTATGGAATACCGGCTGCTGCCAAAATTGAACTTGCGCAAAGAAGTCCCATAAGTGTGTAGTCAATGATGTTTTGTCTTTTGCTGTAAGTATTCATAACATTAATCGTTCTGAGTTAAAACATGCAAATATAAGCAAAAAATTCCAACATAAATGTTTCTAATCCCTGTCAATTGCAAATCTTATTCCTAAATAAAACTTACGTCCATCAATTGGTCCCCACACCAGCGAAGAGTCGAAGTAGTCGCCAAACGGGTCGGTAACTGCAATAATCGGGTCTTTCTGCGTGAAGTTGAAGATGTTCTCAACGCCGACATAAATGCTCCATTTCTTGAAGAACTTGGTAATCTGTGCGTTGAAGATGTTGTAAGCTTTGAATTTCTCATCGCGGCGGTACTCTTCGGGATTGCTGGCGGTTGACGGTATTCTGCCCGGTCCGTTGAACTGCGCTGTGAAGTCGAACTGCCATTTTTCAAGCTTCGTGCGGTACGAGGTGGTTAGCAAGCCTTTGAAACGGCTCATCAGCGGCGATTCCACGAGGTTGCCGTCTATGGTCTGCCTTACGTCGTTGTAGCGGAACGCGCCTGTGATGTCCCAGCCCTTGAGCACTTCGCACGACACTTCAATCTGGTAGGTGTTGGAGAACGATTTGCCCTGCAGGTTGTAGAACTCAACAACGCCCGGTGTCTCGAAATCGGCGACAATCTGCTTTACAAAGTCGGTGCGGTAATATTCCGCCATAATGTTCAGTAGCCTATCTTTAATAGGTATGTTGGCCGAGAAGGTAGCACCGTAGTTCCATGCTTCTTCGAGGTCAAGGTTGTCGTAGATTACCATTCGGCGCGATGATGCCAGCAGGAACGAGTTTTCGCTCAATACATTAGCCTTACGGAACGACCTTCCTGCCGATGCCCTCAATGTTAGATATTCGTTGATGCTGTATTTGAGGTTCAGTCGTGGGGTGAAAAGGATGCCGTACTGGTTGTGGTAGTCGCCACGGACGCCAGCAATCATGTTGAAGTTGCCGAAATGTCCCGTGTATTGGAAAAATACTCCGGGTACGGCTTCTATGTCGTTCATTATGCTGTCGTTGAGGTTCTGGTGAAGGTTTTCGTACTTCATGCTGATTCCAGTGGTGTAGGAGTGCTTTTCGTTGCCGCCGAACGCCGATTTCCACAGGACATTTCCGTATAAGCTGTTCTGGCTTGCATCGAAATTATTATGTCCGTAGTACGAATCCTGATGGTGGGTTATGAAGTTGGTAATCACTGCAATGCTCTGGTAGTCCTTTTCTGGGAACACATATCCGCACTTCAGGAAGGCTTCGCCACGCTGCGAGTGAATCTTGATTTTGTACAGCTCGTTGTGCAAGGAATCTTCCTTAATCTGACCATTGCGGCGAGTTTCGTCAATGTACTTTATTCCGAACCGCATAGTAAGATGCTTGCCAAAATAGTCCCAGCGGTTGAAAAAGTTATATTGTGTGACATTGGGCGAATCGTAGAAATTGTCGTGGTTGTGGTCCATCTTGATGAAGCGGTTCTGCGCATGTGCAAATATCTGTGTGCTAACCTTTTCGCTGACCTTTATAGGTACGTCGATGTTGCCTTCGACATTGCCGTGCGAACTTCCCATAAGGTTGAGCGAGAACTTGTCGGAAAACTTAGGTTTCTTGTATTCAACATTGATTTGCCCAGTCACGGCATCGTAACCGTTTATTACAGTGGAAGTTCCCTTTGAAATCTGCATTGATGTCATCCATGGACCGGGAATGTAGCCAAGTGCGTACGGCTGCGAAAGTCCGTAGAGGTTTGGAATGTTTTCGGTAAGGAACTGCACATATTTTCCGGCAAGACCGAGCAGCTTGATTTGCTTTGCGCCAGTGGCAGCATCGGTGTTTCCTGCATCAACAGAAGCATTTGTTTCAAAACTTTCCGAAAGGTTGCAGCAGGCGGCCTTGCAGAGTTCCTGTCCCGAAACATCCTGCACATTGCCGATTTCCATTCGTGAGTAGCGTGTTCCTGCCTGCCGTTCGTTTATGGTAACTTCTGAAAGCATTTCGCCGGCGGTAAGCACGACTTCTATGTTTTTCTTTTTCTCTGGAATTTCAAGAGTGTCGCTATTGTAACCGATGAAACTGACAATCAGTTTGTTGGTTGTGTTTACCTTGTTTATCTTGAAATTGCCGTTCATGTCGGAGATTGTTCCGACAGTGCTGTTTTCCCAATAGACATTTGCACCGAAAAGCGTCTGCTTGCTGCCATCGACAATTTCGAAGACGGTGCCGCTAATCTGGGCTTTGCTTATTGTGGCTATTGCTACGAAAGCAATTAATGCCAATATTTTGTTTTTCATCGTTTTACTTCTTTAAATTATGAAATTGGACTATTGTCCGTTGCTATCTCGTTGGTTTTGAGAAGCAATTCATAATCTGAAGCAGGAGAGGAGAGAATACACTTTGCCCTTGTCGTACAAATGTTCGGCGTTGGATGCCAATAGTTTAGGTTCAATTTCGTTTATCGTGCAAATGATATTTGAGCAAGGTGCGAAATTGTTGCTGATGAAAGTTTTTATTGATGGAATTTCGGGTAATGCCGAATGTGCATCCTGTTGGAACAAGTCCTTGAGCGACATGAATTCTACATGCGTATGCTTCTGGTGTTCCGACTTGTCTTGGCAGTGGCAGTGGTGTCCGTCGCAATGGTGGCTGTGGCATTCGTGATGCGAATGGCATTCGTGGTTGTGCGAAACTTCGCCAAACTCGAAAAGACTGATTTCCTGATGTTCCTCGTTGCAGCATTTGCAGAAATAGTGTTCATACACAATGCCGTTTGAGGTAAGAAATACCATCAATGCCGTGATTGTAGCCAATATTGCGCTTGTCAGTTTCATCGTGGCAAAGGTAGGTTATTTTTTTGTTGGGCGATTCCGATTAACAAAACATTAATATATTATTATTGTTGTCCGGTAAAAATAGGATGAAACGCATAATTGTAATGTTATCAGGTATTTATCTGACAATATAAATAAAGGGCTTGTCATTTACTTGCTTCGCTGCGTGAGCTAAAGGTACGGAAGCTAGTCGTAACACGCGATACGGAACGGGGAGCGTTGTGAAGACTGCTGTCCGTAATCTGTTAACGGATTATTAGATAGCAGATTACTCACTTCGTTTCGTGAGAGAGTTCCGGACAAGTGAACTCACAAGCAACGTTCCTTATGCTGTTCGTTCTACTTTTCGGAATGACTTGAGAGGGTTTAGCGGACACTAATAATATAATATAGGTGTTTTGGAATAATTTTTCGTATAGTTGCATGTTTGTGGTAATGAGAATGTCTTGATAAATAAGCTTTTACATCTATGATGATGCTATTTTGAGCATTTGTACAATTCCAGAATTTTCCCAGTCATAATGTTCCACGCGTACTTGCTTTTTTCGGTGCGGACGGCCTGAGTGAATTCTGTACTGCGGTCATTCTCAAAGAAGTCTGATAGTGCATTTGCAATCTCTTCTGCTTTTGGTTCAACAACATAACCGCTTTTGCCGTTGATGACGATTTCGCCAAGTCCGCCAACATTCGTTACCAGCATAGGTTTCTCGAAATGAAAAGCGACCTGCGTTACTCCGCTTTGCGTTGCCGACTTGTAGGTCTGTGCAATTATGTCGGCGGCGGAGAAATATAGGTTTACCTTGTCATCTGGAATAAACTCGTTGTGTATAATGATTTTATCTTCAATTCCTAAGTCGGAAATCTGCTTGCGGTAGATGTTTTCGTCTTGGTAGAATTCGCCTGCGACAATCAGTTTAATGTTTGATTTCTTTATGCGACTGTCGGCAAATGCTTGCAATAGCAAATCAAGTCCTTTGTAGGCGCGGACAAGTCCGAAAAACAGAACATACTTGCAATTTTGGTCAAGTCCAAGTTGTTGCAGTGCATTTGTGCGTTCAAGCAGGACGCCGTAGTGGTCGTAGATGGGGTGTGGCGAGAATGTCCTCGGTTTGCCATGCTTGTCAAATTTACCGATGTCGTCGGCTACCGACTTCGACAAGGCTATAAAACCGTCCATCGACTTTACAAAATATGGAGGCAGAATCTTGTCCAAGATGTTCTGCTCGTGAGGTATCATATTATGGACCAATGCAATGCATTTTGTCTTGCCGTTGCGACGGACAATGCGTGCAATCTTTCCGAAACTTGGTGCCATAAACGACATCCAGTAGCAGAAAATCACTAGGTCTGCATTCTTGTCGCGGATTTTACGTCCGACTTTCATCCAGTTGAACGGATTTGTGGAATTTATCCTGCGGACAATGTCGAGTTGCGTTGGTTTTGGCGAATCGGTAAACTGCGTTTTGCCAGGGAAAAGAAACGACGGATATTGCAGCGTGAAAGTTACAATTTCGACATCGTGCCCTTCGGCAACAAATTCCGATGCCAGACGTTCGTTGAAACTTGCCAGTCCTCCACGGTAAGGGTGTGCGCTACCTACAATTATGATTTTCATAGCGCTAGCAAGTCTATTTTATGCCATCTCCGAACTTTACCTTGGCATCGTTGAGCATTTCGGTAAGCGTCTGCTCGTTTTCGCGCTTGCAAATCAGCAAAGCACTATCGGTATCAACGACGATGAAGTCGTTGAGGTCGCGGATAATGGCAACTTTCTTGTCGCCCTGTACGTTCACATAGTTGCCGTTCGAGTTGGCGAACAAGGTGTTCTTGTAAAGGTCCGAATTGCCGTTTTCGTCGCGGTCGGCAATGGTATAGAGCGAATTCCACGTTCCAAGGTCAGACCATCCG
>JAGCNN010000184.1 GCA_017645925.1 Bacteroidales bacterium
CAAACAAAAAAATGTTGTCTTTGTTGTCCATGTTGTCTTTCAAAAAAAAAGATGATTGTACAGACGCAAAATCTTGCGTCTCATCAAATTAATCCTTAGCCACACAAATCAATTTTCAAAAGAAGACAACCTTGACAACTTTGGACAACTTTGGGAAAACCGTAGAGATGTTGCGCGCAACATCTCTACAAACAAAAAAATGTTGTCTTTGTTGTCCTTTGTTGTCTTTCAAAAAGACAGATGATTTTTACTTCTTGCTGTCTTTCAGGTATTGTGATGGCGATACCCCGTACTTTTTGACAAACTGACGCAAGAATGTGGAATAGGAATTGAAGCCCGACATTGCCGCAAGGTCTTCCATCGAATGCTCGTTCCCGCTGCTCCAGCCGTCAAGCAAATGCTTGGCTGCCTCTACGCGAAAATCGTTTATATACTCATAAAAAGTCTTCTGCTTCTCGCGGTTGATGAAATTGCTCAGGTACTGACGGTTTGTCCCTAGGTGTGTTGCCAACTTCTGTAAAGTCAAGGCGGTATCCAGATAATATTGCTTTTCCCTAATAAGATTATCTATATCAATGGTATTCAATACCTTATAATATCCTTCCGTAGTCTCGTCCGGTAATAGACTGTCTTTTTCAGAGTTAGTCTGGCTTGGTGAAGGTTCATCAACCAGCACCTGCTGCTGTACGATTTTCCGCAGTATAAACAGCACATATACAATGGTAATGAAGCACCACAGAGTGTCGAAAAGCAGATTGCTGTCGGCGGTCGGAACAGTGAACCAACTTTGGTTCGACAGACTTTCCGCTGCCCAAAACAATTGAACAACATACATCAGAACCAACAGTATGCCTGCCCATTTAAGATTCAGATGTTCTATGTCGCCGACATTGTCGAGCAGCATCCTGTTGTACTTCTTTATGGAGTATTCCCCCCATATCAGTAATACCGTTGAGGCTACAAAGGTGTATATCTGTACGGTAGGATAGACAATCGGACTTCTGGTTATGGCATACATGATTATTGCAAGCAGGTACGGTATCTCGAAAAGAGAAAGCTGCAATGCGCTGAACCTGTCGGGGAATACCAGTGTAACAACGAAAATCATATAGCCCCCAACCACTACATAGTCGTATAGGATTAGCAACATGTTGATAAATGAAGCGGTGGCCTCATTGCTGAAGGCAAGCACGATAAAGTTGTTGAAGAAGCCAATGGACAGCATCAGCATTGTAAAGGCAAATGCCCGCTGGAACTGGTGTTTACGATGGCATCTGAAAAGAAAAATGCTGCTTACGATGAGCAGGCACATCGTAAATCCGGATGACATGCAAAGTAGTAACGGGTAAAATTGGGCTGAATTCATGGTCGCAAAAATACAAAATGTTTGACAACAAAATCACGAATCAGTTACTTAATGTCGGCAGTAAGCTTTATTTAGTATTCTCTCGTAAACAATTAGTTAACAGTAATTTTTACGCAATGCAAGTTGATTTTTTACGCAATGCAAGAATGGTTTTACCGAGTGAAAGAGTAAGGGATGCTGTTTTGCTTACCTTTGTAATTTAAACAACAAAATATATACAATATGACAAAAAAAGTATTTATCGCAGCCGTGTTGCTGCTGATTTGTTTTGCTCCCAAGGCGTGGGCATACGATTTTTCCGCCGTATGCGAGAGCGGACAGACATTGTACTACAGAATTACATCAAATGCAGTGCCATACACGGTGGAGGTAACTTCGGGCGAAGCACCCAAAGGCGACCTTGCCATCCCTTCCTCGGTTAGCAACAAAGGCCAAAAGTATTCGGTAACAAGCATCGGGGCAAGTGCTTTTTATATGTGCAAAGAACTGAAATCTCTTATCATACCAAATTCGGTTACTAGCATTAGCGACTCCGCATTTTATAGGTGCGAGGGACTTACCTCTGTTAAAATTCCAAAATCAGTAAAAAGCGTCGGGAAAGGTGCTTTTGGGTACTGTGACAACTTTACCGACATTATATTTGAAAGTGATATTACCTTATCCGATGCAGACTTATACTTTGTAAAAAAAGGAATCAAATACAGCGTGCAGGATAAAAAATCGGTTAAAATTATGCCTACCAAAGCGGTTCGTATTGATACATTCTATGAAATAGACCCTAACGATGAAGATAATTATATTGAATTACAAGAAGAATATGAAGTTCTTTTGTGTCCGGAAGATTCGATAGTAATAATCCACGAGACAATAACGGCAGGTAATACATTTACTGTAACTAGCATTGGTGATTGGGCGTTTTCTGGTTGCGAAAATCTTACATCAATTACTATCCCCAATTCAGTAACAAGTATAGGTGAAGGTGCGTTTAACTATTGTGGATTGACATATATTACAATACCGAAATCTGTGACAAGTATCGGAAATAAAACTTTTGCAGAATGCTACAATCTTAAATCAGTCAACATCCCTAATTCGGTAAATAGCATTAAAGATTCCGCATTTTGGGGATGCGTCGAACTCAAATCAATTACTATTCCTCAATCTGTTAAAAGTATTGGCACTAATGCATTCTTTTGGTGTGACAGCATTACTAATATTACAATTGAAAGCGATGCGGATTTATCTGATGCAGACTTGCATGTCATAAAAGACGGAATAAAATACGCTGTGGTGGATAAAGAATCTGTAAAAGTGACACCCGACTTGAAATATGTTGATTACAAAATTGCAAATCCATATGGTGGTTATTCTAAAGAATTTAGACTTGAGAATACCTGTCCTAAAGGTGAAACAATAATAATACAAGAAACAATAACGGCAGGTCATACATTTACCGTTACAAGCATTGCCGATTCTGCATTCCAAGGTTGCAGTTATATAGAATCAGTTACTATTCCCAATACGGTAACAAGCATTGGAGAAAAAGCATTTTCTAATTGTGAGCGTCTTGCTTCAATTACAATTCCTAATTCTGTAACAAAAATTGGCAATGATGCCTTTAGTAATATTTATAATGTTGCATATAATGGCACAGCAACAGGAAGTCCGTGGGGAGCATTGGTAGCAAATGGATATACAGAAGGCTATGTTTTATATTCAGACAAAACAAAAACACACCTGATAAAATGCAGTACTTTGGCGAAAGAGGTAACAATTCCAAATTCAGTCACGAACATTGGCGAGTATGCATTTTATGGATGCACCGGACTGACATCTCTAATAATCACCAACTCGGTGAAGAGTATTGGTAACTATGCATTTGGTAGTTGCAGAGGACTGACATCGGTTACAATAGGCAATTCAGTTACAAGCATTGGCAATTCTGTATTTTCTAATTGCAGCAAACTGACATCGGTTACAATTCCCAATTCAGTAACTAGTATTGGAGAGTCTGCATTTATAGAATGCAGCAGTCTTTCAACAATTACGATACCTAACTCTGTAACTAGCATTGGCGAGTATGCATTTGCTGGGTGCGGTGAACTGACATCAATAACAATCCCCAGTTCCGTTACAAGCATTGGGAAATATGCATTTTATTATTGTAGCGGACTGACATCGATTACAATTCCAAACTCAGTTACAAACATTGGTGACGGGGCGTTTGCCGAATGCGAAAAACTTGACAGCAAGACCATAGAAAAAATCATGAAGATAAATCCGAATGCATTTAAATCGGAATGATTGTAAAAAATAGAAAGATGAACAGACTATTTTCAAACAACTTTATAAAAACACTATAACGATGAACAAAAAACTATTCCTTGCAGTCGCCGCACTGTTGATTTGTTTTGCCACCAAGGCGTGGGCTTACGATTTTTCCGCAAAATGCGAAAGCGGACAGACTCTTTACTACAACATTACATCTGATTGGGACGGTGTGTATACCGTAGAGGTAACAAGTGAGATGCAAGATAACGAAGAATTAGTCTTTTATTCTGCGCCACCAGAGGGAAATCTTGTCATCCCCGAACGGGTTACTTATGATAATACGGCGTTTTCGGTGACTGGCATAGGCGATTTCGCATTTTCGCTTTGCAGAGGCTTGACATCGGTAAATATACCCAATTCTGTAACGAGCATCGGCACTGGAGCATTCATCGGTTGCAGCGGCTTGACATCCTTGGTCATCCCAAGTTCTGTGGTACACATTGGTGATATGGCTTTTTCGTATTGCGACGAATTGAAATCGGTAAACATACCACATTCGGTAACATACATCGGCGAAAAAGCATTTTCAGAGTGCGACAGTTTGACAAGCATCACATTAAAAAGCGCCATCCAAGTATATGATGCGAAACTGCGATTCGTAAAGGACGGAATAAAATATGCAGTGCTTGACAAGAACACGGTTGAAATTATACCCAATGTACAAAGCAGAGAAGAAATGGTTGTTGACCCCGACTCCGACCCCGACAACCCAGAATATTACACACAAGAAGTTACCTACAACAAATGCTCCGACATGTCGGCGCTAATAATTCCAGAAAAAGTAACAGCAGGCAATACATTCACAGTTACGGGCATCGCAGATTTGTCATTTTTGGGATGCAGCGATATCACATCTATCACCATCCCCGCATCGGTAACGAACATCGGCAGATACGCCTTTGATGAATGTGAAAACTTGACATCAGTTACCATACCCAATTCGGTTACAAGCATTGGCGACAGTGCTTTCTACGGTTGCCACAATTTGACTTCGATAACCTTACCAAATTCGATTACGCATATTGGTGCTGGCACTTTTTTTAATTGTCAAAACTTGACATCTGTGAATATTCCCAGCTCGGTAACAAGCATAGGCAATGCCGCCTTCTGCGGTTGTAGCA
>JAGCNN010000185.1 GCA_017645925.1 Bacteroidales bacterium
TATATGACAAGATAATTGCCGTGTTCAAGGAACGGGGGGTAATTCTACACTCTCGCTACCCAGACTAATGCTTGGATTTAATGACTTGCCATTTGATAAAACCAATAAATTTGTTTTACAAGACTAAAAGGGATAATTCCGAAATATTATTAATCTTCTTTTTTGAACGCCAAATCAAAAAATATAAAGGCAGCGATATCAACAAGAACAGAAATGAGAATCCAAAAGAAAAACCCATGCCCTTTATACAATCCTTTAAACATATCTTTCCAAACATCAAAAACACTCATCAATCTTTTGATATTAGTCACTGGATTATTTGCCATGTATATTTCTCTGTCTGATTTTGAATTAAAATCTATGTATTTGCTGTAATTTTTGATTATTGCATAAGCCGTCAACAAATGATTATCTATTTCGTGTGCAAAAGAAGCCTCGTTTAATAGCGATGGGTTATTATTCATTTGTTCTGATATAGAATCAAGACTTATTTTTGCTTTTTTTGCAGACATTTTGTACATATCCCTATCTGCTGCCAACATAGAATTACGTATAGCATCACTCTTTCCTTCCGCCATATCATATATCTTACTCCTATACTCTTCAACTAATTTATCACGTTGAGTTTTTGTAGGGTTATGAGGACATGATAATTTTTCCACTTTAGGCACATCTAACAATTTTGCAATTTGCTCACGAATATCCTGCGATTTTGTTCCATCTCCAGGATTTGCCTCATTCCTTATTTCTGATTCTAACTCAGATACTTTCGATTTAATCCTATTATTAAAATTTGTTAATGAATCCGTAATACTAGTTTCAATTTTAGTGTCATTTTCCAATTGTGTCAAATATACAATAGTTGTCATGATGTCTTGCTTTGCAATGCCATTCGCTACTGAACGGTAGAAGAATGTATGAGTGTTTGTCGGCATACTGCATACAAGCCAAAAGACAAGTACAATAATTACCCCACCAGTCAAGCGCAAACCACGTTTTCCCAGATATATGATGTTAGGGTTGAAACTGTCAACAATCATCTTTGTGCCAAGAGAAGCAATGACAAAAAAGCCAATTGTTATAATATAAACCGCAAATAATGGCCAAGTTGGAAGCAACATATGTAACGACTCTGCTGTTGCCCAGCAGCTAACACATGCAAAAGCAATAAAAGCAATGATGTAAAATAATTTCAAAAATTTGTTATCTCCGTTCATAATGATATGTCTAATTATTAATGCGTTAACTTTTTAAAACATATTTTTTTCTGCCCATCAGCACCCCATAGGCAATTACACAAAAGAAGCGTGGTACTGATATACCACTTCTCCGAATAGAGGTCCTGAGAATTACCGTTGACAGAAGAAATTGTAAACAGCCCACGCGATACGCGCGAACCTTTACACCCTCTTGCTGTCGTTTAGAAATTTCTCAGGTTCCTATTCGCAAGACGAGCATAAACGCTTCGTTAATCAATATATACGGCTTGGTTCATCGCCAAACCGAGGACAAAAATAGAAAATTAGTATGAATTGGCAAAAAGATTTTTGATTTGAGATGAAATGGACGGATTGTACTCCTTGTGACGCGGATAAATTTCTGATATGCAAAATATGTCATTCCCCCTTCCTCCCTTTGTTGATAAAAACACAAAAAATCAATTCGTCCCCAAATGCTTTTTTTACTAATTTTACAGCCATATTTTTAAATGTATAACGCTATGATTACAAAGGAAGAATTTCAGAAGTTAATCTTGCAGGGTATTCCCGATGAACTGCCGGAACCTGCTGTATATGAACCCGAAATAAATCATGCACCTATAAGGAAGCAGATTCTCACAAACGAAGAAAAGAAGCTCGCAATAAGAAATGCGCTTCGCTATTTCCCCGCAAAATTTCACAAGGAACTTGCTCCCGAATTCAAGAACGAACTCGAAACCTATGGAAGAATCTATATGTACCGCTTCCGTCCGAAATACAAGATGTTCGCACGCGATATTACGTGGTTCCCCCACAAGAGTACTCAGGCTGCCGCTATCATGCTTATGATTTCCAATAACTTGGATTATGCAGTGGCTCAGCATCCGCACGAACTTATCACATACGGTGGCAATGGCGCTGTTTTCCAGAACTGGGCTCAGTACCTGCTCACAATGCAGTATCTTGCCAACATGACCGACGAGCAGACTTTGGTTATGTATTCCGGTCACCCGATGGGACTTTATCCATCTCACAAGGATGCTCCGCGCGTAGTAGTTACAAACGGTATGGTAATTCCAAACTACTCGAAACCAGACCATTGGGAAAAGTTCAATGCAATGGGCGTTTCGCAGTACGGACAGATGACCGCAGGCTCCTATATGTATATAGGTCCGCAGGGAATCGTTCATGGAACAACCATCACAGTGCTCAACGCTTGCCGTAAAATTGCAAAGCACGGCGAAGGTCCAGAAGGTCGTTTGTTTGTGACTGCTGGCTTGGGTGGTATGAGCGGTGCTCAGCCAAAGGCTGCAAATATTGCAGGTGTTGTAAGCATTTGTGCCGAAATCAACCCCAAGGCTGCCAACAAGCGCTTCGAACAGGGCTGGGTTGACGAAATAATTGATGATGTTGACAAGGCAATCGACACTGCTCTCGAATGGCAGAAGAAGAAAGAGCGTCACTCCATTGCATATCTTGGCAATGTCGTTGACTTGTGGGAACGCCTTGCAGCACGCGGCATAAAAGTTGACCTCGGCAGCGACCAGACTTCGCTTCACAATCCGTGGGCAGGCGGTTACTATCCAGTAGGACTTTCGTACGAGCAGTCAATCGAAATGATGGCTCATAGTCCCGAAAAGTTCAAGGAGGCTGTACAGGCTTCGTTGAGAAGGCAGGTTGATGCAATCAACAAGCTCACCGCCAAGGGAATGTACTTCTTCGACTACGGAAACGCCTTCCTGCTCGAAAGTTCGCGTGCAGGCGCCGACATTATGGCACCGAATGGCATCGACTTCCGCTATCCATCGTATGTTCAGGATATTATGGGTCCAATGTGCTTCGACTATGGTTTCGGACCTTTCCGCTGGGTTTGCACATCGAGCCTTCCTGAGGATTTGGAAGTTACCGACAACCTTGCAATGCAGGTTTTGGAAGATATTGCAAAGGATGCACCAGCCGAAATTTCACAGCAGATGCGTGACAACATCCGTTGGATTAGCGAGGCAAAGAAGAACAAACTTGTCGTTGGTTCGCAGGCTCGTATCCTTTACGCCGATGCCGAAGGCCGCATAAAGATTGCAAAGGCATTCAACGATGCTATCCGCGACGGTCGTTTGAAACAGCCCGTTGTGCTTGGCCGCGACCACCACGATGTTTCGGGAACCGATTCGCCGTTCCGCGAGACTTCAAACATCTATGATGGCAGTAAGTTTACAGCCGACATGGCAATCCAGAATGTAATCGGTGACTCGTTCCGCGGTGCAACCTGGGTTTCGATCCACAACGGCGGTGGCGTTGGTTGGGGCGAAGTTATCAATGGCGGTTTCGGTATGGTTCTCGACGGCAGCCCAGAGGCA
>JAGCNN010000025.1 GCA_017645925.1 Bacteroidales bacterium
AATATTTTTTATTCCGTTCATTTTTTTTGCTGTTAGTCCGATAAGTATTAATTTCGTTGTCAAAATTAATAAAAATTTTTCTATGGAAGTATTAAGTAATCTTGAGCCGAAAAAAGTTTGGCAGTATTTTGAACAGATAACGAAAGTTCCGCGTCCCTCGAAGAAAGAGGAGAAGATGGTGGAATTCCTGATGAAGTTTGCAAAGGACAACAACCTCGAAGCACGCCGCGACAAGGTTGGCAACGTAGTAATCCGCAAGGCCGCAACAAAGGGCATGGAAAACCGCAAGACAGTAGTTTTGCAGTCGCACATGGATATGGTTTGCGAGAAGAACCGCGATGTAAAGATTGACTTCGACAACGAAGGCATCACCCCGTACATTGACGGCGAATGGGTAAAGGCAAAAGGAACAACTTTGGGTGCTGATGATGGCATTGGCTGTGCAGCCGAAATGGCAATCCTTACTGATGACAGTGTTGAACACGGACCAATTGAGTGCCTCTTTACAATCGACGAGGAAACTGGTCTTACTGGTGCTTTTGCACTTGAAGCTGGATTTTTTGATGGTGAAATCCTTCTCAACCTCGATTCCGAGGACGAAGGCGAAATGTTTATCGGTTGTGCCGGTGGTATCGACACTGTTGCCGACTTCTCATACAAGAAGGAAGCCGTTCCCGAGCATCATGTTGCATACAAGTTCATAATCAACGGACTTGCAGGTGGTCATAGCGGAGACGAAATCAACAAGGGACTTGGCAACTCCAACAAGATAGCCAACCGTTTCCTTCAGAAAATAACAAGCAAGTATTTTGCTCGCCTTGCACATTTCGATGGCGGTAACAAGCGCAACGCCATTCCGCGTGAGGCAGAATTCGTTTTCACCGTTAAGGCCGATTTTGCCGAGGATGTAAGAAAAGAATTTGCTAAGTTCAAGGAAGACATTATCAAGGAAATAAAGATAACCGAGCCTAACATCAACATGGAGCTTCACGAAGAGGCAATGCCGGCATTCGTAATCGACGAGGAAACTCAGCGCAGACTTGTGATGGCGGTTTCGGCTTGTCCTCACGGAGTACACGCTTGGAGCCCAGCAATAAAGGGCTTGGTCGAGACATCAACCAACCTTGCATCGGTAAAGTTCTACGACGACAAGATTCAGGTTACGACCAGCCAGCGCAGTTCGCTCGAATCGGGCAAGGAAGACATCAACACTATGGTTCGCAATGTGTTCCTGCTTGCAGGTGCAAAGGTTGAATCGGGCGACGGCTATCCCGGATGGGCACCGAATACCGATTCGGAAATTCTGAAGATTGTTGTTGCTTCGTACGAAAGGTTGTTCGGCAAGACTCCTGTTGTTCGTGCAATCCACGCAGGACTTGAATGCGGTCTGTTCCTCGAGAAGTACCCGAACCTCGATATGGTTTCGTTCGGTCCGACTTTGCGTGGCGTTCACTCGCCCGACGAGAAGGTCGAAATCAAGACCGTGGATATGTGGTACAGGCATCTGCTTGATGTACTGAAGAATATTCCTGTAAAATAGGTAAACTTATAGTGGAAGGTGAGAAAATCGCCTTTCACTTTTTTGAAATATATTGAATTTGACGGATTTGTCGTTTACATAGAAAACGACCAATTTTTTAAGCAAGAATGACAATCCGAAATATTCACGCTTTGGGGCGTGAATCGTTTGCGTTTATTCTTGCAAAGCTTTGGTCGGCTGTCTATGTGATAATCGCGAAATAAAAACGGTTCAACGCCTTTTTTGTTTTGCTGGTTCGTCGGGGAATTGGATGGCAGAACAATTTCACATAGGGAAACTGATAAAGGCCAAGCTAGACGAGCAAGGTCGTAAGGCATCGTGGCTGGCAAAGCAGGTGAATTGTACGCGATTCAATATATATAAGGTATTCCAGCGAGAGTGGATTGACACAAAATTGTTGCTTGATATTTCGGAGGCTTTGGACTACAATTTCTTTGAGTGCTATGCGAAGCATTTTGAGGAGGGAAAACTTACCAAGAATAACGAACTTGTGTAAAAATATTCCACGAATTGTGTAAATAGTTTATTTGCAATTATAAACAACCAAACATTCTTTTTTTATATCTTTGCAATTGAGAAACTTAAAATTTATGGTTATGAAAAGAACAATTATTATATCACTTCTCGTTGCAGCAATGGGAATGATAGCATTTGTAGGTTGCGAAAAGCCAGAACAGATAGAAAATCCTACGGCTACAGCAACTGCATCGCAAACAACTGAAAATCCTTCTGCTAATCCACAGGGTGAACCTACGGCAGTAACTCACAATACAACATTGTCATATACAGGATGTCATTCAGGACAAAGGGATGGGTATGAGCCAACAGTTGTAACTAATTATGAAAATGGAGTATTAATGTTGACTATTGAGGATTTTCGTGTAAATTGCGCTATGGATAGTGTTTTTTCGGAAGTGGAAGTTGATAATCAAACCATCAATTTAAGTTTGAGAGAGAATTCGGATGCTGCCAACTGCACTTGTCCCATAGATGTAAATTATTCAATTGACAATATAAATCCAGGAACTTACGAATTAATCATAAGACATGGTAGCAGTTGGATTGTTTATCAGGAAGAAATAACTTGTGAATAAAAGGGAAAATAGGTTGCCTATTTTAAAAGCGAATGCATCGTAACTGGCGCATTCGTTTTTTGTGTGGTTACAAATATTTGCCGCCGCACTATCGCATAGTTAATTCAATCCCACTTTTTTGGACCTCATTCCGAATGAACCCAAGAATTTCGCTTGCTTGCTTTCTGTTTAGTCCGACATTTACGGCAAGATCGATTAAGTCATTGTCGATTGGTTCTGTGCGGTCGTTGAATGTGGTAGTGTGGTAGCCGTTGAAACCTTCGCTCGGCAGAATATCGTAGGCTGGGGCAAAATGCCAGTCGCCATCCCTATATATAAATGCAAAGTTCTTCGCGTGGTCGTCCTTGTTGCCTATCAGATAGTTGAACACCATTAGACGATAAATTTTCCACATTTCGTTTATGCTGTGCGTTAGCATTTTACAAGCCTGAAATATGTGCAAGTAGTCGATGCTCGGACTTCGGTAGTCGGCACAAACCAATCCAGCCATGCTTATGACATGCAGTTTGCCAGAACTTGTTCTGTCAAATCTTTTAGTGCCAAAGTATTTGCCCTCGAACAACTTCGTCTCCGGCATTTCGATTCCACATTTGCGGGCAAGCAGAGAGCATTTGTATTCCAGTTTTCCAATGTCTTGCCTATCGTATCTCGCAGGGAACTTGACCAACCATTCCCCATCGCCATCCTTGACAAAAATTTTGGGTCTTGCTCCGCCGGGGGAACCGCCACGAGCATAAAGGGAATCAATGCCTGTACCTCCGTAGTTTTCTGACGAAAGAATCTGCTCTATTTCGGTCGAAATTGCCGAAAAATCCGCTTTGGTGTTATCTGGCATTTCGCTTTTGTCGGGGACGAACTCAAGTGCTCCACGCCCTGTTGAGCCGACAAGCGAAAGTCTGTCGAGCAAAGTCAGAGAATTTGGATTTACATTCCGCTTGCGCAGGTATCTGTCAAGTAGCAAAAGTCCCCAGCCATCGGGAAGGCAATCGTCAAAGACACCGAATCCGCCTTCGAAAGGACTTCTGCGAGCAATGAAAGTCCCTGATTTCAATGGTAATTCAAAAGGAGAAACAGAAACACCATCCGCCAAAAACCGCTGGTCGTACTCGAAAGCACAAAGTCCACTTGGTTCCAGAGCAATACGGCCAACGAGGCGTTTGTTCCACCAAACTTCAACAACTTTTACCATACTACTCATTTTTCTTTCCTCTCTTTCTTTTTGTTTTTGAGCCATTTAGGATTTCGTCTATGGTTTCGTATTTGCGTTGTGCAAAAAGTTCGTTGAAATCAGCAAGCGCATCCAAAACCACGGCTATGCGTAGCAATGCCGACAAGGAAATTTCACCGGTCTGCTCAAAATGCCTGTATGTTGGCAACTTTATGTCTGAGCGCAATGCCAATCCGCCCTGCGTGAGATTCAATTCCAGCCTGCGTTGCTTCACTCGTGCGGCAATATCTTTTGCAACTTCGTGCGGACTTAAACAATTAGGTAATATTATATTATTATTTAATGGCATAAAATAGCATTTAGTAATATTATTTTAGTAGTTGCAAAAGTAATATTTTTTTCATTTGTAGCAAAACATACATAAACATTTTTTCGCATACGACACAATAAACTACCAGATACTCCATCGTTGAGTACTCAATAATTATGGATGTCACCGCGTGCTATCGCATAGAAACAATTATTTTTTGCAACCAAAACTTCCTTTCAAAATTATATACTAAATTTGCAGTCGATACATAACAGACTAATATGCAACCGATGCGCAAATTCACAGCAGGAGTACAATTGTTCGACGACATACGCGAACGAGGTTTAATATATGTTGACAAGACCGACCTTATCTATCAGTTGACGCAGGAGTCAAAATTCGTATTTTTAAGTCGTCCGCGCAGGTTTGGCAAGACATTGCTTTGTTCTACGCTCAAATGCTATTTCGAGGGGCGCAAGGAGCTTTTCGAAGGCTTGGCAATGGAAAAGTTGGAAACCGAATGGAAGAAATATCCTGTGCTGCATTTCAATCTCAGCCTATGCAAAAATAAATGGAACATTGATGGAATAATAGAGGAACTTGATTCTCAGATTTCCAGATATGAAAAAATCTATGGCGTATCCAAAAGTGGAAGTACGCCTGGGATTCGTTTCAAAAATTTGATGGAAGTTGCATACGAACAGACAGGGCTCAAGTGTGTTGTAATTCTCGATGAGTACGATGCCCCTCTGCTTGATGTCCTCAACCAGCCAGAAAAACTTGCCGAGGTGCGCAAGATTATGCAGGAGTTTTACCAGCCATTGAAGGCTTGTGAGGAATATGAGCATTTTGTTTTCATCACAGGCATAACAAAGTTCTCGCAACTTTCAATTTTCTCAACGCTCAATAACCTCACCAATATAACCATGTTGCCGCAGTATTCGGCTATATGCGGAATCACGGTTGAAGAGGCGTTGGAGGTATTTAAGCCCGACATTCAGGTGCTTGCCGACACTTACAAATGCTCGTACGACGAGATGGTTGACAAGTTGAAAGCAAAGTATGATGGTTATAATTTTTGTGAAAATTCCGAGGATATTTTCAATCCTTTCAGTTTAACAATGGCTCTAAAAAATAGGAAAGTTGACTCATATTGGTTCGGAAGCGGAACGCCAACATATCTTTTCGAGCAGATGAAACGTTTTGGCACTAACATATTATCATTGGAGAAAAACATGGCATCGGCATCCGACTTTGATGCACCAACCGAGAATATGAGTACAGCACTTCCATTGCTCTACCAGTCTGGTTACCTGACCATAAAGGACTACGATTTTGATACCAATCAGTATTTGCTTGACTTTCCGAATGCTGAAGTCCGTGTAGGCTTTATGCAAAACCTGTTGCCTGCAATTGTCGAAGATGCGAACGTAATGCTTGCAAACAACACTGTAGCGAACATATATACATCACTAAAGAAGAACGACATCAACAATATGATGCAGTACTTGAAGTCGTATATTGCTTCGATTCCGTATCTTGAACACGGAAGACACGAACTTGGCAATCTTACAACATTCGAGGCATTTTACGAAACCATAATGTACGTAATATTCTCAATGATGAGCAAATATGTATTTACACAGGCAAAGTCGGCAAATGGTCGTTCGGATATTGTGATGTTTGTCGGTGATACTGCATACGTTTTCGAACTGAAGATAAACGGCACTGCCCGCGAAGCCCTTGACCAAATCAACAGCAACGGTTACATGGTTCCATACGAAGCAGGAAACAGAAAAGTCGTGAAAGTTGGTGTGGCATTCTCTAAGGAAGAGAAGAACATAACCGACTGGATTGTGGAATAAAACTCTCCTTATACCGTTCCAATCCACTAAATCATAGTTCTTGAATAAACACTGCGAAAATCCACAGGTTGTCTC
>JAGCNN010000186.1 GCA_017645925.1 Bacteroidales bacterium
CAAAACAAGAAGTTAAGCACAGACGAAAAGAAAAAGCAAGTCGGCGAGATTCTCAAGAAAATCAACATGCTTACGGGTGAAGAAACTTCAGACGAACAAAGCATACAGGAAAATGTTGAGGTTTTGTTTTCTCCTTGGATGTACTATTCTTTAACTAGCAATCCGCAGAACGACCTATGCAAAGTAAAAGTCCCACTGCTTGCCATAAATGGCGACAAAGATGTGCAGGTTTACAGCAAAGACAATCTTGCAGGCGTTGAAAAGGCAATGAAGAAAGCCAAGAATACGCAGTATAAAACAATGGAACTAAAAGGATTGAACCACCTTTTCCAGAAATGCATCTTCGGCAGTCCGAACTTTTACGGCAAAAACGAGGAAACATTCAACAAAGATGCGATGAAGATTGTTGCCGAATGGATAAAGGGAATCTATTAACATCATTCTGACATTCAACCCCATAGCACCGGATATCACAAATGACACCAAAAGAATATACCGGCATACTTTCTGAACGTATAAGCGACTGCATAGCACACGGTTACGACTACGCTCCCATTATCGAACACGGCAAGGACGACTACATCAGCGAGAAAATCACCGAAATGATTTACCATTCGATATGGAAACGCAAGGACATAAGCATTGCTCAACTAATTGAACACCTTGTAGAACTGGGAGTTCCACAGGATTGCATTGCGGAGGAAGACAAGCAGATTGTTGTAAAAATGTCAAACGTCAACTTTGCAATCCGCAAATCGGAAGCATATAGGCTTGGCGTGAAAATCGGGTTCCATATAGGCGGCAACCTTTTCGACGTAACACGAAACGAAGAAAACGCCATTGCCCGTATGTTCTTCGAAATAAACGATTTGTATCCACAGTGGGAAACGGAATGGAACGAAATATTCATAGAGTTAAGCAAACTAACCAAAAACATAGACATTTCCATACTGTCGATTGGCGCTGTTGTACGCAACAAGCTAAAAGGCAGCGGATTGCCATTCCATATTGAACATTTTGCCAACGAATCGAAATTATCGCTGCTAATTGAAGGCAACCGCCAGATTACAATTACGATTCCCCACGACGACATTGCAGCAACAATAGCAGCCCTGCCCGAAAATATAAAACGCACCACCGAACTATTAAAGCAAATTCCTGACAACATAGACATCTCCGCCAACTCACGCGATGACTGGGAAACAATATGATAAACAACATTTTGCATATTACCACAGCTATCTTCGTAAGAATTGCCGCCGCATTGGTCGTTGCCGTGGCATTGCCCGTCCATGCCATTGCAGATGGCGACAAGGACAATCTAAACATAAAGGGAAATGTTGAATCATACACCGAAAACAAATACAAATTTACCTACACACCAAACGGTTATACAAAAGGAGAATGTCTAAGCCACAAAACCATTTACTTCGACAGCAACGGCAATCTGACCACAACACAAGGCAACGACTTCACTTTTGCATACAATACCAGCCATCAAGCTACAACATTTGTTTATCAAACTACAGGCAGAATTACAATTAATGACCGCAAACACACCTTCACAATCGACCGACCAAATGCAAGGTTTGTCTGCACCTACAAGCAAAGCATACATCGTCCCACTTCAGCCAAATACTATCCCTGCCGAGGATGTCGCAGGCAGGAAGGCCGCACAGCAATATTCACCTACGACAAACAGGGCAACGTAGTGAAAATCACAAACTACATATCACAAATAGAGGTTAACGGCGACTATGTTTCAAGTTCCCGCGATGTAACATACAACCCGGAGGCAAATTACATGCTCCGCTTCGAATACACCTACGACCAGCATGGCAACTGGACAGTTATGAAATGCTACGACCAATCGGGCATGATGGTTGACTGGAAAGAAAGGGAATACAAGTACAGAGGAAACAGCGTCAATTTTTTTGAAGAAAGCAAAAACGAATGAAGGATGTAGTGTCCATACACGTATTTATAATGTTATCATTATTTTAGCAGGGGCATGTCATTTCGGAAGCTAGTCGTAACACGCGATACGGAACGGGGAGCGTTGTGAAGACTGCTGTCCGTAATCTGTTAACGGATTATTATAGAACAGATTACTCACTTCGTTTCGTGAGAGAGTTCCGGACAAGTGAACTCACAAGCAACGTTCCTTATGCTGTTCGTTCTACTTTTCGGACCCTTTAGCGCACGCAGCGTAGCAAGTAATGACTGGCTGGGACTTTAGCG
>JAGCNN010000026.1 GCA_017645925.1 Bacteroidales bacterium
GAACCGAGGCAACCAACATTATCTTCAAGCTTGATTTGGACAACCAGATGCTTGTTGACAGCATTACAACCGACATCAGCAATATCCGCCACTGCTCGTTCAACCGTCAGGACGGAAGCCTGCTCGCTGGTGACTGGAACTCTCTCTACAGCATCGACACTGCAACCGGCGTATCAACCCAAATCCGCAACGACCTGATGAATGTCTATAGCTCTGCATACGACAATCTGTCGCCGGGTGGTCCTTATCTGTGGCTGTTCTCGCAGACCTCGCAGAACAATGGCCCGTCTGCATACATCCGCCAGTTCAGCATTAGCAACGGCGACTACACCGACAAGACTCATTACCTTGATGATATAGGTCTTGGCAATGCATCACTTGCAGGCGGTATCTGCGCTTCGGAACAGATTATGGATGGTAAGTTCGTTTTGCTCGCCGACGTACAGAACCCGTCGGGCAACAACATCATTGCTACCTACGAAATTGGACGTACCAACAATGTCGTAAGGACTGGCAAGAAGAGTGGAAGCATAGAGCCTAACAGTAGCGAAAGCATATCTGTTTGTGCTTTCGCTACCGCAACTGGTGAACACACCGCAAAAATCAAGTATCGTGCAGCTGTTATGGGACGACAGTCTAACGACATAAATGTAGGTGTTTCTACGATTACTCCTGAATGTGCCGCCATACAGCAAATCAGCATTGCAACCGACACTTTCCACACAGTAACGCTTGATTGGCAACCAATTGATGTAGATGAAAACGAAAGCGTCTCATATTTGGTTTACACTACAGGTTCACAATATCCAATCGATACCTTGGACGGAACATCTGTAACATATTCACCATCAGTTGGCGATAATTGCTTCTATGTCCGCGCATTGTCAACAGCAGACTACACCTGCCTGTCGGAAGCATCGGACACTGTATGCGCAACGATTAAGGAAATTCCGTGCGACATTTCGCTCGTTGTTAATGCAAGAAGCAATGGTGAATTTGTAACCCTGTCGTGGAACACATCTGTCGGCATTGACCATTTCAGTCTCTACAGGAACAGCGAGCCTATTGACGAGAACATTACCGCGACTACCTTCGTTGATACCGATGTAGTTGCCGAAATCGACTACTGCTACACAGTAATTGCTCACTTCGAAAATAGTGTCTGCAGCGAAATCACAGGTATCGCTTGCATAAGGATTGCTACCGATGTATGCGCTGAAGCGCCTGCTCTAACGGCTGAAGTTTTCGGCAATTCGGTACACCTAAACTGGACGGTAACTAGCGATTCTTATACATATAGGATTTTCAGAGATGACGTTGCCATTGGCCTGACAACCGACACAACCTATTTTGACAATGTTACCTATGGTTACAACTATTGTTATAAGGTCGAAAGCCTTTGCGATTACGGCATGTTCATTTATTCCAACGAGGAATGTGTCTTTGTCAACGAGGAAGACGACAATGCCATCGACGAATGGACAGCCGACAACCTCACCCTCTACCCTAACCCAACCTACGGTCAGTTCTTCATCGAAGGACAGCGCATAGCAGTCGTACAGATTTTCAACGCATCGGGAATGCTTGTCGCCGAAATCGAAAACACCGAATCCGGCCGCGTTACCATCAACTGCGACGGATGGAATCCGGGATTGTACAACGTACGCATAATCTCGGCAGAAGGCGAAACGGCAACAAGGAAGGTGACGATTTTTAGGTAGGCTTGAAGGCTAACGGTCTTGCAGTCCAGCAGTCTGACAGATTGACTGGTCTTCTGCAAGGCCGTTAGTCTATTAAATTTGCTCGATTTCTTCGGCAGACAACCCTGTATATCTTGAAATCTGTTTTGTGCTCATACCATCTCCTTTCATTCTACGAGCCGTCTGCACTAGCGTTTTGTGACTTGTTGATTCTGCAATTACTTGCCCGTCTTTTTCCCATTCGTCCCAATCTGTTTCTGCAATATACCGAGCTGTTTGTTCCTGCAATGGGCGTAGGTCTTCGGTGATGACATTCCAAACTTCCTTGTTTTTTATTTGGTAATAGTCGTGTACGAGAACATTACGCATACGCATAATATTTTCCCATTCCGTCTCGGGATGTTTGGTGCGAAATGCGTTGGAAAGATGATATGCAGCTTCACCTATGATTTCAATGTTTTTTACAACTGCGTAAAACAGCATCTTGTCTGTTTCAAGTTCTTTCGGTGACTTGTCTTTCGTGAAGTTATTTATATTGTCAATCGCTTCGACAATATGTTCCAACCTCGTCCGGTCTTTAAGCGGTTCTCTCATAGATTAGTTTTTTATCACGGTTTGCGCTTTCTTCGGCAAATTTTAGCAGGGTTCCGTCTTCAACAAGGTCAACGGGACAATCCAGCAATTTTTCCAAATCGTTTATCATTGCGGCGTGCTTCAACAGACTAACCTTGGCATTGTCGTCATATACGACTAGGATGTCCACATCGCTCAATGGCGTTTGCTCTCCGCGTGCATACGAACCAAACAGCCAAGCTTTCAGTATCGGCTGAGTCTTGAAGTATCCTGCAATAATATCTTGCATTGTTTGCAAACTCATTTGATTACATTTTTGTCAAGACAAAATTACTGTTTTATTTGCGATAATACAAAAAAATGTTTCGACTTGTTTAAAAGGCTCACAGGCTTGAAGGCTAAAAGGCTAACAGTCGCCCCAAGCAGCATTAAGGTTGTTAAAATGTTTTTACGGAGGGCAGTCTAGCAGGTCTTATATCAATCTTTTAGCCTTTTTTGTAGTTTCTATTCCGAGAAACTTAACAACCTCGGAGAGGTTACATATTCATAGAATAATGTATGCGTTATATAGCGCTGGCGCATGTTTTTGCAGCATAGCAATGCAAAAACTGTGACAGCGCATAATTTGCGAATACCAACAAATACAAATTAGTGGCTCATAAACACACAAACACCCAAAAATTTTTTTTATCTTCGCAGTCGCTAAAAGATTTGCAGAAATGGAATATCGTGAAGAAAAGGACACCATGGGAATTGTAAGAGTTCCTGCCGACAAATACTGGGGAGCACAGACACAACGCTCGTTTCAGAACTTTAAAATAGGCGGCAAAATGCCAGCAGAAATAATACGTGCCTTTGCCGTACTGAAAAAATCAACAGCCCGTGCAAATGAAGAACTCGGAAAACTACCATCGGAAAAATCGAAGCTTATAGCTCATGTATGCGATGAAATTCTAGCAGGGCAACTCGACGACCAATTTCCTCTGGTTGTATGGCAAACAGGTTCAGGAACACAGACCAATATGAATGTAAACGAGGTGATTGCAAACCGCGCACACGTCATTTCAGGCGGAAGTTTGACCGACGCAAAAAAAATAATGCACCCTAACGATGATGTCAACAAGAGCCAATCATCCAACGACACATTTCCTACAGCAATGCACATTGCTGCACTTCAAGCAATTGTGAACAAGACAATTCCAGCCGTTGAAAAGCTCCGCGATTGCCTTGACGCCAAATCTCACGAATTTGCCGAAATCATAAAAACCGGACGTACACACTTTATGGATGCCACACCCATAAGCTTCGGACAGGAATTTTCGGGTTACGTATCACAACTTGACCATGGATTGAATGTTTTGAAACACAGCACAATACATCTCTCCGAATTGGCTATCGGCGGTACAGCTGTGGGAACTGGACTAAATGCTCCAAAAGGGTTTGATGCTCTTGTGTGCCGACATATTTCTGCCGAAACAGGATTACAGTTCACCCCAGCACCAAACAAGTTTGAATCGCTTGCCTCGCACGATGCAATAGTAGAAACTCATGCTGCACTCAAACAGATTGCAATAAGCATATTCAAGATAGCCAGCGACTTGCGTTTCATGGCAAGCGGTCCACGATGCGGCTTTGCCGAAATACTGATTCCAGAAAACGAACCCGGTTCATCAATTATGCCCGGAAAAGTAAACCCCACTCAGATAGAAGCTATTACAATGGTTTGCGCACAAGTCATAGGCAACGATACAGCAATAACCGTTGGCGGAATGAACGGACATTTTGAACTTAACGTTTACAAGCCTATGATTATCAAAAATTTCTTGGAGTCTGCAAATCTTCTCGCCGAAGCATGCACATCTTTTGTCGAAAATTGTGTTTCGGGTATAAAAATAAATATAGACAAGGTAAAAAAATATATGGAAATGTCACTGATGCTTGTTACCTCTCTGAACGAAAAAATAGGCTACGAAAAAGCTGCTATCATAGCCAAAACAGCCTATAAGGAAAACATTTCGCTAAGGGAAGCGGCTTTGAAGACTGGTTTCATTTCCTCCGAAGATTTTGATGCAACTGTTGACCCAAGAAAAATGGTATAAATGTATTTTCAACTTTTGCCAATAAGTAATATTTTTGCGCAAATTTTTTGCTATGTGCGGAATAACTGGATTTTACTCAATAAAACGGAATGAGTTTGCAACTCGCGACGAGCTCAAAGCAATGACCGACTGCATAGGTCACCGTGGCCCCGATGCACAGGGACACTATTTCAACGACTATGTAGGACTTGGACATCGCAGACTTAGCATACTCGACCTTTCAACCGACGCAAACCAACCCATGGAATCTCACTCAATGCGCTATATATGCGTATTCAACGGCGAGATATACAACTATATGGACATTGCCTCGGAACTAAACATCGAACTCAAGACCAACTGCGATACCGAAGTCGTGGTAGAGGCTTTCGCCGAATGGGGCATAACTTTTATAAACAAGCTCAACGGTATATTTTCCATCTGCATCTACGACAAGCAGGAAAGAATAATGTACATTTTCCGCGACCGCTTAGGCGTAAAACCATTGTTCTACTATTGGGACGGTGAAAATTTTGCTTTCGCCTCGGAAATAAAATCACTCCTGAAAATCAAAAAAATACGCGATAGCCGCCAACTCAACAACATAGCAATAAGCGAATTCTTGAACCTCGGCTACATTCCCGAACCAGACACAATATATTCCAGTATCAAGAAATTCCCTAGCGGAGAAGTTGGCATAGTTTCCGAAAAAGGATTTCGCGCCGAAAACTACTGGGACATCGAGGGTATCATCCGCCGCAACATAATCAGCGACTACGCCGAAGCCAAACAACGACTGAGCGAAACAATAGAATCATCGGTTAAAATGCAGCTTATCAGCGATGTACCTTATGGAACTTTCCTAAGCGGTGGCATCGATTCAAGCCTTGTAACAGCCGTAGCAGCAAAGGTTTGCAGCGGAAAACTCAACACCTTTTCCATTGGTTTTGCCGACCGCGCCCACGACGAATCGGAGTATGCACAAAAAATAGCCGAATACCTTGGAACAGAACATCATAAATATACTGTAACCGAAAATGATGCAAAGGAACTTATTGGCGATATGCTTGATTTTTACGACGAGCCATTTGCCGATTCTTCAGCAATACCAACAATGATGGTGTCGCAACTGGCAAAAAGAGATGTTACAATGGCTCTTTCGGGCGATGGCGGCGATGAACTTTTCCACGGCTACGGAGCCTACATCTGGGCAAAACGTATGCAAAACCTCGGGAAAAAACCTATAAAGCAAGTAATTGGCGACATACTAAGCATATCACCATCAGACAGATACAAACGCGCTTCATACATTTTCAAGTACAAGAACAAGGAACACCTGAAAAGCCATATTTTTTCACAGGAACAATACCTTTTCAGCGAACTGGAACTTGCCAAGCTACTCAACGATAACATATTTGTCGATACTGGCGTAGAACAGGACTACTCCAACTACGTGCGCAAACTTACCCCCGAAGAGGCACAGGCAATATTCGACATTCGTTACTACCTGAAAGATGACCTGCTTGTAAAGGTTGACCGCGCATCAATGAAATATGCTCTCGAAGTACGCGTCCCCCTACTCGACCACCGATTGGTTGAACTGGCTTTGAATATCAGTCCTAAATTCAAGATTTCCAACGGAATACAAAAATATATCCTAAAAGATATCCTCTACGACTATCTGCCAAAGGAATTTTTTGAAAGGAAGAAAAGCGGTTTTTCAATTCCGCTGGAACGCTGGTTGCAAACCGACCTTTCGTACCTCATCGACGACTACTTGAACGAAGATATCATAGCAAGATACAATATGGTTAATTACGATGAAGTACAGAAACTTATACGGAAATTCCGTTCTGGACATGGATATCTGTACAATAGAATCTGGACGCTTATTGTATTGCATAAGTTCTTGATAAAGAACGAGAAATTGTAAAAATAAGGTCATCTGTAACAAATTTTTCAGCATTTTCTTAAATTTGCAAACTATAAATACAAACGCAACATACTATGTCTAACAAGATTTTCTTTCTTGATGCCTACGCATTGATATTCAGGGCTTACTATGCTTTTATCAAGAATCCGAGGATAAATTCCAAAAAGATAAATACATCGGCAATATTCGGCTTTGTAAATACGCTCGAAGATGTTCTAAAACGCGAGCAGCCAACGCATATAGCAGTCGCTTTCGACCCGTCGGGACCAAATTTCCGCCACGAGATGTTTCCCGAATACAAGGCAAACCGCGAAGCTACGCCGGAAGACATAAAAATTGCTGTGCCGTATATAAAGCAAATTCTTGAAGCTTATAGGATTCCAATAATCCAAATTGCTGGTTTTGAGGCCGATGATGTCATTGGTACGCTCGCAAAAAAGTTTGCAAATGCTGATAATCAAGTGTATATGATGACGCCTGACAAGGATTACGGTCAGCTTGTTGATGAAAATACTTTCATGTACCGCCCGCCCCATTCTGGCAATGTGCCTGAAATCCTTGGCGTAAAAGAGGTTAACGAGAAATTCAACATCGACAACCCTATAAAAGTCATTGATATTCTGGCACTTTGGGGCGACAAGGTTGACAATATCCCCGGTGTGCCGGGCATTGGCGAGAAAACTGCGGCAACCCTAATTGCAAAGTATGGCGACATTGAAAACATAATCAAAAATATTCCGCAGTTGAAGGGCAAACAGCAGGAGGCGTTTAAGAATAATATTGAGCAGTTGCGCTTGTCGTATAAGTTGGCAACCATAAAGACCGATGTGCCTGTGGATGTTACGCTTGATGAAATGAAGGTTGAAACGCCTGATTTTGAAGCATTGGCAAGTGTCTTTGACGATTTGGAATTCTTTACTTTGAAGCAGAGGATTATTGGAAGCAAAGCCTTTGCCGAACCAGCTCCCGAAAATAAGACAACAAAAGTTGCTCAGCCTCAGTTGCAGCTTGACTTGTTCAGTCAGCCAGTGCAAACAGAACTGCAGGAGACTAAAGTTTTTGCTGATATTAAGAGCTTTACCAACGAAAATGTGTCATATACGCTTGTAGAAACACCATTGGAAACAAAACAGCTTCTTGAAAAACTTGCTTCGCTTGACGAATATTGCTTTGATACCGAAACCACTGGTACCGATGCTCTTACAGCCGAACTTGTCGGAATGGCTTTTGCCTTGGAAAAAGGTGTTGCGTATTATGTGGTTTGCCCTGCCGACAAAAATGAAACAACCGAACTACTGAAGCACTTCTCTCCTATTTTCTCCGACAAAAACAAAACTATGGTCGGGCAAAACCTGAAATACGATTTGGAAATCCTTGGAAATTATGACGTTGAGGTAGAAAACAAGCTTTTTGATACCATGCTTGCCCACTACATTCTTGAACCCGAGGAAAAACATAACCTTGATTTTCTTGCTAACAAGTATTTGGGTTACAAGATGATACCGATTGAGGAACTCATTGGCGAGAAGGGTAAAAACCAGCGGTCGATGCGCAGTGTTGATTCGCGCGTAGTCTGCAACTATTCCTGCGAAGACGCCGACATTACTTTCCAGTTGAAGGACATTCTGCTTGCAAAAATCAATGAGCAAGGAATTGAAAAACTTCTCTACGACATTGAAATTCCGCTAATTAAGGTGCTGATGTCGATGGAAAGGACGGGTGTACGCATTGATTCGGCAAGGATGAAGGAATATTCTTCCGAGTTACAAAAGGAACTTGTTGGTATAGAGGAAAGTATCTACGAACATGCTGGCGAAAAATTCAATATTTCGTCACCGAAGCAGTTGGGTGTGATTCTGTTCGAGAAACTCAAGGTTGACCCAAAGCCAAAGATGACCAAGACCAAGCAGTACAGCACTAGCGAGGAAGAGCTTATGAAGCTTATTGACAAGCATCCGATTGTGAATGAAATTTTGGAATGGCGTTCAATAAATAAACTTATAAGCACATACGTTGATGTTTTGCCTACGCTTGTAAATCCAAATACTGGAATGTTGCATACAAGTTTCAATCAGGCGATTACGGCAACTGGACGACTGAGTTCGGCAAATCCCAACTTGCAGAACATCCCTATCCGCGACGAGCGTGGCAAGGTCATCCGGAGTGCCTTTGTTGCTTCCGACGACCAGCATATATTTTTCTCGGCCGACTATTCGCAGATTGAACTTCGCGTGATGGCACACCTTAGCCAAGATTCTGCTATGCTTGATGCCTTCAACAAGTATAGTCTTGATATTCACACTGCTACGGCTGCCAAGATTTTCAAGGTTGACGAAAGCGAGGTTACCCGTGAAATGCGTTCAAAGGCCAAGACTGCCAACTTTGGAATTATTTATGGGATTTCGGCGTTTGGCTTGGGACAGCGTCTGAATATTTCACCAAAGGAGGGCAAAGCTCTGATTGATAGCTATTTTGAAACTTTCAGTGGTGTAAAGGAATATATTGAGCGCAGTATTGCCGATGCCCGCGAAAAGGAATATGTCGAGACTATGTTTGGTCGTCGCCGCTATCTGCCAGACATCAACAGCCGCAATGCCATTGTACGTGGTTTTGCTGAACGCAACGCTGTAAACGCACCAATACAGGGTTCTGCCGCCGACATTGTAAAGATTGCTATGATTAACATTTTCCGCCGCTTCAACGAAAACAACCTAAAAGCGCGTATGATTTTGCAGGTTCACGATGAATTGAACTTCAATGTACCAGTTTCGGAAATGGAAATCGTGAAGCAGATTGTTGTTGAAGAAATGCAGAACTGCGTGAAGTTGAGCGTTCCGCTGATTGTTGATGCAAGGTTTGGAAAAAACTGGCTGGAAGCACACTAGAGGCTACGCCTGTTTAGCGCTTCGCGGTTTCTAAAAAAAACGGAATGTCATCCTGAACTCGTTTCATGATCTGATTCCGTTTTTTGTTTCTGGGTTTCTATGGCTAACGCCGTTTCTGTTGAGACGCGCCATGGCACGTCTTTATAATGGTTGCGCAGGTTTCATGTTGTTGTTGACAACCCTTATTCAAAAATTCTCCTATATGCTTCCGCCTTCTTCTCAAGTTTCATTGGAAATGCCCGCGAACTTGACGGCATGCGATGAAATCTGTACTCTTTTCCGTTGATGGTGAAATCTGTATAGCAGCCAACTTGTGGCACCTTGAATCCCAATTGTTCGGCAATGGTTTCTGCCGACTTGCCACCAGTAGAAACAATGGTACGACACTTTGGAATCTTTTGCAGAAGTGCAGGAATGTCGGTTTTCTCCACTATTTCAAGGTGAGCGTCAGAAGCATTGTCCATCAGCCGTTTCACAGCACTTGCTGCATCAAAAATGGCGATATGCTTCTCAGTGCAGAACTTTACAACCTTGTCGTAGCAAAACTTGAATTTTTTTCCGTTCTGTTCCACAAAGTAGTCCTTGTCGCCATAGAAAATAAGCCCCATTATGCGCCACATGTCGTTTTGTATGTTCGGGTAGTAGAAGTCCATTGACCAGCGCTCTCGCTTGGGCGGAAAACTGCCGAGCATCAGTATTTCTGCACCATTAGGAAGGAATGGTTGCAGAGGATGGCGCTCTATCGGTATGTTATTGGCACCAGCATCAGCCATAATCTAGATTCCTAATGCTGCAAATCCACCGAACTTTGTTCCTCGTCCAAAAATGCTGTCAGTGGAGAGGTTGCAACAGCCATATTGCTGACGCTGCCCAAGCCCGACAAGTATGCCATACGACCTGCCTTTATGCTAAGTGCGAAAGCCTCGGCCATCTTCACGGGGTCACCGGCAATGGCAATGGCAGTATTTATCAAGCAGGCATCAGCACCAAGTTCCATCGCGTATGCAGCATGCGACGGTGCGCCAATTCCAGCATCAATTACAACAGGAATATTGCTCTGCTCGATGATTATGCGAAGCATTTCCTCGTTCTTTATGCCCTTGTTGGTTCCTATCGGCGAAGCCAAAGGCATAACGGTTGCAGCGCCCATTTCTTCCAACTGCTTGCAAGCGACAGGGTCAGCCTGAACATACGGCAACACCTTAAAACCAAGTTTTACCAATTCCTCGGTAGCCTTGAGGGTTTCGCGAGTATCGGGAAGCAAATACTTGGGGTCGGGATGTATTTCGAGCTTCAGCCACTCGGTGCCAAGCGCAGCACGGTTCATCTTTGCAGCGAAAACTGCCTCCTCGGCATTACGCACACCCGATGTATTGGGCAACAAAACACACTCCTTCGGAATGAAATCGAGAATGTTTTCGCTTCCGCTGTCCTGAGTGTTGAGCCTCTTCAGCGCGGTAGTAACCATTTGCGAGCCAGAAGCCACAATTGCCTGTCTCATCACTTCGTTTGAAGGGAACTTACCCGTGCCGATAAACAGCCTCGACGAAAATTCTCTTCCTGCAATAACTAAATTGTCATTCATTGTATTTTACCTTTTAAAATGTTTTCAAAATTTGTTTTATCGTATCGTTTGGATTCTGCGAGTCGAGTATTACAGACGAAATCGCAACTCCATATATTCCTGTTTGTTTCAAGTTTTCCAAGTCGTCAACGGTGATTCCTCCGATTGCGTAAACTGGCATTTTCATACCTCGCGACTGCAATTTCTGCATTATGTTGCTGTAACCTTCAAGCCCAAGTATTGCCGAAAGGTTTTTCTTGGTAGTCGTAAAGCGGAACGGTCCCATACCAATATAGTCGGCACCATCGGAAATTGCAGCAAAGACATCTTCGGCAGTATTGCAAGTCGCACCAAGAAGGAACTTATCGCCAGTCAGCTTCTTAGCTTCTGCAATAGGCATATCGTTCTTGCCCAAATGTACTCCATCGAACAGACCGCTATAGAGAAGATTTATCCTGTCGTCAACAGTAAGAAGCGCTGCATACTTGTCGCATTCGGGACGCAAAATCTTCGCTATTTCAACAACTTCATCGTCCGAAGCATCCTTCATCCTTAGTTGCACAAACCTGATTCCACCGCGAAATGCCTCCTTGCATCCCGAAACATAGTCGAAACGGGCATTCTGGTGCGAAATAAACATTGTGCGTGGCAGTTCCCACAATGCCGACAGCATTACAAACGATGAAAATCCAACGTCCTCAAGTTGGCCGATATTGTCAAAGGTCACCCCCGACAGCGCACAAACTTTTTCGTCAAGGACTTTTTCATCAAACAGACGCTTCAACTCCGCCAACGAAAATTTTGAGCAATAACCTTGCTTGCTTATCGAATCGAAAATCGGCGAAAGGAAGCAATAGTCAACCTTATTCTTGCATTGCAGAACCTCGTCAACGCTATGGCACGAGCGCGAAATTCGTCCGCCGAAATTCTCGGGAGGATTGGGATTTCTGCCGTTCAGGTGTACTCCGCCAATATTCATTTCCACAGCAAGACGGTGATGGTCGTGCAACGACAATTGTTTCCGCACATCGGCATCGAAGTGCGAAAGGTAGTCGCGCATCTGCATTTCGGTGAAATCGGGCTTACGGATGTGGAAATACTCCACCTTTCCGCTACGAATCATCGCCGAAATCCGTTCCTGCTCGCGGAACACATTTTCCTGTGGTGTTATGCCAATCAGCCTCCGCATGTCGCCCTGATTA
>JAGCNN010000187.1 GCA_017645925.1 Bacteroidales bacterium
ATATTCACCATACTTCTTGCATCGAATATGTCATCACCCACGAATTGTGCCACTTGATACACCGCAACCACAAAAAAGATTTTTACGCGGTGTTGAGCAGGGAGATGCCCCATTGGGAGAAGTGGAAAACAAAGTTGGAGCAGATGATGAGGTGACCTCGACAGCAAAGAACGCAACTGTGATCAAGGAACTCTTCGCTAACACCACACAGTTTGCAAAGCTGAGATACGAAGGCTACAAGAAGCTGAGCGAAGAGAAATAATTTTGAAGCAAAATTATTAATGCGTCTCATTCATGGGGCGCATTTTTTATATCAATCACCAATCTATGCTCGCGCCAAAACGGCAATGCTAAGTTTTAAGCCATCAACCATAAGCAACACTGAGCCGCATGCCTCTGTTGTGGCTCCAGTTGTAAGGACATCATCAACAAGCAGGACATGACATCCCTTCAACCTGTCGGCATCCGTCAGGCTAAATTTTCCAGACACATTCTGCCAACGTTCTTCCTTGTTCATCTTTGTCTGGGTTTTTGTATCGTCATTTCTAACAAGCATTCCAACCAAAACAGGAATCCCGGTAACCGCCGAAATGCCAGCCGCAATACGTTCACTCTGGTTGTAGCCACGCTTTTTCTCGCGATTGGGATGCAAGGGCACTGGTATAATGTAGTCAATATCAGAGAAATTGCCGGACGAAAGCATTTCTGCACCTAGCTCCTTGCCTAGCAAAACACCAATTTCGGGCTTGTGGTTGTACTTCAACGAATGAAGCAACTTGCGAAACTTACTCCCCTTCTGAAACGAAAAAAGAGCAGTCGCCTTCTCCACTCTCATACGACCGTCAAACAACTGCCTTACAGGATTGTCCAACTCGCGGCAAAAATAGGTTCGCGGCAACTCAAACAGACAATCAAAGCACAAAACCTCCTCGCTCCGTGTAAGTACTCGCCCGCACGCCTCGCAATTCTTAGGGAAAAGCAAGAACCAAAAATCCGACAAATATTCAACTATCCTATTCATTTGGCGCACAAAGATAAACAAAACAAACCACACTCACATATTTTTACATAAAATCGCTCTACTAAACGGCACAAAAAGAAATTGAATTTGCCAGTATTTTGAAAAATCATTATTTTCGCAACGCAAAGAAAATAAAATTGAGTTTTACCCGTTTTCAACCGCAAATGATTGGAAACATTTTTGAATGAAGAGTTTAACACCGCATCCGCGAAAGCAATGAAGCGCATTATATTGCTGATTTCAACTATTATTGCGGCAACCGTATGCCTGTCGCAGAACATTACCGGCACAATAACCGATGATGCAGGCAATCCGATTGACGGTGCTAACATTATGATTGGCGGTTCTACCCAACGCCACACATCCGACAGCAACGGACAATTCTGCATACCATGCAACAAAGGGGAACTGCGTATTGTCATATCACACGAAGGCTCAAGCACATACGATGAAAAAATAAAAATTGACGGCACCGACTTCAACATTGGCACAATATCGCTGCAAAAAAAGGAAAAAACAAGCGACCCTCTCCACGAGCTTGAATACCTTTCCGACATTCGCACTCCCATGACCTACGACAGCATAAACAGCGAATACATTGAACGACATAACATTGCACGCGATATTCCAAGCATTTTAGCCAATACGCCATCGTCTGTAGCCCTGTCGGAAAGCGGTTCGGGAATCGGCTTCACAAGCTACCGAATACGCGGAATGGGAATGGAAGCAATAAATATGACCATAAATGGCATTCCGACTAGCGATGCCGAATCAAGAATTACAATGTGGCACCACCTACCCGACATTGCAACATCGGTTGACAAAATAAAAATTACAAGAGGCGCAGGCTCTTCCACCTGTGGTTCGTACGCCTACGGAGCAAACATCGACCTATGTACAAAATTGCCCAGCAACAAACCATACGGAAATCTAACAATAATGGGCGGCTCATTCGGCACAATAAAGGCAAGCATATCTGCTGGTACCGGCCTAATGAAAAACGGATTCTCAATAGACCTGAGAATGTCGAAAATAATGAGCAACGGATACATAAGCCATTCGGACATTAACCACAATGCAATAATGCTGAGTGCAATATGGCACGGAAAATCCAATTCGCTAACAGCCAACATAATCCACTGCAGAGAGAAATCCGGAATCACCATGTGGGGCTGCCCTTCCTCACAAATCGACGACAATAGGCAGTACAACTCCGCTGGAGAATATTTCGACAACACCGGAACAAAAAAATACTACGACGATGAAATTGAAAACCACAACCAAACTCATGTACAACTAATTTATTCCCAGAAAATTAAAGGCAATATCGAATTCAACATCAAGCTATTCTACAACCGAGGAGACGGGTATTACGAAGAATTTCTGAACAAACAGAGCTTCGCAAGCTATGGACTTCCAATCATATCGTTGCCAACAGTCGTAACCATCAATGGACACACCTACTCAACAAGCACAACTATAACACATACCGACCTAATAAGAAGGCGAATACAAGCAAGCGACTACTACGGCGGAATTTTATCGGCAACCCATAGCATCGGCAACTTTGTCAACACATTCGGCGGAACGGTAAAATCATACAACGGACACTACTATGGCAATATAATCTGGATGCAATATGCAGGAAATACCGCAAAAGACTTCAAATGGTACAGCAACAACAGCACAAAAACAGAATATTGCGCATATTACAAGCTGGAATACACTTTTTTGGACAAAATCACACTTTATGCCGATTTGCAGTATAGAATAATCAACCACGAAATGGCAGGTGATGACTCAGACTTGCTGGCGGACGGAAAAATGAAAAAGTACGACGAAGACCTCGACTACAACTTTTTCAATCCTAAAGGCGGTATAAACTATGAGATTACCAAAAAAATGAGACTATACGCATCGGTAACACGAACAAACAGGGAGCCAACTCGCAACAATATCAAAAACATCATCGGAACAAACGAAAGCATTGAACCAGAAACACTTATAGACTACGAACTCGGTTATTCATACAAATCAAAAATATTCTCGGGTAGCCTAAACGTATATTATATGGACTTCCACAACCAGATTGTACCAACAGGCGAATTTTCACAATATGGCTACCTTGTTGCAACAAATATTGACAAGAGCTACCGTGGCGGCATAGAAGCTACTGCAATAGTTCGCCCACACAAACGGGTTACAATTGAAGCCAATGCCACATTCAGCCGCAACCGAATAAAGGACTACACATACTTCGTTCAGTCATACGACGATGAGCTGAACAATACATTGAAGGAAATGCACGTCAGCAACACAAAGACAGCCTACTCACCCGAAATAATAGCAGCAGGAAACATAAACTACAATATTTTCGGAAACTTCAACATATACTACAACGTAAAGTACGTAGGCAAACAGCATTTCGACAACACGTCAAGCGAAGACAGAACAATAAAGGCATATTGCATAAGCAGTGCAGGCTTCGACTACGCAATTGTTACAAAATATGTAAAGGGAATGAGATTCAAGTTTGAGGTCAACAACATTTTCAACTACAAATACAGCGATAATGCATACGGCGGAGTATGGTACGAACATGGAATTGAAAAATCGTGGGTAAATTACTTCCCTCAGGCTGGAATATCGTTTATGGGCGGTGTTACAATATCATTTTAGACAATCCAATGTTGTCTAGAATCAAAATCATTACGCTGTGTTGGGATTGACGTACTAAAAAAGCATCGCCACTTAACAAAAATTAAGTATTTTTGCCTAATTGTAAAGCCGCAAAATTTTGCGGCTCAAGAAAACAAAAAAAAGAAGCATAACAATAGAATTATCAACAACCATGACAATTCAAGAATTACTAACAAAAAGATACACAGAGTTCTACAAGGAAGAACCGACAAAAGTTGAAGCAATAACAAAAGCTGGCTCAAACAGAAGCTATTACAGGTTTTACGATAAAAACGGAGAAACTGTGCTCGGCGTTTACAGCAACAACATTCCTGAGACAAAGACTTTCCTGTACTACAGCGTAATTTTCAGCAATTTGGAACTGAATACTCCAAAAATTTACCACGTAAGCGAAGATACCCTCTCCTACTTTATCGAGGATTTTGGAGATGACTTGTTGCTCAAAATCGTTGAAAGCGAATACAAGCAATACGGCAAGTTTACCGACCATCTAGACGAACTTTACCGCAAAAGCATAAGTTCATTGGTAAAACTGCAAATTGCTGCAGGCAAGGCCATAGACTTCAGCCTCGCCTACTCCATTTCGGAATTCAACAGCCAAAGCATCCTGTTCGACCTCAACTACTTCAAGTACTATTTCCTGAATCGTCTAGACATTCCTTACGACGAGAAACTCCTTCAGGATGACTTTGATGCACTTGCAGCGCATCTTGCCGAAAACGGAACCAAAGCCTTTATGTTCCGTGACTTCCAGGCTCGAAATATTCTTGTAAAGGACGAGCAGGTTTATTTCATTGACTATCAAGGTGGACGCAAGGGCGCAATACAGTACGACATGGCATCGTTGCTATGGCAGGCAAAAGCAAAAATTCCCAACGACAAGAAGTTGGAACTGCTAAATTTCTACATTGACGAGGTTGCAAAGAATACAGAAATAGACAAGGCTGATTTTGAACGTGAATTTTGGTTCTACCTATATGTACGCATACTTCAAACACTTGGTGCATACGGGAATCGCGGCCTAATTGAAAAGAAACGCCACTTCATCGAGAGCATACCTTTTGCCATTGACAATCTTAAAGAACTACACGAAACCCATCCGATACTTGGTGAATACAAGGAACTTGACCGTGTAATATCCGAAGTGGTAAAATGCAAACAAAAGTTTGAATATGTAAAATACAGCGAGCTTACAATCAACGTAATGAGTTTCGGCTACAAGAACGGACTTCCCAAAGACAAGACAGAAAATGGCGGAGGTTTCATCTTCGACTGCCGAGGCAACCACAACCCCGGTCGCTACGAAGAGTACAAAAAAATAACTGGTCTCGACCAGCCAGTAATTGACTTCTTCAAGAAACATGGCGACATTGATGTATTCATAGAAAACATAAAGGCTGTAATTTCGCCAACCATAGAGAATTACATTAGCCGAGGTTTCACCAGCCTGATGATTTGCTTTGGCTGCACGGGCGGTCAGCACCGCAGCGTTTACTCAGCCGAAAACATCGCAAAGTACATACACGAAAAGTACGGAATAAAAGTCATATTGAAACACAGGGAATTGGGAATAGAAAGAGAGATTTGCTAAGGTGTTTTTTCTATTAGTGTCCACTAAAATGTAGGATAATACACATAATTGTAATGTTGTCAAGCGTTTATGTGACAATACAAAATGGGGCTTGTCATTTACTTGCTTCGCTGCGTGAGCTAAAGGTACGGAAGCTAGTCGTAACACGCGATACGGAACGGGGAGCGTTGTGAAGACTGCTGTCCGTAATCTATTAACGTATTATTAGAGAACAGATTACTCACTTCGTTTCGTGAGAGAGTTCCGGACAAGTGAACTCACAAGCAACGTTCCTTATGCTGTTCGTTCTACTTTTCGGACCCTTTAGCGCACGCAGCGTAGCAAGTAATGACAGGCTGGGTACTTTAGTGGACACTAATAGTTTTTTTCCCTACAACTCCTCTACCTCAAATATATCGAATCGGCTCTTTTCCTTCCAGTATTTTTCTATAGCAATGCGACGTAATTCGCTCCAATAAACATCAGATTCCAAACCATACTTCTTTATCAACTCACCTACATCTGAGGCAATTTCCCGCTTCACATCATCCTTAACCCTGAAAAGGAGTTTCCGTCCATTATAACTAACTATAGCAGAAGGCGATACGTTTCCATCTTTAGAAATTACTATCGCACCGTAACCCAAAGTAGTCCCGGCGCCTATCTGCAAGCCATCGTTAAGACAACTTATCGGTGGTTCGGAACCTGCATTCGACACTATGCTTACCTCATCAAGTCCGACATGCAAATACTCCAGTATTCGCAACCCCATCTTTGCACCAATTATTGAATAAATGCCTAAATGCGAATGCATTTCTGAGGTTAGCAATACAAGTTTGTACTCCGCATAGCCAAAATTCGCCAAGATTTGTTCGGACAATGGAGCAACATCAGCCGAAAGCATAGAACCACTTCGGGGCATCTCTGTAACAATCACGCCCTTTTCTGTTTCTACAGCATTCAAAAACCTCGTAGCTATAACATCAAAATATGCTTCCTGCTTGGGACGCAAAACCGAAAATGCTTGTCCTCCTGTTGATTCAACAAACAATTCTGGATATAGTATGTAAAATGGAAGCAAATCATCGCAAAACCTTACAGAAGCGAACTGCCGACCTTTGTAGAATCTTGCAAATATTTGCGCGTACGGAGTTGCAATTTCTGGTAAAAGAGACAAAAAATCATCGGGATACAATACATTTCCTGCATCAAGAACTTTGATTTTCAAGCCAGATGCAACAACCTTTTCAAACGCCGACTTGTCCAACCTGTAGTTGTAGCCACATGGGAAAAGTTTGTCATCAACTCGCGAAGTCCACACAATATATGTAATATGCATTGCCACTTCGGGGTGCTTTTCAACAAGGTCGGCAAGGTTTGTCAGCGGACCCATAGCCACATATATCACAGGCTTGCGACTGCCGCATATAGCATTGTACAGAGCATCGGCACGAGCAGCAGGACCTTCACGGAGATTATTCTTCCAAAACTCCATAGCTGCAGAACAATCCTTCTTGTACGACTTGGGATTATTGCCATTTCCAAGCAATATGCCCTCATGATGGAATTCTGCCAACAAAGAAGAAAGGCATTTCGCAGAACTTTCGGCATCAAGCACACCACCGACTGGCTCCACCGCATTAATATTGAAGTCGCGCGATGACATGAAATATGTAAGCGCCCGAAAATCGTCCATACCGCAGTCGGTATCAATAACCACATTATACTTTGCCCGCTGATGCGCCGATGCATCTGGGGTTACAAAAAGTAACAGCAATATGAGACAAATAATCATGCTACAAATTTTGCGTAAAAGTACGAAAGAAGTTTTGAACAGCAAAAAAATGTTGCACTCAACGGATATACAAAACGGAAAAAGTCCGCCTCGCCGACGGACTTTTTCATTTTTTATCGTATCAACATTATTGTTCCCTGCCTTGTATTAAGTACTCCGTTCCAATCCTCAAATGTACAATACCACTGGTAAAGTCCGGGAGGACAAACGGCATCACCCTTAATCTTGTTACCCATATCGGTTCCGTCCCAAGCTCCAATGCCGCAGGCTTCACAACCTAACGATGGCTCGTACGTTGAAGTGCTGAAAACTAGTGCTCCCCAACGGTCATAAACGGTAAACATAAAATTATTCCTTGATATGCCATTGCCGCAAACTCGGAAACAATCGTTTACACCATCACCATTTGGAGAGAATGATGTCGGAGCATAGAAAGCGAACTCATTCTGAACAGTTATGTTACGCTCTGCTGTATCGCGGCAGTAATTTGCAGATTCAGCAATGAGAAGAATCTCGTATTCACCTATCCTTCTGTATCTATGACGCGGATTCTCGAAAAGCGAACTGTCGTTGTCGCCAAAGAACCAGTAATAACGTTCTGCTCCTGTCGAATAATTGATAAACTCAATTTCAGAATCAAGCAGACTGGTTATCTGCGGATCGGTCTCAAACATTGCCTTAGGCTTTGGATATACGGTTATAAGATTATTGTAGGTCTTATAGAAATGACACCCAAAATAGTCGGTAAGTTCCAGAGAAACGTCATACGAGCCGCCTTCCTTGTAAACATGCGTTGGTGAAATTGCATCTGAGAAAGCATAATCACCAAAATCCCACAATGTCTGATCAGCAGTATGGAACGGTGTGAACCTTACTGAAAATGGAGCGCATCCTGCAATTTCAGAAGCAGTAAACAATGTGTCGGGATTAGGTCTTACATTTATCAGTATAGAATCGCTAACTGGCGTTGTGCCGCACATATCCGACAATGTAATATGAACCATTGTTGTAGTATCAAGCACTATTGTAAACGGAGCAGGAACGATTACTCCATTATCGATTGTAAGCGTATATGGACCACCGTTTCCTCCTTCGGTTTCAACATTGATTATAGCGCCAGTATTTGGACAAATTGTATCGTAGCTTGTTGTTACAGCCCTGATGTTCAGCGGAGGATTCAAGGTTACGGTAACTGGCTGGGATACAGCAGTACAGCCGTTGGCATCGGTAACTGTAAGCGTATATGTAGAATTTGTCGTTGGTGTTACATTAAGCATATTCGAGAACGAAATAACCGAATCCTGATTTGCCCACATATAAGTGTAGAATGGAGTACCACCGGCAACCTGAGTTGTTATAGTTGTTGTCTGACCATTGCAGATTACCTGGTCGCTCATAGGTAATATATATATAGGTGTAGGTCCATCAATGACAATTGGGCTTTCGATACGGCAGTCGTGGTCGTCGGTAACGGTAACAACATATTCGCCTGGGATAGCAGTTATATTATGCGTAGTTTCGCCACTTGGCCACAAGTAAGAATATGGCGGCACACCTCCCTGTACATTTATCAGTGCCGTACCGTCGGCGATATTTCCACACGAAGCTGCCGTTGTCATTGTAGTTGAAAACATCTGCGAAGGTTCATCTATAATAAAATAGGTATTAACGTTGCAACCTATGTTATCGACTACAGTAACCGTATAAAGTCCTGCACAAAGTCCACGATAAACATAATTATCAGAACCCCACATATATTGGAATGGCTGAAGACCTCCGTGCATCACAATTTCAGCACTACCGTCGCATGAACCAAAGCAAGTGTTGTGAACAAGAATCATCGAATCGATGACCATTTGAGGACTTACGGTAATTGTAAATGTTTCGGTATTTGACTGACATTCGTGGCTGTCAACAACATACACCGAATAAGTTGTAGTTTCATGCAAGGTAGTTTCAAATGTCGGTGTATTTCCAACGCTCGTTCCATTGCTTGCTGTCCAATGGAAATTGTATGGTTCCGTACCACCTGTTGCCGATGCCTGGACAAACGACACTGTACCTTCGCACAAAGCATTATTGTTTTCAGACATAACAATCAGTGGATTTGGCTGATTAACAATAAATTCACGAGACAGAGAACATCCATGCTCATCGGTAACGGTAACGCGGTATTCACCTGCAGGAAGATTACGACGACGTGCCGAAGCAATTCCTATGTCAGACCACATATATGTCGGCTCACCAGTTCCTCCGGAAACCCTTATACGGATTTCTCCATCAAATGAGTTGTAGCATGAAAGGTCGGTACTGTAAGTAGAATTATCAACCACATCCAATTCGTCTGGCTCATTAATAGTATAGTCGAAATCGAGCTGGCAACCGTTTGCATCGCTTAGGGTAACATGGTAATCGCCCACACACAAATTCAACAAGGTATTGGATGGAGCACTCCACGAATACGAATATGGCAATGTTCCACCCGTAGCGGTCAAGGTTGCCGAACCTTGACAGTCGCGGTAGCAGTTGTTGTCAACGGTAGAAATCTCGCCCACCAGCTTCGATGGTGTAAAAATGCCTACCACAGTATCCTCAGAAACACAACCGTTAGCTTCAATATGCAACGACACGTGGTGAGTTTCAGCCTCTGCATTTTCCCAATGCAGTACGTATGGACCGGCACCACTTCCCGATTCGATTACAGCTCCGTCGAAATCCCAGAAGTACTGAGCATTGTTTCCTACTGTTCCTACCGAAGTCATGTTACCGAAATAAGTAATTGTTGTAGCATCCTCGAAGCAACTTATTGGAAGGTATGCAAATGTATTAGTCGGTTGCGGATAGAATTCAACAATCACATCATCGTATGTTGAACAGTTATCGTAGTTGCCCAAATAAGCTTCAGTCCATCTGAACTTGTAAGTTCCCCAAGTATCAACAAAAACATTTGTTGCGGGAGAATGTTCCGATGCGAAAGTAGCATTACCGCCAGCAGGCGAAGAAACCACGGTCCACGTACCCTCATTACCTGCAGGAAGCGGAGTTGCAGAAAGCATATATCTGTCGGCGCAAACCCGAGCATCAGCACCAGCGTAAGGTGTAGGCTGAATACAGCAGTTAGGATCGCCATATTCGCGCACCGTAACTACCAATGTTGTGTCGTAGGTACAACCAAAATTGTCGGTAGCATAGAAGGTGTATTCATGCTGGCCTGGCAATCCGGGAGCTGCAGTCGTACTTGCTGTCAATTCCTGGAACACATCATCGCCTTCCCATGTCAAGTCCTGAGAGGTCGGTGTTATATCAAACTCTGTCTGATACTGAACCACATTATCGCCAGCAGGTATCAAGCGGTCGGCAAAGTGCAACTCAACCGAGAATACTGTTCCATCGTCAGAACCAAGATGGTCTCTAATATTAATACACCACTCACCGTTTACAGGACATCCAACAAGGCTTGACCAGTTGCCTATAGGTCTGTAATCACCACCTGGAATATATTGATGGTTGTTATAAGTATATCCAACATTGTTTGTATATGTGTATGTTGGTGGATTTGCTGCAAGTTCCTCTATTGTCTGTGTTGCATTTTGATCCCAGCAATAATAATATGGCGTTCCCTGAATACAAGCATCACCACCTTCATCTACTGGTTCTCCCAAAAATTCTCCTCCACAATTGCCGCTTGAGTATCCATTGAACAAGTCCATTCTGTTTCCCGATGGGCAGGTTATCCACACCTCAAGGTCGCCGATAAATGAATGTTCAATCTCCATACATATCGACTCGATGTCGCTTGCATACTCGATTTCCTGATCTGGGGCAAATGCATTGTGTTCAAAACACATTGTCTGCGTATAGTTTGTAACATCCTCGAAGCAGTGTTCCTCGACAATGGCTTCGGGAATCTGCATAACCCACAAATCCGGTTGCTGCACATGACCGTCAAGCAAAGCAGCTTCACCAGGACAAATTTCAGGTGTTGCTGTTGTTCCTATAAATGTTGGAGGCAAAGAAATTTCCACAAGGAAAGATTCCGGATAAACGTATGTACAACCGTTAATATCGGTAGCCTGCAAATTGATGTAATATGCACCGGGCTCTATGTCGGCTGTAAGCACATTATGACCTTCGCCAGAGTCTTCGTGTCTGCCATTAACGTCAACCCAGCTCCAAGTCCAAGTAAGGTTCTCATCCGACTGGTGGTAGCCCTGCGGAGCATCGTTGTTCGGGAAAACACCGTGAGCTGCAATACCAAGAGCATCATTCGAACAAGCCTCGTAGCGTTCTTCTGCGGCATTCCAACGTGCAGTAATGTCGGGCACCAAAGTAAAATCCTGACATTCCATACCACAGCTTATCTGAATTTCGAAACCATCATATTGAAAGGAACCATCGGAATACCATACAAAAGTTGCACACGAAGAATTTAATGAAAATGATAATGTTTGCGTACCGCCAATCTCAGTGGCAACAGCACGACCTGTAGTACCAACTCCCTCGTATATTGAAATCTCGTCAAAACTTGATTCTGTATTCAACGACACATTCAACTCCATAGGATAACCCGTTGGCACACACACAGAAATCGTATAATCTTCATAACTACCATAATTACCACTTGCTCCACCCGAATCGTAAAGCGTAGCCGAACATCCAGTCATATTGACGGTGCTGTTGTTAGTGGAACTATTCATAATTATAGTCTGCTGAGCCGATGCTCCAACAGCAAACAAACAAAGCAGAACTGCAAATAATATCTTCTTGCTATCTATTTTCATAATGCGTCCTCCTATATTCGTTGTAAAGTTCTGTAAGGTCTTTGCCGGAATAGAATACTAGAAGCTTTCCTGTATTTCCTATTAGATAGACATTCGACGATTTCTGTGAGATTTCAAAACCAAACTCCATTATGTTGAAATTTTCTGCATCGTACTCATTTACTTCCGAACCTAACATTTTTGTTTCCTTGTCCCAATACTTTAATCTCGGATAATCCAACCTTTCTGGATTTGCAACTTCCTTGATAACATACGAATTTTCCACAAACCAATTTAGATATTCAAGTTTTGACGGTAGATTCTGCTGCATATTAAGCAAATCCTCTTCTGAATATTTTGCATACAGACGACTATCAATTGGCAGTGCCTGCGAAAAAGCGCCGAACCCCATGAGAATCAGCGACAAAAGCAATATTATCTTTTTCATAAACATAACTTTTCTATTACATTTTCACTTACATAACGCAAAAAAATCCTTACGGTTGCCTCTCGTGAATAATTTTTTTTGCACATTATGCAACAAACGGCAAAGATATGTTTTTCATTGGAAATAGACAATATGAATCAACGTTTTTTTAGAATTATTTTTCGACACTTAGCCCACCCTCAAAAAAATGTAAAAAGCCAAGAGCCATTCAGACCATATATGCATTAGAAAATTTAAGAGTTTCCCCTTTATAATAACCTATTGGATTAGAAAAAACTTAGCTTTTCCATTTCTCAAAATACAATTTAAACTCGGTTCCAACGCCCACTTCCGTATCAAAGTCAATTTCAACACCGTTGCCAAACAATATATTCTTTACCATGCTCAAGCCCAAGCCCATACCCGATGATTTGGTAGTGAAGTTTGGTTGGAAAATCTTTGCCTTTATGTCATCTGGAATTCCGCAGCCATTATCGCGAACCGAAACAAAATAGCGGTCTCCATCATCGGAAATGGAAATCACAACTTCGCCCTTGCGGTCTTCGGGAATCGCCTGTATGCTGTTCCTTACAAGATTGGTAAACACGCGCAAAATCTGCTCTCGGTCAACCATTACAACCGCCTTGCCATCAACATTACATTCCCTGCGAACCTCCACTCCGTTTGTTCCGTTGTGCAAATCAACAATGTTCTCAATCACCTCGCACAGATTGACTTCCTTCTTCTGCGGAAGCTGCATCTTGGCAAATTCGGAGAACTGCGAAGCAGTCGCGTCAAGCACATCAATCTGCTCGATAAGCATCTGCGGAAGCTGCTCAAGCATCTTTTCCCAGCCGGGAGCATTCTCGTGATATGCGCGTTCGAGGTACTGAATACGCAACTTCATCGGTGTTAGCGGATTACGAATTTCATGAGCAATCTGCCTTGCCATTTCGCGCCAAGCCGATTCACGCTCAGATGTTGCCAGTTTCTGCGCCGATTCCGCCAGCTCGTCAACCTTACGGTTGTACTCATCAATAAGAAGACCTATTTCATCATTGCTGCCATAGTTTATTTTCCTGGCACGGTTTATCTCCATATTGCGGATGGAATTCTGCAACATCGAAAGCGGAATAGTTACCCGCCGCGATACCAAAAGACCTATTATCAACGCCAAGAAAATCACAAGCAGGAAAATGGATGCAAACACCGAAATATAGTTCGACATCTCCTCCTCCACCTCAGCTTCGGCTGCAAAATATGGCAAATTAAGATAGCCTACAACCTTGTTGCTCTTGTCCTTGAGTGGCAAATACACCGAAAGATATTCCACCTTGTCAATGCGCTCCTTGTGCGAAAACAGCTCGTCCTTGTTCATAATCAGATGCCTGTACGAACTCGGATCCATGAACATTCCTTTCAGTCCCTTGTCGAAAAACTCACGCCGCGACGATGACATCAGCACTCCGTGAACATCGTAAATATTTATGTCAACATACAGGATATTAGACAGATACACAAGCATATCGTTGACATACAGCGGGTCTTCGTTCTTAAGGTTTGCAAGGTCTAACGAATGTTCCAACTCAACAGCCACCGAATGTACCTTGTCGAGCACAAGTTCGTTTTGCCTTGTTTCGTATGTATCGATTATGAAAACCACCGACACAACCATAGTAAGAAACAAACTGACAACCAGCACACTTATGAATGCCGCCCTGATACGCTGTCCGAGACTTGAGGTAACGACTTTCTTCCTGCGCCCAATTCTATATATTGCAAAAGCAAGCATATAGACTATGAATATTCCAAACAGGACGAAGAAAAACATTATGAACGCATTGGAGAATCCAGAATCGCGCTTGCTGAGAATCACAGTGTTCTCCTTGTCGGGACAATATTTGAAATGCCTGTATCCGTTGCTGCTGCTAACCGAATATTCGCGGAAATCGTTTTCTGGAGCAAGCGAGAAAAGATACTTGTACGAACCACGACTTGCCACCAGTATGCCTTTGCTATAACGTGCAAAATCAAACTTTTTGTCGCTATGTTTCAACGCCATACGCTTGTCGAGAAGCAAATCGGGATAGCCAAGTCCCTCGCTGAAAATCTTGCTGTTGAACTCAATGTAAACCTTCACAAATTCCGACGGGCTCACCATTATGCTAAACACACCAAGATACGACTGGCGACCGTTATTATTATCAAGGTAGTAGAAATTTGTGTTCGGAATTACCACGCCATATTCAAGCAGCATTGTCCTGAAATACTCGAAGCAACTTGCAGAAGTCTCTTCATCTTCAAAAATCAGGCTGTCGTTGTCAGCACATATAGTTATCTGGGCATCATAACGTTTCAAGTATTTCTTTGTCAAAATAATCTTGTTTATGATGCTGTCGGCACGTGCAAAGTTGTAATCCTTCACAGCTTCGGCAAGTTCCGTACTGTTACGCATTTCGCTGTCGAATCCAATAAAATTGAACTCAGCATCAAAGTCACGCTCAGCCGACATATTGTAAGCCAGCACCTTGAACGCCTCCGACTCCTTGCGCATTGAATCCGTAGAAATGGAATAAGCCACCAACAGCGACACAATTATTGCAAGCACAGTCCTAAAGAGGAACGATGTTTTTCCCTTCTTTTGGCAGAACAGCAGGTACGACCACAACAACCAAAGCAAACCAGCCTGAACAATCACATTATTATCTGAAAACCAATAAAATACAGCACAACCAGCAAACAACAGCAAGGTTAATGGCAGTATCCAAGCAATTTCGAGAAGGTCGCCACAAATGCGAATAAGTTTTCTAACGGTAAATATCGCTATGAAAATCACCGCTGTAACAACCACCAAGGCAATATAACCATATATGTCGGGACTGGAAAGGTTGGCAAAATTGAACGGAATTGAGGAATCATACACTATTTCGGCAAGGAAATCAATCAGCAGCATCGAAAATGCCGACAAAAAAATCGAAAACAAAATGCTCGCTATCCGCCTGGACGACTTTCGCGATGACAAAGGACTGGCATCAACATTGAAATGGCGGCAGAAAAATATGCAACCAATACCTATGACAATCACTTTCAAAATCATATCGCCAAACGAGGCCTGCATTGTCGATGTTGACAGCAGTTCGGGCGAAAATAGTTTCAAGTTGCCCAAGTCGCTGAAAAATCCCGTTGTGAGAAGCAAGAACCTTATTGCCATCAGCGCCAACAAGAATGCAATGGTAACAACCCACGACCGCGACTGGTACTTTTGCGCAAGCGCCTCGAATACAGATGCTATAAGCACAAGTGCCAGCAGGAGGAAAGTCAACCTCATTGCTTGCGGGAACGAAATCCTGTCCTGAAGATAGCTGTCATCGGCAACACTGAAAAATATGTCGTTGCTACTTGCAGGAAGCCGTACCGAAAGCGAATTTTCACAAGTATCGGACGATACTGAAACTTTGGCAGGCAAATCAATGTCGCAACCATACGCCGAAACAAGCATGTCGTTTTCGTAGGAATACTCCTTGCGTATCTGGTAAAGTCCGACCACTGCATTGTTGTCAGTCAGCTTCATACAACAGAGGTAAAGGCCGTTTTCCAACCTCACAATCCTATCGCCCAACGACGACTTGAACTCCACCGGCACAGGAATATCGTTGGTTGACCAGTGCTGCAATCGACCGCGCTCGTAATGGAAAAATCCTATGCCCTTCTCGGAAAAGTCGCCGGCCAACGAATCAAAAAACTCCACATTTACGCTGTCTGACTTGGTTGATGCAATCTTGAGGGCATCATCGCTCTTTTCCGACATGTAATTGTATTTGTCATCAAGAAGCGACTCAAGAGCATCAGCGTCAACAAGTTCGGAAATATCGGTATTGCCATCTCCGCGAGGAAGAAATGCAAGCACTGCCGCTGCAACCATCAGCAACGACAACAATGTGAAATACAATATGTAACCAATCTTCCGCTTCATGCTATTCGTGATGGTATGGGTCGTTGTTCAGGATGCTCAAGGCACGATAGAGCTGTTCTGCGAATATTGCCCTTACCAGTTGGTGCGAGAATGTCATCCGCGACAGCGAAAGCTTGTAGTTGGCGCGGGCGTAAACCTCATCGGAAAATCCGTAAGGCCCACCGATTACGAACACAAGGTTCTTCAGTCCCGACAGCGATTGCTTCTCGATGAAGGCTGCGAACTCCTTCGACGACGGATTTTTCCCATTTTCGTCAAGTAGAACCACAAAGTCTGACGGCGAAAGTTCATCGAGAATCTTCTCGCCTTCGAGTTTATTCTGCACGGCAGTAGTCACGCTCTTCGCATTCTTGATGTCCTTTACCACCTTGAATTCGAAGTTCATATAGCGTTTTATACGTTTGAAATATTCCTCAACCGCCGCGTTTATATAGTCCTTGTCAGTCTTCCCGACCACAAGCAAAGTAATGTTCATAATTACTGAATAAAAAGCGTGTAAAGATAGGAGAAAGTTTTGAAAGAAAGGATATGATGAAGGAAAAAAATAATCAAGGTGAAGATGGCTTCAAGAAAATTATTATTTTTGCAAAAATTAAAAACGAATGGAAAAGCCATATAAAATAACAGAATCGACTGCATCAGAAGCAAATGAACCAGTTGTTGCATACAAAACAACGCAACAATCTACACAAAGTATGGCTAATGATATTCCAGAAGGCTATATGTCATTAGATGCATTCGGAGAAATATTCCACAGAAAACTTGATGAATGTTATGCAAATCTACAAAGTAATTGTAAGCAATAAAGCATCATCAGACCTTGACGACATTGCCAAATACATAGCAAGCATATACCGACCAGATAGCGGTCACAAATTTGTCAATAAGATTCTTGGACAGTTAGCCTCGCTAAGTTATACTGCGGGCATATATAAGCATAGCAATTATACTACCGCAAAACAGATTCATCCTAATGCGAAAACTTTATCAATTGTCAATCACAGGTGGACTGTGATATTCCACACATACTACAATTTTGCAATTATTGACCGCATTATGCCATCAAAAATGATGATAGAATAAGTCAGATATTTCATTTTTGTTTTCATTTTTTCATTACCTTTGCAAAAACTTCTTGTTGCTCGCGCCAAGACAGGGATTTTTGTCACCGTGCGCGCCATTTTTGGTGAAAACGATAGGCGACGGCAAGGAGTTTTTGTTTTTTGAATTGAAAAAATTTGGCATAAAGTACGATTGATATTATGGATAAAACATTAATACTCATGAAAACCCTACTCTCATTTTTACTTTTAACCCTTTCCGTACTGACAGTTACAGCGCAGGAATATGTTACAATCGAGCAGATTAGCGGCGGATGGGACAAGAAAATTATCACAGACGTAAAGGATGGTAGCATTCTTTCACTCGTAAGGGCATTCAACAATGCATGGCACAACCGACCGACTACCGACCTGCTGGAAAATCCGGTAAGCAACGACGGCGAAGGCGACTACAAAATAGTTGTTGACAGCCCCAACGGTTATGTGTCGGCATCTGAACTTGGCGACGACGGCGAATCGTTCTCGGCTTGCGTGTGGAAACGCCACAACGGACATAGGCTTTTCGCGTTCGTGTTCCAGAAAATGCACGGACTGAGCATCAGCCAAATCATACTTTTCTACGACTACGACCATGACAGAGGCACACTCACGCCCGAATACAACGAACTGGCAAAATTCTCGCCTTCGTTCAACGACAGCTACCACCCAATAACCTATATGTTACCACGAGAAGGCAAGGATATCGTTGTAAACGAATACCTTATGAACTGGTATTCGTCCATAAGACATATTTACAAGTGGGACGGAATGGAACTTTATTTTCATTCTGTTGAGATTGAGAATTTCGACGTTCTTTGCAAAGAGTACGATGAATTGTTCGATGCTTTCGAAGACTCAGATTTTACAAAATATATCTTACACGATTTTGACGATGATGGAAATCCCGAACTTTGGCTCTCGTCGGAAAACGAGGAATATCAGGCAATTTATTCAATCGTGAAAGGAGAAGTAGAACTGCTGCAAGGCACATATTTCAAGACAAGTTTCATTTTCTACAACAATGCAATTGCAGCTGCAGGAAGCTGTGGAACAGGTTGTTTTTCAACGCAATGCGTCATACTGAAAGACAGCAAGCCATTTCGCACCTGCGACGAATTCCAGACTTGGAATTTCAAAAAGGACAAAATGGAATATAGCTACGCCATTGACGGCAACGAAAACGTTTCGCGCAAAGAAGGCGAACAGATGTTCAAGTCGCTGGGAAAAGCAATAGAAATCACTCCGAACTTTAGGAAGCTACAATAAATTTGAGGTTGTTTATAGATTTGATGTTTTATCATCTCCCCTTTCTTCTACAAACGCAAAACCTTTTCTAACAACAAACCTATCAAACGCTGCTAGAAGTCCAGGCAATACAAAAATAATCAACAAAACAGCTGCAAATGCACCTGCTGCTATGCACTGCAGTATCATTATTGTTGTCGGATCATCAAGCATAAGCGACATGGCAAGCGGCGCTAACGTCATTATCATTCCAGATGTAAAAATCGTATGAGTTGACGACATATAAGCCTTGCGGATTGAATTTATCCTGCTCATCGAAACACGAGCTTCACGGTAGTTGTTTGTGAAAAGTATTCCATAATCAATTGTCGCACCCATTAGTATGCTTTGCATTATAAGGTAGGCCAAATATAGCAGAGTGCCATTCAATCCACTCACAATCACATTGATATACACTGCCGACATTACCGTCATAACTAGTATTGCTGGCACTGCAAGCGAACGGAATGTAATCGCAACAATGAGAAAAATAGACAAAATTGTTATCAGTGTTACCAGAAGCATTTCGCCGCCAAACTGGTTGCGCATTTCGTTCATCATCACAGATTCACCAATAAGATAATGACTTCCTGAAAGCTTAGTCTCACATTGTGAAGCAAGCATTTCAACAAAGTTGCTGGTTTCGTCAGACTCCTTTGGCAAATCGGTGAAAATTATTGCTTGTGAAAAATTGCGGCCTCGCATACCACCAATATTTTCATCTATCATTGCGTTGATGTCATCCACCGCGGCTTTCATCTCGTCATTTAACATTGTGGCATAGCGAGGATTAGCAATTACGGAATCGTTTAGCGTTCCGATGATTTCTTCTGCCGACATTTTCACAGTTTCATCGTCAAAATTGGTTATGCCATTGTAGAGGAAAGCTAGCTCTATGTCGCTCTTTTCCGTTTCGGCACCAAGCGAATCAAGCAATGCGTACATTCCATCTGCATTGAAACTACGTCCCTCAGTGGCTATTTTCATTATTTTTTCAGCCATGTTGAGCTTATCAATGTTCTCATTGTCAACTTTTGCCATCGCAAAGGTAAAATCTGGTTCCTCATGTACGGTTATTGTCTCAAACTTTGTTTCCGCGACAACATCCTCATCTCCGACAACAATTTCCTCTACCACACTTTCCTCTCTCCCCGACCTAAGCACCTCATTCATAATATTCTCCTTGCTAAGCAACCATTTGCGGCTTACATCGTCTATCTGCGAAGCAAAAATCTTTCTGTTCACAAGGTCGCTATTAATAAAATGTATAAAATCGTACAGCGACATGGTTTTTGTTTTCTGACCTTTGCTCCGTCCATAAAGATTGAATATTATCGATGCGCTTTTTTCTTTCATTCCCATATACTTAGCTATCTCGGACGTGGAATGTTGGCTCATGAAGACCGTAGAATCTGTAAAACAGCTCTCATTATCGTCTGAAATGCTTTCTGTTTCTGCATTGACAACATTATCTGGAGTTGTCACCGAATCGTTCTCAACAGGAGTTTCTGCTTGCTGTTCAACATGTTGCGACTTATGAGCAACAGCAATCTCATTTGCAGGAATCATGCTTCCTGTTAGTAGTTCCTTGGACGATTTTACAATTTCGCGAATTGTTGTTTTTTGGTTTGCCGGGCAAATTATAGCAACCATTTCCTTGTCAACACCAATAATATCTGATATTTCATCCGAGGTCAACAAACTGTCAATAAGAGCAGTATCCGTTAACGAAACAAGAATGTCAAGGTACTGCAATCCGTTTTCAATGGAGTCAGATTGATTTCCAAAATGAGAGGAAAATGTACTGTCGCTACTGAATTTTGCTGCTAAAGTGGCAAATTCGTGAAGTGTCATCTTTTCTTCGCTTGGATCTTTAGTGCTTATATAATATATTGCATCAACAATCGTATTTATATCATAATCAGCGACATTGTAGTCACCATCCCCTGCCATTGCCGAAAAATCTCCAACCATGCTTTTAGTTTCAGCAGCAGTATGCTGCTTTTGCATCAACGAGGGATACGAAATGAACGACTTCACATTCTTGTTTGCGGACAGGCTGTCGGAAAGTTCTATAATCCTTGTTGAATCGGAATTTTCGTACAAAAGCACCATTATGTTTTTAGGAGGGAAATACTTTGCAATTTCTGATTTTTGCTCGGGCGAAAACGAAATTTCTGTCTTTCTGTGAAAATAGTACGATACGGCAAATATTGCCACGAAAACTATTGCCAGCGGAATACGAAATTTCATGCTGAACCCCGCAAGACGATCAGTCCTGAATTTCAATACTTTTTTTGTTGATTTCGCAATTGCGCTGTCCAATGCCAATATTACCGCAGGCAGTACTGTGAAAATTGCAACGAGACTGCAAAGAACGCCTTTCGCCAAAACGATTCCCATGTCGGCACCGATTTTCAACTTCATGAACACCAACGCCATAAGTCCCACAATGGTTGTAAAGGCACTGCTAACTATCGACGACGAAGCCTTTTTCAGCGCATTGGTCATAGCCGTAACCTTGTCGCTCTTTTCCAACATTTTTTCCTGCCTGTATCGGTTCATGAGAATTATGGAATAGTCGATAGAAAGTACGAGCTGAAGAATTGATGCTATAGAGTTTGTCGTAGCCGAAACACTTTCGAGCAAGGCGTTTGTACCCATGTTTATTGCTATTGCAACACCGATGGCGGCAAGAAATATCGGCGGTTCAAGCCACGACTCACACATGATTATAAGCACGGCAAGAAGCAAAGCAAAGGCAATAAGCATTACGCCAATTGGAGCAGCAGTGTCCTTTTCGCTTGTCTCAACAACAACCTTATCACCATATTTTTCCGAAATTTCATTGGCAATCTCATATTGGCTACGCTGACTGCCGCATAATAGTTCGTACAGAACTTTTCCTTCACGGTTATATTCTTCGCTGCCATCCTGATACAATATATTGGAAACGCCATCAACGGCAGAAAGTTCATCCTTTGTTGCAGTCTTTAGGCTATCGGAAAGCGATGTAAACATTACCCTTACCATTCCCGAACCCAAACCGTCATCGCCAAAATCTTCCGACATTTGGTCTATTCCTTGTTTCATCTGCGAACCATCGGGCAAATATCGCGTCATGTCGGAATTTATGTTGGTGCGTGGAATCATGAATACGCAGGCAACTGCTAAAGCAACCGCAGCTACAAGAAACCAAAGTCGTTTCCTTACAATAAAATTCGACAGATTAAATTTTGCCATGATTCATTTCTTCCTCTACATCAATGCACTACAATACGCAGTCTGCGCACAATGCATCTTCTCCTGCACGATTTTCAATATGTAACGTTGAAAAATGGCCATAATTAGTCAATTTCGGGGTGCAAAAATATACCAAGTCGTTTTTCCGCTTGTTTCTTATTGTTCGTCATCAATGTTCTATTTTTCGCTTTTGCATTGTTATTATATGGAAAACATTTACCTTTGTGAAAAATTGGCAACCATCATGCAACAAGCTATTGACCAAATACTGCTAAGGTTTTTCAACCGAGTAAGCGAAAGCATATCGTACGGCGAATCCATATTCATTGGCGACAACCTTGAGAGCGACTACAACATGCTTGATTTTACGTCCACCTATTCTAAGCCCTTCTCATTTCCGCTAAAGCTGACTTTTACATCGGCATTATTATGCAAGGAAGGCTGCATCCGTACAATTATCAACCGCAACGAATTTATTATAAGCCGCAACGATGTGCTTGTTGTTCAGGGTGGCTCGGTGGTGGAAATGATTTCAAGCAGCACCGACCTGCGTGTAATTGGAATGGCCTTCGAAGACAGCAGTAGTGATGACAATCTGGGTGCATCGGCAATCAATGTCGGCTCATATATTATGCATCGCTCAATTCCCCTGCTCATCCACCTTGACGATGACGAAATGCAAAGGCACATAGAACTATACAAGAACATCCACAAATTTTACAAGTCAACCGACCCTGCCTATCGGGGTGAAATTGTAAAGGGTTATCTACAAGTTGCAACAGGAGCATTTCTTAGCGTAATGAAAAAAAACTCACTGGACAACGATTTAGGCTCCGACAACAGACGCGAGCAGGAACTTTACATCCAGTTTCTAGACAATCTTCAGCTTTATGCAGGAAAGGAAAGGACAGTCTCGTTCTATGCCGACAAGTGTTGCGTTTCGCCCAAGTATTTCTCAAAGATGATTCACCGTGCATCAGGAAAAACTCCTCTGCAACTCATACGCGAACGCGTGATAATAGAAGCAAAGGTTCTATTAAATTCAACCGACATGAGCATACAGCAGATTGCCGACGCTCTGAACTTTCCTAACGATTCTTTTTTCTGCCGCTATTTCAGGCAAGAGGTACAGATGACTCCTATGCGATACCGGGAAGAATATGCAACAATCAAGTAAGTGGTTTCTGGTTTCTAACTTCTATGTTTCAAGTTTCTACGTTTCTGGTTTCTATGTTTCTGGAAGTTTAAGATTCTTTGAAATTATAATATTCGACAACATATTCTTTATATAACGTGAAACTTTGAAACGTTTTTTGGACCATCAAACTGTACAATCGTGCCATGACGCGATTCAACAAGAAAGGACAGCGAGCCCACAGAAATAGGCATAAATCTATCAAACCTTCCTACTTTTACTTGTTCATAATTTTTGAATAAAAGAAAAAGGAACTCCTTCTGCATTCTTATTATTTTGGATAAATTTGCATTGCAAAATTTGGTTTACTTTTTGCATGTAAAAGTTGAATTTTTAACGCACATTCAAAATGAAAAGCATTAGGTTAATACTGACTGCGTTAGCGATGTTGGTAACATCGCTGGCTTTTTCGGCGATTCCTCCGAAAGTATTCGATGCAATGAAAGTAGGCAATTCCACAGAATTATCGAAGTACTTCAACAACTCGGTAGAAGTGGCAATACTCGAAACAGAAGCTGTTTATAGCCGACAGCAAGCCGAACAAGTGGTAAAGAATTTCTTTGACAAAAACTCACCAAAGAATTTCACGCTACTGCATCAAGGAGGAAAAAGTGAGGCTCAATATGCAATCGGAACACTTGAAATAACAAGCGGCAAGAAATTCCGCGTTTACTTCCTCGTGAAGGAACAGTCGGGCACTCCGCTTATCCATCAACTTAGAATAGAGGAAGAACAATGATTCCAGAAAAATATCTCAACTCGCTCATTGCAAGGGCGTTTGAAGAAGATTTGGGTGACGGCGACCATTCTACGTTGTCGTGCATAGATAAGTCGGCACAAGGTAAAGCAAAATTGCTCGTAAAGCAGGATGGCATAATTGCTGGCGTAGAAGTGGCAAAAGCAGTTTGCAACTATTTGTCAAAAGACTTGAAGCTTGACATTTTCATACAAGATGGTACACCTATAAAAAAAAGGGACATAGTGTTTGAACTCAGTGGACCACAACACGACATTCTACGTGCCGAACGCACAATACTAAACTTCATGCAACGCATGAGTGGAATAGCCACAGTAACAGCCGAATACGTTAAGGAACTACAAGGTTTGCACACCAAAGTCCTAGACACACGCAAGACAACACCCGGACTTCGTCTCATAGAAAAGGAAGCCGTAAAAATTGGTGGCGGAACAAATCACCGCATAGGTCTGTACGACATGATCATGCTCAAGGACAACCACATCGATTATGCAGGCGGAATAGAAAAAGCTGTTGCAAAGGCTCGCAAATACTTGCACGATACAGGCCGCAATCTAAAAATCGAAGTTGAAACCCGCAACCTTGATGACGTTCGTGAAGTGCTGCGAATCGGCAATGTTGACCGCATAATGCTTGATAACTTTGACATTCCAACTACACGTGAAGCTGTAAAAATCATTGACGGAAAAGTTGAAACCGAATCAAGTGGCGGAATTACGCTCAGCAACATACGCCAATATGCCGAATGTGGAGTTGATTTTGTTTCAATAGGCGCACTTACGCACCAGATTAAAAGTCTGGACCTCAGCCTCAAAGCAGTAAAGTAAGTTTCTGCAGAAATGAAAAAGAACCTTCGAGCACTCCGCGAATGGATTAACGCGCTATTAAAAAAAATTCAAGCAATTCTGTTTGGACTCCTTGAAAGGATTGACGCGCTATTAAAAATCATAGGTGACAAAATTATAATCCCCGGATTTGGCGGTTTTTCCCTCTACTACATCGGCAATTTCTTTGTAACAGGACTTACAAAAGGTTCCTTTACAATACGAGCCAAAAGCATGACCTACAGTCTGTTCTCTGCAATATTTCCACTGCTAATCTTTGGATTCAGCATAATACCTTTTATTCCAATAGAAGGATTTCAAGACGCTCTGATTAATCTCATCACCGAAATTATGCCGCCAGCAATCTACGATGTATTTTTCGATACTATTTCTGACACCATAATGAAACCAAGCGGAACCTTGCTGTCGTTCGGTATCATAACATCGCTATATTTCGCCTCAAATGGCATTCTGGCAATAATAGAGGCTTTCAATGCATCATTCCACAACGTTGATCGCCGCAACTTAATTAGCAAACGACTGATTTCCATTGCAATGGTACTCATTCTCTGCACGCTAATTATCGCTGCAATGACAATAATAATCGGTGGTTCAAAATACATCGACCACCTTGCCACACACCACACCATCATTGCCGACAACAAATTCTGGTATGTATCCTTACACATTGCCAAGTGGCTGATAATTTTAGTGTTATACTTCATCGCAATATCATTTCTATATTTCCTTGCACCTTCAAAAAAGAGCCGTTACAAATTTATATCCCCAGGTGCAATACTTGCAACAGTAGTGCAAATTCTCTGCTCAAGCGGTTTTTCTTTCTACCTCAACAACTTCGCCAACTACAACAAGTTGTACGGGTCTCTTGGTACTATAATAATTGTGCTTATGCTTCTGTATCTAACTTCAATTTCATTAATTCTTGGTTTTGAACTGAACCTAAGCATAATATCAGGCAAAAAAAGTGATGCAGAAGAAAAACAGATTGAAAACGAAAGGTTTGAATTGTGGAAACGTAACCATGCATTTTCCAACAAATTTATTAGACAATAAACCTTCTTTGGGTGCAAAATACTGAACCCCAAAAGTCTTACTTCCTATTTCGCGAAAAGAAAATTATCAATACCAGCGACGACACTAAATACGAACATGAGTTGACCACACATGCTCCCTCTATTTGCCACATAGGAATCAACACAAACGCAAGGGACAATGTTACTACCAAACCTGCTGACGACCTTAGCAGCAACACCTTAAGCCTACCTAGTGCCGAAAAATAATTGAATAGCACCAGTGCCACTGAATTTGAGGCAATACCGACAGCTAGCATCAGAATTACAACTTTTGACCTGCCAAAGCCATCGCCAAAAACAAACTCGAAAACTGACGTGGGCACACATGCCGCAATGGCAATACACAAAACAGTTATTGCCAGACTTACAAGCGTAACCTTGCGCGTTTCTAACCAAGCTTCGGACGTATCACCCAATTTTAACACTTTTGAATACTGAACAAGCGCCATACTGCGACTGAACACCCAAATAGCCTCGGAAATAGTAACACCTACTGAAAAAATTCCGACTGATGACATATCTGCATAAATGCCTATAAGATAAAAACATAGCCTTGCATTAAGGAATTGCAAGAATGCACTTAGTTCTTCCTGCCAACCAAAATTGAAGGCTTTGCAGAAAGTATCAAGACTGAACGAAAAGCATATCCGACCAAAGATTCTTCGCGTAAAAATATCACATAGCAAAAGGACAAGCCCGTAAGACAAAATCTGAGCATAAAAATATGCATGATAACCAGTTTCTGGGAAAAGCCAATGGAACAGCAGCATAAAAAGCAACAACAAAGCCGACATCAGCAACGAAGCAATGTTGTACTGAAAAATCTTCTGAACACCAAGGTAAAGCGACGAATGAAAAGTTATGCAGCCCGACAAAACAGCAACAACAAAAAAAGGCAACACTGGCACCGACACATCAACAAACGACACCACAACTGCTGCCACCGACGACACAATAAACACCCAAAGAAAAGCAAGTGTCGCCAACGGCGAATGCCCAATTTTCTTCAAGAAAAAAGAAACGCTACTATTTGTAAGTATATTGGTAAAGGTCGCAACAAGACTTATGTCGGCTGCAAATATGGCGATAAAACCTTTGCCTTCGCTTCCCCACACCTGCGTAGTATATATTACCGCTGCGAAATTAAGCAACAGTATCAGCACCTTAGCAAGCGCCGTCAAAATAAAGTCCCTGTCAAAACTAAAAGTCTTCATGTTGGAAATGCAAAAATACAAAATCAAACGAAACAAATGCTTGCATTCAACAAATATGATTATTTTTGCAAGCACAAATGGACAGCATACTGAACATATTATCATCAGAGCCATTCTACTATGTAGCACTTGTCGCGGGCATTGCGTTGCTTGTTTACGCTGGCGACTGGGTTGTAAAAAGCAGTGTTTGGGTTGCTGAATATTTCAATGTATCAAAACTAATCATTGGAGTAACCATTGTCTCGATGGGCACATCGCTACCAGAACTATGCGTAAGCCTTAGTGCAGCACTTAGCGGTTCTGCCAACATATCAATCGGAAACGTTGTAGGAAGTAACATTGCAAACGTATGCCTTATCCTAGGTATCACAGCAATAATTATAACCATCCCCATTTCGCGGTCAGTAATTCGCCGCGACCTTGTTTTACTGCTAGCCGCAACTATGCTTTTTGCGTTTTCGCTAATTGACAGCGAAATAAATCTGCTGGAAGGTATATTTATGCTCCTGCTAATGGCTCTATATATGTACCTGACATTCAGGTCGGCAAAAAAAGAGCCGCCAGAAGAAAACACCGATGCCGAATCACCAAAAAAGCATAACATCTGGCTATCATTTCTAATTGTAATCATCAGTTGTGCTGGGCTTATCGGAGGCTCGGAACTATTGGTATATGGGGCAGAAAACATTGCTCGGTCGCTAGGCGTGAGCGATAGAGTTATAGCAGTAACAGTTGTTGCAATAGGCACAAGTTTGCCAGAATTGACAACCTCAATAGTAGCTGCAATAAAGAAAGAACTTGACATTTCAGTCGGCAACATAATTGGCTCTAACATATTCAATATCTGCATGATAATTGGATTGACATCATGCATTACCCCACTTGAAGCAGAAGCCAACATACTTAGTTTCGATGTTTGGTTCCTACTCGCATCATTACTACTGCTCGGCATTACAGTTTTCCCAATAAAAGGCAGAACCGAAATAGTACGAATAGAGGGAATTTTACTGCTACTACTCTACATAGGATACTATGTTGCAATGGGACTTACCGGTCAATTTGCATCAATTGGCTAAATCCGAACTGCGGAAAAAATCAAATTTACATTATCTGCTAAAAAATAAAAAAGATTTTTAGCATTCACCTTTTTAATATAAGTATATATTTTGTATCTTTGCGGTCTTAATTTGGCATCATAGATGAGAAAAAGATATATAATACTAGTAATCATAGCGATAGCAACGGCATTCAGTTCGTGTAGGTCAATAAGGCCATACGAAATGCTGCGTAATAGTAAGGACTATGAAATTTCAGAACAAGAACCCTCGGAAATAGAATACAGAATCCAACCTAATGATAAACTGAATATCAGGGTTCTGAATAATAATGGTCAGGCATATTTCGGCTTTGGAGGAGGAACAACAGGTGGTTCTTCCAATTTTAACACAAACAACAACCAGAATGGAGGTGGTTTCCCTGTTGAGTTTGATGGCAAAGTTAAGTTACCAGTACTTGGTCGAATTGACATCAGCGGAAAGACAATCCGTGAGGCAGAGGATACTCTAGAAATGCTTTATTCCGAATATTTCCTAGACCCGTTTGTGCTTGTAACAGTAGGAAATCGTAAGGTTACTGTATTTATGAATGGCGGTTCAAAAGTGCAAACAGTTGGTATGAGCAACAATCAGTTTACTTTGATAGACGCAATTGCTGCGTGCGGCGGACTTACCGAGATAAGCCGTGCATATAGAATAAAGCTCATACGCGGAAACCTGACCGACAAACCTAAGATATACTACTGGAACGTATCGTCGCTCGAAACCCTCGACGGCACAAACATAATGCTAGAAGCCAATGATATAATATACGTGGAAAGTCGTCCGCAATATGTTACAAGGGTGCTCCGTGAAATTTCTCCATACCTTACACTAGTAACCACATTGATGTCTGTATATGGAGTTATTGTTACAGTCAAAGGCTATTTTACTAAACAATAAACGATGAAGAAAAAAGAAAATAAAATACCTACCCTAAATCAGGACTTTGAACTCGAAACCTTCCTGACTGTCCTTAGAAAGAACATTATTTTTGTCATAATATTCTTTGCTTTGGCAATTACCGGAGGCTACTTCTATTTCAGATACACGCAACCTATTTATAGCTCGTCCTCGATTATACAAATAAAGAAGGAAAATAAAACAAATGAAATTCTTGGCATTAGTTCGGGCGTAAAGATGGATCCAACCATAGAGATTATGCGTTCCGAGGAATTTCTGAAAACTGTAGTCAAGACTTTGCCGCTTGGGATTAGTTTTTTCACCGAAGGTGCATTCCTAAAAACAGATGGTTATGGGTTCTCTATGCCTTTCAAGGTTGAATATGAGATTACTGGCTCTGGCATATACGATGTGCCTATTTACTACGAACAAAACAAAGACGAAAAATCATACGATATAAGCATTGGAGAAAAAGGCGAAGTACACAATATACCTTTTGACAAGCCGACCATACTTCCAGAAGGCATGACCATAACAATGTCAGCTCCTAGCAGCGAATCTTATTCCTTAAAAAGCAGTATCAAAGACAAATATTACTTTGTCATCAACAGCGAAAGGAAAACCTTGCGAGACATATCAAAAGGCCTTGTCATTGAAGCATTAAACAACAATGCAGGAACAATAAAGATAACATACGACTGCGAAAACGCAAAGAAGTCAGCAGATATTGCCAATGCCATTGCCGAACAGTTCATTGAATTTGATGTTATGAAAAGCCGTGAAAGTTCAATGGCAACCATCGCATACATCGATGAACAAATGGACAACATGGTGGACGAACTTTCTACCATTGAAAGCCAGTTACAGCAGTTCAGAATCGCTAACGGCATAACAAACGAAGATGTAAAATCACGCAAGAACGGACTTGCAGAAACTAGAATCGCGACACTCGAACAGCGGATTGCAGAAATCGACTACGAAATTGAAACACTTAACGAGGTTAAGGAACAAGTTAACAACAATCCTGACTTGAATATGTACGAGATGATGGCTCTTATGTCAGGGCAATCATCAAATGCCTTTCTGTCGTCAATGCTGAAATCGCTTCAAGACCTTATGTCCAAGCGAGAAAACATGCTGTACGAAGTAACCGAAAACAACCATAAAATTATTGTAATCGACAAACAGATAGAGTCGAAAAAAGAAACAATAATTGACTTCATAGGCAGTACAATTGTTCGGCTTGGCAAGCAGAAAAACGCATGCGAGAAAAAGGAAGAGGATATTCGCAACGGAATACTAGAAAAGGCAAACTACGATGAACTTGAATATTCCAAGTTACAGAGAATATATTCTGTGAACGAATCACATTACTCAAAGTTGCTCGACAGAAAAATCGAAATATTAATATCACAGTCGGGATATGTGAGTACAAACCTTGTACTTGAAAAGGCAAGCGTCCCAAGTACAGCCATTTCGCCAATCTTTTCGAAAACAATGACAATGGCTGCGTTACTGGCACTTGTACTTTCTGTTTTGTTCCTGTTAGCAAGATACTTGTTCTACAACAAGATACTTACAAGCAACGATATTAGCAAATACACCGATATTCCTGTAATAGGCGAAGTCGTAACAAGCAGACATAAAAACGAATTTTCCCAGGCCGTTGTACACAAGAACGCCCGTTCGCACATAACGGAAAACTTCCGCAAGATAAGAACCAACCTCGACTATTATCCGCTTGATTCTAAGTGCAGGGTAATACTAACCACATCAACAGTTCCTGGCGAAGGCAAGACTTTCATTGCAATCAACACAGCTGATATTTATGCGATGTCGGGCAAAAAGGTTCTGCTCGTTGACTTTGACCTTCGCAAGCCTCGTCTTGAAAAGTGCTTGACCTTGGACAACGAAGATGGTGTTTCAACAATACTTACCAATAGGAAGCCTTGGCAGGAATGTCTTCACAAGGATGTCATTGAAAATATGGATGTCATAACAAGCGGACCGATAACACCTATCGCAGCCGAGCTGCTAATCGGCAAGAACATTGACACGTTTATTGAGGAAGTACGGGCAGCATACGACATTGTAATTCTTGATACTCCGCCTCTTGGCATCATACACGATGCAATAACCCTATCAAAATATGTTGACAATTTCTTCTACATAATGCGTTCTGGCATAAGCGTAAAGGGTTACATCGAATACATAAATGGAATCGTTGAAGAACATAACGTAAAGAATATATCAATGGTACTGAACGGCCTTCCAGTAAGCAAGCACTCTGGATATAGTTATAGCAGATACGGTTCGCACTATGGAAAATACGGCTACGGTTATGGTCATGGTCATGGCGGATACGGTTATGGATATGGCTACGGATATGGCTACGGTTACAGCACCGACGAGGATGATGACGGAAGTGAAAAAAAGAAAGAAAAAGGTGGATTTTTTAGTAGATTATTCGGTAAGAAAAAGAAATAGGCAATAAACATGGAATGGATTTTATTGGCAAGTGCAATTATCGCAATTGGTTTTTCGGCTTTACTTGGGTCTTTTTTCATCAAGGGAACATTCAATTTCCTGACAAAGAAAACAAAAGGTAACACAGAGCGTTTCAGTTCGCAAAGCAAACCCATATACGGTGGAATCTTGTTCTACTCTGTGTTCTTGATTGCCAGTCTTATATATTATTTTTCTCCGTTAAATACACCAGAAGACTCCAACATGTTTATCGCATTGATGATAACTGTTGGCATTTCATTCTTCATGGGGCTTGCCGATGACCTTATGAATACACCACCACTATTCAAGTTCATAGTACAGTTTGTGTGCGCTTTCGTGCTGATAAAAACAGGAGTTGTCATAACAATTTCACCACTTCCATGGGTAAACTATACAATCACAGTCTTATGGATTGTCGGCATTATGAATTCAATCAACATGCTCGACAATATGGACGCAATCACTAGTTCCATTAGCCTAACGATAATCATTCCGTGCGTACTTATGCAGATAATAAATGGTGAATGCAACATTGATACGATGGTAATGGTTACTGTAGCTGGTGCAATTCTCGGATTCCTGCTATACAACTGGGCACCTGCAAAAATGTATATGGGCGACAACGGCAGCCAGTTCCTCGGAATTCTTTTGGCATACATCGGAATAAAATACTTCTGGAACGGAATACAGATTACCGATGAAATAAACTACGCATACAACGCCAAGCAGTTCATAATGGTGGCATTAGCATTCATAGTTCCACTATCAGATACAACAACTGTTACTATCAACCGCCTTTTGAAAGGCAAGTCGCCTTTTGTAGGCGGACGCGACCACACTACACACTACCTATATTATAGAGGTCTTACAGTGCGTAAAGTCGGAGCAGTTCTGCTTTCGCTGAATCTTATAGGAGTTTGCTTGTCTCAAGTAATTATGTACTGCACCGATTTGAACTATGGTGTTGTTTACGCTTTGGCTGCGTATCCTGTAATTGTTTTTGCATTGCTGTACATTAACACAAAAGTCACCAAACAGAAATGAAAGAATACATCAAGATACCTGCTTTAATCGTTGGCGGAATTGCAATAGGAATACTTTGTACTCTTGGATTGATGTCGCTTACTGCTGATGATTCTATCAAGCAAAGCAATGAAGCTAAAGAATTTCCGTCTGCACCTACATCTTCGCAGCCATTTATTCCAAATGAGATTATTTTCTGCGGGGAACGTGTTCCACTCGAAAACTTCGATGTTTACGAAGCGCTTGACTATGAACTTGTAGTGAATATGTACCGTCATTCGGCAACAATAACATATCTGAAGAAAGCTAAACGCTATTTTCCTGAAATAGAAAAAGTTCTGAAAGAAAACAATATTCCCGACGACCTCAAATACCTCTGCGTTGCCGAAAGCGGATTGAGCAATGTGGTTAGTCCCGCAGGTGCAACTGGCTTCTGGCAGTTTATGAAAACAGCCGGCAACGAGTATGGTCTGCGCATTGACACAAACGTTGACGAGCGCTACAACCATCACAAGTCGGTGGTAGCCGCCTGCAAATACTTCAAGGATGCCTACAAAAAGTTCAAAAGCTGGACCTTGGTTGCTGCATCGTACAATATGGGCATGGGCGGTGTTAGTAAAAGTATAGATAATCAAAAAGTTGACAACTACTGGGATTTGCTTCTGAATTCCGAAACTGCAAGATATGTCTATCGTATCATTGCGCTTAAGCTAGTAATGGAAAATCCTAGCACATACGGCTTTAACCTTGACGAAAAGGACTTGTACGACGAAATAGAAACCTACACCATAAAGGTTGACACAACAATAAGCGACCTTACACAGTTTGCCATCGACAATGGCACCAACCTCAAGATGCTCAAGCATTTCAATCCGTGGCTTAGAACCAATACGCTTCCAAACCAGTCGCGTAAGGAATTTGAGATTGAACTGCCGAAGAAAGGCATAAGACCCTGCAAAACGACTAAATGATGAAGACTGAAGATGAGAAGATTGAAGTCAGGGGCGCAAGGATTCACAACCTCAAGAACCTTGATGTCGACATTCCGCAGCATAAGCTCACCGTTGTCACAGGATTGAGCGGATGCGGAAAGTCATCACTTGCCTTCGATACCATATATGCCGAAGGACAACGACGTTACATGGAAACTTTTTCGGCATACGCAAGGCAGTTTATCGGCAGCATGGAACGCCCCGATGTTGACCAGATTACAGGTCTTAGCCCCGTTATCGCCATCGAGCAGAAGACTACCGTTAAGAATCCGCGTTCCACGGTTGGCACAATTACCGAAATCTACGACTACCTTCGTCTGCTTTTCGCCCGTGCCTCTACAGCATATTCGTATGTCACAGGCGAGAAAATGGTGAAATACAGCGACAACCAGATAGTTGACATCATAACCGAAAAGTTCAACGGAAAGTCGATTTATGTTCTCGCACCGCTTGTAAATGGTCGTAAAGGTCACTACAAGGAACTGTTCGAGAATATCCGTCGTCGTGGCTATATGACCGCCCGCATCGATGGCGAAATCACCGAAGTAGAATATAACCTCAAGCTAGACCGTTATAAGAATCATTTTATTGAGGTTGTTGTCGATAAGCTTACGATAAAAAGCGACGACGACAGCCAGCGTCTGCGCAAGGCTATCGAACTTGCAATGCAACTCGGCAAAGGTATAACAATGGTTCTTGAAAAAGGCACCGACAAGCCATCATTTTACAGTCGTTTCCTGATGTGTCCCACGAGTGGAATTTCGTACAAGGAACCTGCACCTCATTCGTTTTCGTTCAACTCGCCGCAGGGAGCCTGCCCTAAGTGCAACGGACTGGGAACTATCATCGATGTTGACTTAGAAAAACTTATTCCAAACCATGATCTTTCGATAAACGAAGGCGCAATAACCACCATCGGCAAACGCAAGGAATCCGTTCTGTTCTGGACACTTGATGCTCTTGCCGAGAAACTTGAGTTTTCGATGAAAACGCCTATCAAGGATTTGCCCGAAGACATTCTCGACACTATCCTCTACGGCTACAATGGAAATCTCAACCTCAGACATACCCCGCTTGGCGAAGATTCAAACTATATCGTTACATTTGACGGCGTGATAAACCGCATGAAGCACAGCAGTAGCGACGACGATCCGGACAAGGAGAACGCCAAGTTTACAAAATATGTAACTTGTCCCAAGTGTGGCGGAGCAAGGCTCAACCGCGAAGCTTTGTGCTTTAGGTTTGCCGGCAAGAATATCGCCGAGCTTGCAAATATGGACTTGCCCGAACTTTACAATTTCTTCGACAACCACAATGCTGAACTCTCGGAAAAGGAACAAAAAATTGCCTACGAAATTGTAAAGGAAGTCAAGACAAGGCTGAAATTCTTGCTTGATGTAGGACTTGACTACTTGTCGCTCAACCGTCCAGCCGAAAGTCTTTCGGGCGGTGAATTGCAACGCATTAGGTTGGCAACACAGATTGGTTCGCGCCTCGTGAATGTGCTTTACATCCTCGATGAGCCCAGCATTGGTCTTCATCAGCGCGACAACCAGAAACTCATACATTCGCTCAAGGAACTGCGCGACCGTGGCAACTCGGTTATTGTCGTCGAACACGACCGCGACATGATTGAAAATGCCGACTACATAGTGGATATTGGTCCTGGTGCTGGTCGCAAGGGCGGACATCTAGTTTTTGCAGGAACGCCCGAAGAAATGCAAAACGCCGACACCATTACTGCAAAGTACAT
>JAGCNN010000188.1 GCA_017645925.1 Bacteroidales bacterium
CTTTACATTGTTGTATTCCTTATTTCCAACATAATAAGAAGAATAAAACATTATGTACCACGGTAAGCAATGATAGTACACATATTCACTTGGATTTGGTGTGTTTATGTATGGTAACGAGTATGCAATACGTTTATTTTCAATTTTAAATATTGTTTCTACGTTCGGAGAATAATAGCAATCTTGTGGCAGCAAGTCTCCATAACCATATCTGGAATCATTTACAAAACGGAAATCGCCATGTATAGTCGGCATATATACAAATGTATCATTTATGAATTTTGTAGTATTTACATAATTATATTCCTGCTTGAAAGTTTTCACCCACGAGCTTGTTCCATTGCAAGGGAAATCACTCGTTTTCTCTTTTATCGGTTCTGTAATGACCGTAAGGCTATCGATTTCGCGTGTTGCAGAATCCTCATATACCCAATAACTGCCCTTGTCATAGCAAGTATATTCGAATAGTTCATCATTGGAACGGAAAGTTGCGCCAGTACTTTCGCAGCCAACAAACGCCATCACACCCATCATCCCGATGAGTAGTGATATAATAAAAGTATTTTTCATTTTTATGAATTTTTAAATTAATGTCGCAAATATACACATTATTTTATATTATGCAAAAAATCAAGATTAAATGTAATGTTTTGTATATTCCAGATAAAATAACCCTATACTCACGCCTTCGGGAGTACAAATCCCGAAGGACAAGGGCGAACAATCATAGAGACTTATTTTTCCCACTCTATGCGATAAAAATATCCTACTTCTGGATTCGTTAGAATATATTCATAACTCTTTGAGTTGGTATTAAAATTAACAGACCCTATAACCTCGTAGTCCGTTGGAGTATCGCTGTTTATTAGTTTGCGTTTAAAAGTTGCATGTTCGGAAAAGTTATTGTCCTTATATGCTAATATCACACGAAAATTAACAACACTTATTGGCTCTTCTACTTTTAAATCCAAATGTGGTTGCGCAACACCTTCTGCATCATCCATTTCTGCATGAAAATGCACGACCGCTGATTCATTATATAACAATGCCCGTTTAAACTTCAAAATAACATGGTCATAGTCATTTGTTGAGTTTTTTATAATCTTTCCGTCACAATTCTGCAACGCAGAACTTACTTTTGGGAGTAAATTTCCTGTCCATTTAAATTTCCATTTTATGCTTGAAAGAAAAAAACGCTTCGATTGAATTAATCGATAACCATCGTATATTATATGTGATTTGTCTAAATACTCATATCGTGTAAAAAAGGAAAGTTTCTGATAATCTCTGTCGTAATCCTTATGTATATATTTGTTGATAGCGTACCATATTGACAGAAGCAGTGCCACAAGAAAAATTATAATAGCAAGTAATGCAATAGTTACTTTTGCATTATCTGAAATTATAACAAAAAATAAACTGACAATTGAAGAAATTCCACTGGTTACAGCAAGCCAAAAAAGCAGTGCCTCTTTAAATCGTTCTTTCATGATGTTGTTATTCAATCAGTTCCCATAACCAACCATTATGTTTAAATATTTGTTGCAAAGATAAACACTTTTTTTTCAAATCCAAAATATAAAAATAAAAATCATCAAAACGACAGCCGACCACCGCCGACTGCCGTAAATCCTTACGCATTACAAATGCTAATATTCAAGCGTGTCGGAATGCAACCTTTAGCTTACTGCCCGAAGACAGTAAATCCGACAGGACAGGCGCTTTTGCATGCGCAATCGTTTAATCTTGGACGAGACGCACGGACCGCCCGTAGCACCGATCGTTGAGGATGTCAAAGCCCACTCCGTTGGACTTGAAGATGAGGCACCACGCGTTGTCTGAACCTTTGGGTGTGGACGACCAATAGCGGCCGCCGGAGCCAACGAGGTCCACAGTCCCACGGCAATCGCGGTAGCCCGCAGCGGGCAGAACAATAGACGCGCCGCTTGGTCCAACAACCTTGTAGCCACTACCTGTCCAAGTCCACGTGCAGGAGTTCTTGAGCTCCTCAAGCTGCTCCTTAGTGGGCAACTTGCTGCCGAACTTACTTACCGCTTGTTCGTATGTGTAAAATCCTCCATCCTCGTTCTTGTTCTTCCACAGGGTGCCGCTTGGCAAACCCAAGTCAACATATCCTTGAGCCTTTAAGGCTGCTTTTCTTTGTCTTTCAATTTGTCTTCCAATTTCTGCATATTCTTGTTCAATTTTTTTCCTTTCTTCTGCCTGCAGAGACGCGTAATCCTTACCATCAGAAACCAGCAGGACAATACCGTGTTTGCTTTCTTTGGTCATATATTCTCCAGCTCCTACGTAATTGTTTGCCCGCATAAGCGACAGCTCCTCATTGGTTGGAACACGCCAGTTGTTATAACCGTGCTGCGCCTGTGCATTTATCTGGCTTATTACAGAGGTTGGTTCTGCCTGAAATGTTCCAAGTTCGTTGGGGAATATCTTTAGATAGCCATACAGCACCTCTACTGTAGTGCGTTTCTTGGGAGTTGTAGAAGACGGTGGTGTCGCCGGCACTGTTGCTCCCGGGGTTATGGCTATCTTGCCAGCCAACCGTTTAGCCAATGCCGTTATCGTTTCGCGATACTTGCCTGGCTGCACTTCAGCTCCATCGCCAGCCATACGCTGTTCGCTCTGCACATCAAGCACTGTAACTTCAACCTGATAGCCACCGTCAAAGCTCTTATATACCTTTCCAACAACTATCTTCGACACATTCATTATTTTTCCTGCATAAACAGCCAGTTCCTCTGTAATATTTGAACGCTGAATGCGCTGCTCCGCAAGGGTCTTGTCAACGAACAATCTGTCCACAAGAGTATATCCCTGTGGATTGAAATTGTTTTGGAAAGTCTCGCTTATGCCGTCAATGTCCGACAGCGACACGTATGCCCCAGCCTTGAATCCAACAACAGCAATCCTCTGTGCATTCATCCCCAATGCCATAAGGCATAACATACTAAAAAAGAGAAGTTTGATAGCTTTCATTTTTACTATTCTTTTGATTATTAATACAATTTTTACTATTTTGATAATATTGTTTCCAATCGTTCAAGTGCTTTTCCTCCTCCACCATCTGCTCTGCAAGAAGGGCGTATTTCTTCAGTGAGAGCTGCTGGCTGTCGTGCAATACGCGTCAATGCGTATGCCGAACGCTCGTATGCTTTCCAGAACTTACCCTCAAGAAACAACACCAGACACGTGTTTTCCCGTGTCCTTTCTTCTTGCAATATCTCTTTTATCGTCGGCATTCTATATATATTATAAGGTACGTCATAAATAAAGGCAACTATTACTTTATAAAGCACACAAAAATACATATTTTTTGGTAACTATATACAAGTTGACTAAAAATTATGCCACTCGTGTGTCATTCCGCAAGTTAGAACAATAACGCGATACGGAACGGGGAGCGTAATATTGTTCAACTATGCGGAACGCAACAGCCTCGTGAAGCAAAGCGAACAATCTCCTTTAGAAACGTTTTCAACAGGAGATTCCGTATAGACAGGCTCACAAGCAACGTTCCTTTTGCTGTTCGTTCTACTTTACGAACCCTTTAGTGCACGTAGCTTGCGAGTAATGACTGCAAGGAGCTGGCAAAAAATCAGAATAATTTCAGTTGTCTGTAAAACTAGAGCCTAAGAAAATCATCTTACTGATATTTTGAGAAATAACCGCCATTAAGGAATTCATCGACGGTCACCGATTCGAGCTTTCTATCGTCGAGAAGCCAGATATGGGAACAATATTTTGCTGCAATTTCCAAATCGTGGCACGAGAAAATAATGCATCTGTTTTCCTCAGAAGCAATTTTCTTCAAGTCGGACAAAAGTTTGCGCTTTGCAAAGAAATCAAGGAATGCTGTCGGTTCATCAAGCAGAATCACAGGCGTCTGCTGCACCATCGCACGGCAAATCATAGCCTTCTGCCTTTCGCCGTCGCTCACTTCGGTAATCATCGAAGCGGCAATGTCC
>JAGCNN010000189.1 GCA_017645925.1 Bacteroidales bacterium
GGCGGAATCGGCGGAGGCGCAGTAGCAATGCTCGAATCGAGCGGAATCGGCGTTTTCAACGGATGCAGCGGTCCGACAAGCGAAGTCGTGCTCAATTTCCTCAATGGTAAAATTTACGCGCAAGGTGAATGTTGCAGCCATCATCACGAAGGTTGTGAACACAGCTGCGACCACCACCATTGCAATTAAAAACGAATAATAACTAATAAAAACAAATAGACGATGAAGAAAAAATTTGTATGCCCAGTTTGTGGTTACGTTTATGAAGGCGAAAGCATGCCTGAAGATTTCAAATGCCCAGTTTGCAAGGTTCCAGGAAGCAAATTCAAGGAAATGCAGGAAGACGCTCCTTTGGCAGCAGAACACGTATTTGGCGTTGGTATGAACTTGGACGCTTGCTCACCAGAAGACAAGCAATATATTATCGAACAGTTGAAGGCTAACTTCACAGGCGAATGCTCTGAAGTAGGCATGTACCTCTGCATGGCAAGAATCGCACACCGCGAAGGTTATCCGGAAATCGGTCTTTACTGGGAAAAGGCTGCTTTCGAAGAGGCAGAACACGCAGCTAAGTTTGCAGAACTCCTCGGTTCGGAATGTGACCCCAACATGACAGCTTCAACCGAAAAGAACCTGAAGTGGAGAATTGACTGCGAATTTGGAGCAACCGCTGGTAAGTTCGAATTAGCAAAGTGCGCAAAGAAGAACAACCTCGATGCAATCCACGACACAGTTCACGAAATGGCTCGCGACGAAGCTCGTCACGGCAAGGCTTTCGAAGGTCTCTACAACAGATACTTCAAGAAATAAGCGAAATGCATCAAGTACAAAAAATGCGGGCAAAATTGTCCGCATTTTTTTGTATTACCATATAGGCTTGAAAACTCTATTCTTCCGGTGCAAACATCGGATCCCAAGGAGGAAGCAGTATTGGCTTCTGGTCAAGAACCTTCTGGACATCGCCACTCAAGTACTTCTTGTTCACTACGATACGGAACATATACTCATCAAACCACTCGTCGGTGAAAGTAAGATAGCCATTGTGTCCGTATGAAGAACCCCACGAATTTTCAAACTGCCATTTTGTAGGAACATCCTTGTCGTCAACGTCCACAGCCACAAGCAACATTGCGTGCGACGAACCGCTATCAAAAGTCCTAATTCTCGTAGCCTTATCCATTCCGAACTTCATTCCAAGCAAGGACTCAAAGTCAAAATTATTAACATCCAAAGTTCCGTCGTTCTTGCTGAGGAACTTGGCAACATCACAAGACGAATACAATGGCTCCTTGTCCTTTAGACTTGCCAAAGCAGCCTTCTTCAGTTCATCGGCAGGAAGATTCACATACAGCCAGTTCTTGCCTTCGAGCACATTGCGGTCAAACTCAATTTCGTAAACCTTATTATATTCGCGCGAAGGATCATTCATCAACATAACATAATCAGAGGTCTTGTAGTTGGGATAAAACTCCTTGAAAAACGACATTGGAGTATAATCCTTGTAGGCATCTTCCTTCTCAAAGCGATACTTGAACTCAGTTGGCGGTTCTCCAAGGAACAGAACCAAATAACGATATACTTCACAAAGCATATTGAACTTCATTTCATCTATTTTCTTAGGTGCCATCTTCTGAGCCTTAGCATCGCGGAGCTGCATTGCATCTTCACGCAACTTGCGCGACAACAACTGGTTGAGCCACGAAGTGTTGTTTGAATGATAAGTTTCGGGCATTACCGTATTGGGCACAAGTCCGTACTTTTCTACCAAGTTGGCAAATGAGTTCCAAACGCCACCATCACCTATCGGATTATGCAAAGCCCATTCGTTTGTCCTGTCGCCCAACGGCTTATCGGCATTCTGGAGAATTATTTCAAGGAAAAGGTTTGACTTCTCGAACATGTCCCAGAAATACAGGTAGTTCTGCGAAAATTCAAATCCTCCAAGCTCCTTGTCCTTTATAATCTGCGGACGCAACGAACTCAAGCCCGTGAACATCCAGCACCTGCCCGAACTTTTCTGGTCGCAAATGCCTTTCACATCGGCCTTGTACTTAAACTGATGGTCAGCCTTGCCAACAACGTCACGATTTACCGCCAACGAGCGTACATCATTGTTCGACAATGCATTGCGAATACCTTTGTCAGCTTCTGCTTTCTGCTTATAATTTTCTCGGATATTATTAACCACATCCTCAGTTAGATTTTTGGTGTTCTGGGCACACAAAGTCGAACCCAACGCCAACAACATAATAATCAACAGTTTCTTCATATCAAAATATTTAATCAGTTTCAAAATGCGAAGTTATAAAATCAAGACCTTTTTCCAAAACGAGAGACAACAAGTTTTTTCAACCATTCAAAGTTAGTGCATATCAGCATCGAGGACAGCAAAAACGGCATGACAGGAATTTTGTACCTCACCAAAGCACCAATATTAGGCGTTGTCATACCAATCAAAGCATAGAGCACAAGCATAAAGTAAATAGTGAACAAAACAAACTTAACTTGCTCTTTACCAATTTTATCAAACCTAATGCACATGTATAAAAACAGCAAAAGGAAAAACACATTTTCAATGCAGCAAACAAGTTTTATGAGCGAATCGGCCTCGGTTACAAAAGGTCGCAAAAACGTATTTATATATGCAGGCACCAGACAAGTCACAAAACTCACAAACGTAGGCTCAAGTTCTTGAATATCAATATTACTACCAGAATAATTCGCTTCCACATTAACCATGTTTATAAAATCGTGCTGCTTTCTCACAATCGTATCTACCAAGTCGTAACCGAAAATGCAACCACTGAAAAAGAACAGCCCAATCGCAACTATAAATATTGACACAGAAGTAATTACCATTGACTTAACACTAAGCTTGGACGGCAGCACGAACACAACCATTCCAGGCAGCATAGCCAACAGAACATAAAATTTCGAAAGGAACAGAAGCCATGCTGACGCTATTACTATCAAGAGTTTAAGCATCCCGAACCTACGCCACAATGCTGTCCACGAAAACATAAGCATACCAAGCGAAAACATCACGAGGCACTCCTTCATCATACCTGACGACCAGAACACCACGCTAGGCACAAGGAAGGCCGAAACGATTGCAATCCAAGACTTTCCGCCACAGAAGACAAGAATGGACAACGCAAGGAAATACGAGCCGCAAAAAGCCACAAAAGCACTGATTATCAAGTTGAGCCAAATGTTTCCCTGCGTAAAAAGGTCCAGAATTGCATTGTAGCGGATTATTGTGCGGTTATCATTAAAAAGCCCATAGTTCCAAGCCTTGTACCAATAGTCTGCCTCAACGTAATAGGGCTCCAACTGAGGCTCATCAGCACAAATCCCCGAAACCATCTTGAAATAGTCGGCAGGATTATCCTCTATTGCCGAATAAATAACCTTGCCAGCATAATGGTACTTGAACAGGTCGGCAGTCTTTTGACTCTCGTAAACGAACTGATACACACCGACAATAGCAAAAGCAGCAACAATCTTGGTGGCAAACAACGCTAAAAGCCATTTCGGAGCCAACCCCAACCGGCGAAACAACTTCAGCTTACATATCATGAACGAAAAAACAACCACAAATGCAAGCGCCAACAATATGGTTACCAACACATTCATCATTTAACAGCATTTTGTTGCAACTGTTCGCCACGCCTCTGCAAAGATTCAGCCTTCTGAATTTCACCGCGCAAACTATACACGTAAGCCAAGTTGAAATACGCCACATAATTGTTTGGATTCCGTTCCAGAGCCTCGTTAAAGTACCGTTCCGCATCATCGTACCTATTCAGCTGGCAACTAGCAACACCCGAATAGAAATAGCCGTCATCGTGGTCGGGATTGATTTCCATGGCCTTACGGCCACATTCAACCACGTCGTTCCATAAGCCGAGCGCTACAAGCGACTTTAGTTTCCCCGAATACGCCACAAACAAATTAGGCAATTTTTCAATGGCCTTGTCGTACATTTTCAACGATTCCTCCAAACAGCGCAGCCTGTCGTCGGCACTATACAAATCACTTTTCGCTGCCTCGGAATAACAGAAACCCAAATTGTAATATATTTCAGGGCGTGTGGAATCGCGTTCAATCTCCTGAATGTAATACATCATGGCGGTGTCGTAAACACCTAATTCATAGTACGAATTTCCCACCTTAAAATACGAATCATAAATACTACCGCCAAGATTCAGCACTTCCGAATAGCATTCCTTAGCCGTCAAATAGTCGCCTTTGTCGTATGCAATTTCGGCACGATTATAATACGCAAGTCCATCGTATGGAAACAATTCTATAGATTTATCTAAACAATAAATTGAAGAGTCGCCAAAGTGCATTTCAGGATAATAATGGTCAAGGCGCAGATAACAAAAGCCGAGACGCTCGTAGCATTCGCTGTATTCAGGATTGATGTCAATTGCCGCCTTGTACGTATCCATTGCCATCCTTATATTGTCATAAAAACCAGCAGAGTCCACGCCTTCAACCTGCAGAGCCTCGTCTCGGTAAGCATCTCCAAGATAGAACTTTATACGTGCACTGCCCGGAACTTTCGGAGCATCAGCCTTATACAATGTATATGGATCTTTCCAGTCGGCAGCACGGAGAACAGTCTGCGTTGAAAAAGTACAGACAACTGCCAAAGTCAAACCTATCATTACCAATGGCTTCGCTCCTACTACAAGTTTCTCCGAATCAATGCGGAATAGCCTTGCAAGCAATTCTACCAACACAATTGCCGATGCAAGTACAGGCACGAACAAAAACCTGTCGGCAAACGAAGAACCAATAAGATACACCGTGTTTGAATATATACTCATCGTTGTTACCCAAAAGAGAATACAGAAAACGAAAACACTCCTCTCCTTTTTTACAAACAAACTGTAAATAACATAGATAAGCATTGCTAGATAAACAAAGAATACAAGTAAAAACCGCCAGTCCAAAAGACCTACGTATGGCAGTTGTGCAAACGAGTAGTCGCACGACTGCATGTAAGGAACAAAAGCAAGCAGCAGATATTTTCCCATCAAGAAAACGGCACTGCCCAGACGAATATCCAAAGGCTGTTCGGCAAGATAGTTCTGCATCAATGTAACATACGAGCTATGATAGTCGTGCCATACCGACAAAACCATGTACCTCATTCCCAAGTAAACACCTGCAGACAAAAGCGTTACAAACAGAATAACAATGTAAGGCTTGAATGTTACGAATGGCGGCACCTTTTTTTTCTCCGACTTTTTTTCCTTGGTCTTGATGGTGTTAACCGCAGTTTCAACCTTTCGCTCGCCGAAAAAGAAAACAAAAAGCGGAATCGCCACAAGCGCAGTTATTGCACTTTCCTTCGAGAAGAACGACAAGGTAAAGCCCAAGAACAACCATAACAAATTGATTTTCTTACCATTCTCAAAATATCTCAATGCGGAAATTATTGCCCAAAGAAGGAAAAAGAAATAACACAACTCGTCGCGGCTCTTGATGTTTGCAACCACTTCGGTGTGCATCGGATTAGCAGTGAAAATCAACGTAATAAGCAATGGAAAAAGCCACGACTTTCGTTTGAA
>JAGCNN010000027.1 GCA_017645925.1 Bacteroidales bacterium
AACAATCGCTAAATATTTTGTAATGAAGCCAAAAGTCGTAATATTTTCAGCACCGAGCGGTGCAGGCAAGACCACAGTTGTAAAGCATTTGCTGGCTATGTCCGAGTTTAATTTGAGTTTTTCAATTTCGGCTTGTTCGCGCAAGAAGCGTGAAGGCGAAGTCGATGGCAAGGACTATTATTTTCTGTCGGCTGACGAGTTCCGCAAGAAGATTGAGAACAACGATTTCCTTGAGTGGGAGGAGGTTTATGCCGACCATTTCTACGGAAGCCTTAAGTCGGAAGTTGACAGACTGACTGCTGCAGGCAAGAATGTTGTTTTTGATGTTGATGTGAAGGGCGGACTGAACATTAAGAAATATTATGGTGAAAACGCTCTGGCAGTGTTTGTTATGCCGCCATCAGTCGAAGTGCTGGAAAAGCGTCTCCGTGACCGTTCCACCGACAGTGAGGAAGCCATCCGTACCCGTATCGACAAGGCCGTTTACGAACTCTCGTTTTCCGACAAGTTCGATGTTGTGTTGGTGAACGACAAACTAGAAGAAACTTTTGCCAAGGCAGAAAAACTGATTGGGGATTTCCTGAAGAAATAAATTGTTGGTAAAAATATGAAAGCCCGTGAATGCGGGCTTTTTTTGTTTCTTGTTTTGTTTGCAAAAAGTTACTAAATTTTGTTATGAAATATTGTAATAAGTTACTAAAAATTCAATAAAACACTTGTAGTAAGTTACTTTGAGTTCTGTTAGTCAAGTTGTTACAGGAATGGCTCTTTTGTGATAGTTTTTGTATATGGCTGCGTTTATGTAGATATAGATTTGGCTCGTCATTTTTGCGCTATATGTCAAATTTGTTATCTTTGCAATTAAATTACTGAGAATAATGTTGGTCAATGCCCATCAAGTAAAATTGAGAAACAAAACGGATATTAATGGATGATTATAGTTCATATATAGATAGTTATGTTCAACTGATTGATGAACATATCGAATCCATATACAATCTTTTGATTGACGAGCGAGTCAAGATGTTAGGTTGGGAATATGGTGAATCTAAAAAATCGCAGCCAAAGAAACAATTGAATGTTTTCAGATTGGTTTCTGATATGTATTATCGAGAAAACTTTCACAGCGACATCATAAAGTTTTTTTTAGACCCAAAAGAAAAACATAATGAAGGCTCAGAATTTTTGTATGCATTTATTGATTTTATAAACGAAAACTATGGTGACAAAGTTTGCTTATCAAAACAAAATTACAGATTAGCGGTAGCAGAACGTGAACGTGGGAAGATTGATGTGTTAATAAGGTCGGAAATTTCTAAGCATTGCATTGTCATTGAGAATAAAATATACAATGCTCCGGATATGGAGCGACAACTGCCAAGATATTACGATTACATGACTGAGCGTGGGTATAAAATTGATTCGATTGTCTATTTGCCGTTAGATATTAACAAGAAACCCGATCAATCGTCTTGGACAAAAACTGACAAGGAACATGTGTTACCATTGTTGTGCATAGTTCCTGTATTTCAAAAGCAAGGATTTAACCTTGTAAGTGGGTGGATTGAACCATGCACTCTAAAAGCGAAAAGTCTTGATTGTGTTTCAATTTTGAGACAATATGGAGAATTACTAAAAATATTAAATAATAATATAATGGATAATATCATTTTAGGTAAGTTTTATCAGTCGTTACAGAATGGACAAAGTCTTGAGACTGCACTTTCAATAAAAAATATGTTAGAAGAACTGCCTGTGTATATGGCAGACAGGTTATGCGAAAAATTTGAGGATGGCAACCACCGCTACGCAGTTTGGAAATATAAGCCCAACTTTTGTGGCATCCTATTCGAATTGGATGGTACGCAATATAAAATTGACATTTGGACTTCTGAGAGAGGTTATAAAATCTATGTATTTGGACAGAAGAACGGAGAGCGTCCGTTGGAATGGGCAGAAAATATGCCTTCGCTTGAATCATTTTCACTTACTCCAGATGCGTATGTAAGGTCGGACTTTTCGTTTTATGACGAAGATAAAGTCATAATTTGTGTTCGTTCTATCATTGCAGATATGCAAGAGAGATTATTGAAACAGTAATTTTTTATTATACCAAAATTGCAAAGATATTGATTAGAAAACTATAAAAAGTTGATTATGAAGAAAATAGCGTTATTTTTCGCTCTTGCACTCGTTTCTGCAATGGCTTTTTCGCAGTCAACCAAGGTGTTGATTGAGACAACAAAGGGAAATATTACCGTTGTGCTTTATGATGATACTCCGCTGCATCGCGACAACTTTGTGAAACTCGTTGAAAGTGGTTTCTACGAGGGTTTGTTGTTCCACCGTGTGATAAAGAACTTTATGATTCAGGGCGGTGACCCGATGTCGAAGAATGCCGCTCCGAATGCTCGTCTTGGTAATGGCGACCCTGGCTACACTATTCCTGCCGAAATCGTTTATCCTAAGCATTTCCACAAGAAAGGTGCTCTTGCTGCTGCCCGTACTGGCGACAATGTAAATCCCGAACGCAGAAGTTCCGGCTCGCAGTTCTACATTGTTCAGGGCCAGACATATACCGATATGCAGCTTGACCAGTTCGAGAAAAGGATGGGTAAAACTTTCTCTACAAAGGAACGTGACACATACGCAACAATCGGTGGTACTCCACATCTCGACAACCAATATACAGTATTTGGCGAAGTCGTTGAGGGACTTGGCGTTGTAGATAAGATTGCAGCTGTTGAAACTGGTGTTGCCGACCGTCCTGTGGATGATGTTAAGATTATAAAGATGACGGTTGTCAAGGACGAACCGAAAGAAGCAGAGACTCCCGCAACTGATACCAAGGATAAAAAGAAAGCCAAGAAATAATGGCTGAAAGTTTTATATTTTCCGGAACTGGCTTTGTGCTTGGCAAGTACGAAGTTACAAATGGCGACATACTGAAGTATATCCGTCTTGGCTATCTTGACGGTTTTAACGAGTCGCGTGCTGCGAAGTCGGAGAATTTCGCTGCATATAAGGCAAAAAATCCTAACGCAACGGCTTTCGACTATATGGCCGAGGCAAAGATGGGCTTCAAGACGCGCTACCATGTGGTGCCGTTTCCACCAGCGGCTTCGCAATACAAAAACGCCGACGATACAATTACTTTGTGCGTTGGCGCAGTAGAGAAGGCTCTTGCTAAAAGCGGACTTTCTGGCAACGACATAGATGCTTGGTTTGTCGGAACGGCAACGGCTCCGCAGAAGGCTCCTGGAATTGCCGAGTTCGTGAAGTCCTACTTTTGCTCCGAGGAAAAACAGTCGCCGTCGTTCTCGCTCACATCGGCTTGCGTCGGCTTTAATTCAAACATTGAGGCTGCGTTGGCTTATTTCAATGCACATTCCAATGCAAAACATATAGTTGTGGCACATTCCGAGGTAATGTCGGAACTTTTGCTCGAAGAACGCGACTTTGTGCCGTTTACGACATTCGGAGATTCGGCTGCTGCTGTGGTGATTAGCAGGGTAGAGACTGAAGAAAAATGCGGTATAGTTGCCGTTCGCAACAACGAGGACATTGCAATGCTCGATTTCCTTGGTGCCGACCATTCGGGCAACCTTTTTATGGAACCGCGTATGGTGAAAAGCCGTGCCGTGCCGAATATTACTTTTACAGCTCAAAAACTGCTTGAACAGTGCGGCTGGACTATCGACGACCTTGCTATTTTCATCCCTCACCAGACAGGAAATGCAATCGTACATTCTGTGGCTCAGAATCTTGGCATCGATAAGTCTATGGTTTATCAGGATGTGCAGATAAATTGCGGAAACCTTTCCGGCGCTTCTATTCCTGCTTGTTTTGATGTGCTTATGTCGGAAGGTAGGCTGAAGCCAAACGATAAGGTTCTGACGGCAGTGGCAGGTCTTGGCGGTGAATTTGGCGGTTTTGCATACATTATGCCGCCGCGCGAGTTCAAATTTTCACCGTCGCGCGAATTAGAAGGCAGAACGCTGATGCTTACGGGCGCTTCTGGTGGCATAGGTCGCGAAATTGCACTTTCGGCAGCACGCAAAGGTGCAGAACTTATATTGCTATACAATTCCAATGTTGCGGTAATCAACAGCTTGAAAGAAAAAATCTCTGCCGAATGTAATGTGCCAGTTTCGATTGAAAAGGTCGATTTGTCCGACAAGTCGCAGGTCGATGCTTTGGTGTCGCGCATTGCAGAAAAGTATGGTAAAGTTGATTATTTGATTAATACACACGCAGTTACTGGTGGGCTTGCTCGTGCTACGAAGGTTGGAATTTCTGAATTTGAAGATGTTGCACGGATAAACTACGAGTCTATCAGGTATTTGTGCGAAAAGATGTCAGATTATGTACGTCGTGCCGTGCTAATAACAGGTTCGGTAGGTGAGGATGCTCAATTCGCTGGTTCTGCTCCGTATGTTGTGTCGAAGCGTGCTTTGCGCGGATTTGCCCGTTCGTATGCTGGAAAGGTTTACGAAAATGGCGTCAAGTGCATATATTATCTGCCGGGACTTATCGGTGCCGGTATGGTGTCGAAACTCGATGAATCGCAGATTCAGGCTTCGATGATGGCTGTAAACCAGAAGGTTCTGACAAATGTGGATGAGATTGCCGAACGGATGGTGCTGTCGGTGTGCCGAATCAAGGTACCCGATGTGCGCATTTCGTTCGAGGAAAAGCTTATGGTGATAAAGGATGTTTACCTAA
>JAGCNN010000190.1 GCA_017645925.1 Bacteroidales bacterium
CGCCAGAACATAAAGGCATCACTGAAGTCGTTTGTCCGCCCCGAGTTCCTCAATCGTATCGAGGAAACCATCATCTTCAAGCCGTTGAGCAAGGAACAGATTGTCGGCATCGTGAAGATTCAGCTCGGACACTTGGTAAAGAAGATGGCAGACAACAACTACACTCTTGCCGTCAGCGACGAAGCTGTAAACTTCATTGCCGACAGTGCCTACGACCCGATTTACGGAGCAAGACCTGTAAAGCGTTACATCCAGCACGAGCTTGAAAATCAGGTTGCCAAGATGATTATCGGCGACGAGGTTCACGAAGGCGATACCATCGAAGTGACGGTCAAGAACAATACTCTTGCGTTTGAAAAGAAATAACAAACCGTTTCATAAAAAAATGCGGATGACAGAAAAGTTGTCCGCATTTTTTTGTTTCTAAGTTTCTATGGCTTCGCCGTTTCATGCCTGCGGTGTTTCTGGTTTCAATGGCTTCGCCGTTTTATGGGCTGACGCACGTTTCATGTTGAATAGTGGCGCGCCGCGAGTGTAGAATGTTTCCGTTTGAATGTTTCCTGTTTGGTTCTCCTACTTTCCGCTATATTTTGAACGTCCTTCGTCGTATGTAATAACCTTGCCCTTTTCAATGGCTACTGGGAAAGCATCCGGAAACTCCTCCTTGGCACTCTTTAGATGTGTATTTGTGTATTTAGGATTAGAATGAGGATATAGGAAATATCTGTATCTTCCATCGCTGTGAATCTCAATGACATCAGTATGCGACTTGAATTCGCGTGAAGTCATGTCGGCTTTGGACGGCGATGACAAAATCTGTATTGCGAAGTATAATCCAGTCTTGGTTTCAGCTTTCATTTCCTTGTTAAGTTCCTTTTGAGTGTCTTCAAGGTCCTTTTCCTGCTGCTTCTTCATGCGTTCCAAATCCTTATCCGAAAGATAACCTTCATCGGTAACATAATACGACTTACCCGATACAAGGCTCAGATTAATGTACTTCTTAGGATGTACCCTAATGTCTGTCAGCAACTTGTCAAGGTTCATCGCTGCATTTTCAACCTGCAGAGCCAAGGTATTGTCCTTTATGAGTTCGCCAAGAGTACCTTCGCCCCTATTCACCTTGTCAACCACATCGTTGACTTTTGCAACTACGCTGTTAACTTCGTTGACTGTTTTTGTCAAATTAAGAGCTGTAAGAGTGTCAGAGAACGTAGATATATTGTTTATAAAATTATTGATGTCGTCGGAACTTGCTGCAAGCGAATCGCTCAACGTCTTAACATTTGCAAGAATATCAACGATATCGTCCGTTTCCTTTGACATGATATTATCCAAATGTCCGACCGAATGTTCAAGATGTACAAGCGAGTTTCTCAACGATGCAAAACTTTCCTCAAGATTCTGGCGCGTATCCTCGTTGAACACACCCGATACAATATCAATCACATCGGTAATTTCAACCATCAAGTCCTCCACAGCTTTTTTTACAGGAAGCACTTCCGCACTTATCTGATCCTTAAGATTTTCCTGAGTCTGACCAACAAGAAAATCACCCGGCTTATGGTATGTAGTCTTGTCGCTGAAACGCATTTCTATTCCCTTGGTACCCATAATGTCGGTACTTACAATAGCTGCAACCGATGAATCTGGAATAGGATAATCGTTCTGCAGTTCAAGAGTTACAAGGAGCTTGCAATCCTTATCGGGAAGCAATTCAATCTTTGCCACCTTACCAATCTTATAGCCGTTTACCTGCACAAGGCTCGATGTGTTAAGTCCGTCAACACGATCGTAGTAAACGTAATATTCACCAGTATCCTTGAAAAGCTGGCTGCCCTTCAAAAAACCAATACCAAAATAAGTTACAACAAGAATCACTATTCCTAGCAATCCGTATAGCAAATATTTTCTGTTCTTTTTTTGCATATCTATATCTTATTTCTTTGTTGCTTTTATTGCTTCGTTCAAATCAATCCTCTTTCCGTCCTTCAATGCAATAATGAAGCATCCGGGATAAGAAGACTTCACTTCATGGAAAAATTTCAGAATGGCATTGTAGTCTGTTTCGGAGCCGACAGTGTATTTGTAGCTTCCATCATGAACATAATACGAAACCTTATCGGTATATTTTGCAAAATTCTTCTCGTTAATCTCCAATTCCTTAGGCGACATCCTGACCTGAACCTTGAATTGTATGCCCGAATTATCCTCTGTCTTTTGAACCGGTTCCTTTGGCTTATCGGCTACGACAACTGCATTTCCATTTTCCTGAGGCTTATTAGCTTCAGCAGTTTCATTTGCCTTGCCTGCATTGTCGGGGTCGGCTGCCGTCTGTTCCTTGGGCTGCTGAGTTTGCTGCGGACGGGCAGGTATTTTCTCCAGATACACAGACGACTTGTCGTACTGCGACTTATACTTTGCAAATGCATTATATATTGAAACAGCAAGCTCTGTCTGACCAGCATCAGACTTCAGATATTGTTCTTCTTCGGGATTGCTTATGAAACCTAACTCCGTCAGTATGCTAGGCATAGCTGTCTTCCAAAGCACAAGGAATCCAGCCTGCTTCACACCACGGTCGTAACGTTTCAAAGTCTTGAACTCCTCCTCTATCGAAGCTGCAAGCAAAAGGCTCTGGTCGGAATATGCATTCTGGAAAAGGCTGAAAATAATGTTGCTTTCAGGATCGTTCGGGTCAAAACCATCATACTTCGACGAATAGTTGTCCTCCTGCAAGATTACCGAGTTTTCGCGCTTTGCAACAGCAAGGTTAGCATCGTTCTTGTGCAAACCCATCACAAATGTCTCAGTGCCATGCGTTGACGTACTTCCATCCACCGAATTTACATGCACCGAAATAAAAAGGTCGGCATTGTTGCGGTTTGCAATGCTGGCCCTTTCGTTCAATTCTACAAAAACATCCTTGTCCCTAGTATAAATAACCTTAACATTCGGGTAATTTTTCTTTATGAGGCTTCCGAGTTTCAATGCTACAGCCAATACAATATCCTTCTCCTTGGCGGTCTTACCAATGGCTCCAGGGTCTTTGCCACCATGTCCCGGATCTATGACAACAACCTCCAGCTTTTTGCCTGCTGCCGATTGTGCTTCAACAACTTCCGCAGAAAAAGACAGAAAGAGAACCATTGCCAATGCTATCAATATTTTTTGCATAATTGACTAAGTTATATTTATTATCTTTGCACCAATTTTCAAAAGAAAACGGACTATAACAAATTTTGCGCAAAAATAAGGAATTCATATTATTAAAAAAACATTTGTTGAAACTATTATTTGCAGTTTTTATATTTATGACTGCAAACTCCTTTGTTTTTCCGCAAGTTACATCAATTGCTGACAGTACAGGAACAATAACTGCGGCAGACACCACAAACATCATAAACGACACATTATCAGCATCTTCCGACACCTTACGTGTTGATACAACTGCTTTCCGCGACTTTGGCAAGCGCAAACATACCAATTCCAAGGATTTTGATGTTCCAGTGTACTACAATTCAGAAGATTCGCTTCTGAACGACATGAAAAACCGCAAGGCATTCCTTTATGGCAACGCTGTGGTTAAATACGAGGATATGACAATCACGGCGGCATTCATCGAAGTTAACCTTGATAAAAAGGAAATCTATGCCTACGGACGTACCGATGGAGATTCAATTGTCGGCAAGCCGGAATTCAGTCAGGGAGACGAAACTTTTGTTGCAGATACCATCAGATACAACTTCGACTCAAAGAAAGGTATTATAAAGAACGTTACCACAATATACGACGGAGCATACCTAATTGGTGGAAAGACTAAGCTCCACGAAAACAAGCACATACACATGACGCACGGCAAATTTACCACCTGCGACCTACCCGACCCGCATTTCTATTTCAACCTTAGCAAAGCCATCGTGATACCCGATGAAAAAATAATCACAGGTCCGGCAAACCTTGTCATCGAAGACATTCCCACACCAATAGGCATACCTTTCGGCTACTTCCCGAACAAAAAAGGCGGCACGTCGGGAATTTTGATTCCAGAATTCGGAAACGAGGAAAACAGAGGCTTCTTCCTTCGCAATGGAGGCTACTACTTCTTTATAAACGACTACTTGGACCTTTCGCTTCTGGGCGACATATACTCCAAAGGCAGCTGGGGTGCCGGAATGATAATGAACTATAAGGTAAGGTACAAATTCAATGGTTCACTAAGTTTCAAGTACAACCGTAACATATTCGGCTACAGAGGACTATCAAATTTTTCCACATCAAACCAATATGTTTTCAGATGGAAATTCACGCAGGACTCAAAAGCAAATCCTAACTCAACGTTTTCGGCTGACGTAAACATGAGCAGCACCGACTACGACAAGTACAATTCGTACAATGTTGACAACTACATGACATCCACCAAGCAGTCAAGTGTTTCGTACAGCTATATGTTCCCAAATTCGCCATTCAGCATGTCGATGGCGCTGAAGCACTCGCAAAACAGCAACACAGGAAACGTTGACCTCACATTGCCAGAAATTGCCTTCAGTATGAGCCGAATCTACCCGTTCAAGCGCAAGAAAGCCGTAGGCAAAAGCCGTTTCTACGAAAAGATTTCGATAGCCTACACAATGAATGCGACCAACAAGATAAGCACCAATGATTCAACTTTCTTCGATATTACATATGATAATATCTCCAATGGTGTTATCCATAAAATTCCTATCAGCGCATCGTTCAAACTGTTCAAATACACAACTTTAACACCTTCGTTCAACTACAACGAAAGATGGTATTTCAAGAGGTTCACCAAGGAATGGAATCAAGAGGAAAACATTGTAGAAACAAGCTACAGTCCTACATTTGCCCGCGTTTGGGACTACAACACATCATTATCGTGGTCAACAACAATATACGGTATGTTCAGCTTCCGCAAAGGAAAGGTTAAGGCACTGAGGCATGTATTCTCGCCAAACGTAAGTTTCAGCTACGTACCCGACTACGGCAAAGAAAAATACAAATACTATGGCTCTTACCAGAAAGTAACGATATACAACCAAGCAACAGGTCAATACGAAACAGTCTCGTACTCAATGTTTGAGGGTCTGCCATACGGAACACCGAGCAAAGGCGGTTCCGGTTCTGTAAATATCAACCTTGGCAACAACCTAGAGATGAAACTTCGTAACCTCAAGGACACAACAAAAGACAACACAAAAATCAAACTGCTCGAAAGTTTCAACATTTCAACAAGCTACAACATCTTTGCAGACAGTTTGCGTTGGGCACCAATCAGCATTACAGGACGAACAAGAATCAAGGTCATTGACATTTCATTCAACACTTCGCTCGACCCATACGCCATTGCACAAAACGAATACGGCAACTATCAGCGTATAAACAAGGCTCTTGTGAAAGACAACGGGCATCTTTTAAGAATGACAATCGGATACATTACAGCCGGATTTTCTCTCAACTCAAAAGCCAGAGACAAGAAAATAGAAGAGGCTCAGCAAAGCATGTACGATGTAATATACGGCTATCCAAATAGTTACGTTGACTTTAATGTACCATGGAATCTGCGAGTTAGCTACACGTTCCGCTATTCAAAGCCGTACAACGAATCACAGATTACACAGACACTCAACGTTTCGGGCGAACTCAACATTACAAAGAAGTGGAAAATCAGTGTTGCTACGGGCTACGACATAGAAGCCAAGAAGATGAGCCCGACAACAATCGACATATACCGCGACCTGCACTGCTGGGAAATGAGCCTGCACGTAGTTCCTTTCGGACAGCACAAGTCGTATGCGTTCCAAATCAACGTAAAAGCAGCTATGCTACAAGACCTCAAACTCAACAAGCGCAGAAGCTGGTTCGACAATTTCTACAACTAAACCTCAAAGGCAAATGGACGAATATTCAAAGCTGTCACCATTTGGCATAGACGAAACAGAACCAAGCAACTACGCTACGCCAAGCTACAATCCAAACGCACTTCACGCCGGATTTCCCTCGCCTGCACAAAACTATATGAACGGCACCATCGACCTTAACAGAGTGCTTGTCCGCCATCGCGAAACAACATTTTTTGCCCGCGTAGATGGCGACTCAATGAAAGATGCTGAAATCGGGAATGGAGACATTGTCGTAATAGACAAGTCGTTAGATGTAAAAGACGGCGATATTGTTGTTGCCCACATCGATGGAGATTTTGTACTGAGGCGAATAAAAATAGACAAGACAAAGAAATGCGTATGGCTATTGACTGCCGATGAAAATGCAAGCCCAACAAAAATTACAGATGAAAACGATTTTAGAATTTGGGGAGTAGTTACATATACAATTAAGAAAATAAGATAGACGAGCAAAATCGTAAATTCCTAAAAATTAGTGTTGTCCGCTAAAAAGTAGGATAATACACATAATTGTAATGTTGTCAAGCGTTTATATGACAATACAAATAAAGGGGCTTGTCATTTACTTGCTTCGCTGTGTGAGCTAAAGGTACGGAAGCTAGTCGTAACACGCGATA
>JAGCNN010000191.1 GCA_017645925.1 Bacteroidales bacterium
ATTACTTTGCTTGAACGGTTGTACAACTCCACAAAATCGCTGCCACCAGAATATGGATTGAACAACAATTCATTTATTGCCAAATCGTTGTATTCAGCACGTTCGCCAATTCCAAACCTAATCTGCGTATTTGTTTCTATGTTGTTTCCGCTACAATCAACAATGCTCTCGCTTACATTGAGCATATAGACCTTTCCAACCTGAAATTCTGCATTAAACTTCATTTTTACGGCTGTAAGTTGCGGCTCGACAATCTTCACAAATGATGGATTTCCAAATTCCTCGACACTAAAATTTTCTGCGCTTACCATTTCTGGCGACAATACCTCGCTGAAATACACAACCACCGTATCGTTTACCACATCGGCATCGGTTGGGTAAGGCAAAACCAAGTCGGGATTGCTTGCATTTACCGAGTTTTGCGTTCCGGGAGTACCACCGCGGCTGTCAAGCGTAGAACGCCAGTTGTCTGCTTCGCCGCAAGGATTATTAAGGTCAACCATTTCGAGCGAATAGCCGCCTTGAGCCTTGAAATTGTCATCGTGCCACGATGATGAGAAGGTAAGTGTGTGGATTATATTTTCGTTCTTGTCGTACAGCGAAATTGTTGTGCCACCTTGCGCAAATGATGGGAAACCGTCAACACCGACAACATTTTCAAAACCATCGAAAAGGAAGGCATTGTCGGAACTTGTAAGCACCAAGTACGATTGACCTTCAATTATTACCGAAGGCAACGACTTGGTAGCTGAGCCAAGCGCGATTTTCCATCCCGACAGACTTACTGCATTGTCGCTACGGTTGTAAATCTCCACATACTTTGCATCGGGCAAACCTACCACGGGTGATGGTTTTGACATTATTTCGCTAACTACTATTGTGTTAAACGCAACAGGTACAGTCGAAAACTGCAAAGTCTGTCTTTCCATTACATTTCCACAAAGGTCGGCAATATTTTCAACGGTAAGGTTGTATATGCGGTTCTGCTCAAACGACATTCCAAACATAAGCATCAGCAAGTTAGGATTATCGGGAGAGATTCCTGCATAAACTGGATTTCCGTAGTCGTTGTCAAGCGAAAAATTGTCAAGCGAAATCGTTGCAGTATCAATGGTTTCGGAGAATGTCAAATGCAATTCGTTAGCCGAATTTATGCTAAGGTCCATAATCGAAGGAGCTGTTTCGTCAATATTCTGACCGAAAATTGAATTCTGGAACCCAGGTGTACCTCCGTTTTCGTTTTCTGATGCACGCCAGTTGGTTGATTGTTCGCAACGGTTGTTCGGGTCAATTCGTTCCAGCGACCAGCCTCCATCCTTCTTGCTTGCATTTTTGTACCATGCCGACGAATATGTAATCTTGTCAACCTCAGTCATATACTCATTGTATAGAATAATAGTTGTCCCCCCATTGGTAAGTGCTGTTGCTGACAAACTCAATGTCAAAATATTGCTGATTTCATAAAACAAGGTATCATTCCCATCACGGCAAATAACAACATATTCCGATGGATACAGCGTATATGCCCCCAGAACCTTGGATGTATTTCCAATCTTCAAAGTCCAGCCGTCAAGGTTGATTGCATCGGGTGAATTGTTGTACAACTCAAGGTATTCGCTTTCGGGCAAACCTACAACTGGAGTTGGGTCGGCCATAATCTCGTTGATTACCACCGAACCTGTTCCCGCTTCAACGAATGTCAACTCTGTGGTGGATGTTGCAACAACATTTCCTTCAAGGTCGGACATTCCGCCGTATGTGAGGGTGTATGTTGTCCCGTTTGTAAAACTGCCGCCAAAGGAGACGATGATTTTTCTTGCATCGCCATCCTGCAAAACAGCCGAAACAGCCCGCCCTACTCCATTGTCCAAACTGAAATTTGTTGTAGCAACAGATTCACCATCAATTTCCTCATTAAATGAAAGCAGAATGCTGTTGTCGCTTGCAAACCGCGCAGAAACCAAAGTCGGTGGCTCAGTATCAACATAATATGTACCCGAAACTGAAATGTCATCAAAATGGAAACCAGTGGCGCGCGTCTTGGAATACTTGCAGTAAACACCAAAATAACTTGACGCAGTAACCGTATTGTCTGTAACTTCCCCTTCGAGAGTATATACGCCAGCAGAATTTACATCGCTATACAACTCCCAATCTCCACCAGCAGAACGAGTTACTTTGATTTTAAAAGTATTGGTTGCGGAGCCAAGCGACAAGGCTGCACCATCAATTATCTTAGTTGACGAGGACCCGCTTTTCTTGTACAGGCAGATATTATCGGTTGAAGACACCCCGCAAACGCGTACAAAATACCCTGCAGTACAGGAATTTACAGTCGCATTGTCGGAAACGAGGTAAACATCGCAATAGTTTGAGGTGGATGGGTCAAAATCATATTTTAGGGTAAATTGCCATTCTGCATTGTCGATAGCATGAGATACGGTAGAAAGCATTGCTGTGGAATTTCCAGTCGCATCTACATCGTTAAGCTGCAATTCCATATCATCGTTCACGCTGAACTTTGCAGCATCGCCCGTCCATTGCGGATTTGCCGTGAAGTCGCCATCAGAAAAGTTGTCGGTAAAGCCACCATCAACCTGAGCATTTGTCACCGATGACAGCAAAAGCAAAACCGCAAAAGCAAATATCTTGAATTTCATTCGTCTATACTTTACTATTCCACAATCCAATCTTCAATAGTCCTTGTTTCCTTCAAGCCTCCTACTTATCCCTGAATACCAGCACAATCGGCACACCAGTCAGGTTGAAGTTCTCACGGAGCTTGTTTTCCAAGTAACGTTTATACGGCTCCTTGATGTACTGGGGCAAGTTGGCGAAAAAGGCAAATACAGGCGTTGGCGTTGGCAACTGGGTTACATACTTTATCTTTATGTACTTGCCCTTAGTTGCTGGCGGCGGAAAGTTCTCTATTGCATCGAGCATAACCTCGTTGAGTTTGCCAGTAGGTATGCGCTGAATGCGGTTTTCGTAAACCTGCATTGCGGTGCTGAGTACATCGCTGATGCGCTGCTTAGTGAGTGCCGAGATAAAAAGAATTGGAATATCGTTGAACGGAGCAATCCTTTCCTGAATGAACTCGCGGTATTCCTTGAGCGTATTGCTGTCCTTTTCGATTAAGTCCCACTTGTTTACAAGAATCACAATGCCCTTCTTGTTCTTGCGGATAAGGTTGAGGATATTCTGGTCTTGCGACTCCCAGCCCTGCTCAGCATCAATCATCAGCAGGCAGACATCGGAATTTTCGATGGCGCGAATCGAACGCATAACAGAGTAAAATTCCAAATCTTCGGAAACCTTGCTCTTGCGACGCACACCAGCCGTATCAACAAGCATAAAGTCGTATCCGTACTTGTTGTAGCGCGTGTTTATGGAATCGCGCGTTGTGCCAGCGACATTGGTAACAATGTTCCTCTCCTCGCCAATCAGCACATTGGTAAGCGACGACTTGCCGACATTCGGGCGACCGACAATAGTAATGCGTGGAAGGTCAAGTTCTTCGTCGTTGGGCTTGTCGGGCAATGCCTTGACAACCGCATCAAGCAATTCGCCAGTGCCAGTGCCGGTTATAGCCGAAATGCAAAACAACTCGCCAAGTCCAAGGTTGTAGAACTCGTAGCTGTTGACAATCTTCTTGTTGGAATCGACCTTGTTGACCACGAGAAAAACAGGTTTCTTCGATGAACGGAGAATGTCGGCAACGGCAACATCAAGGTCGGTCAGACCCATGTCAACATCAACCATAAACATTACAGCATCGGCTTCCTCGATAGCGATAAGCACCTGCTTCGAAATCTCGCGTTCAAAAACATCAGTCGAATTTTCAACATATCCACCCGTATCGACAACGGAGAATGTCTTTCCGTTCCAGAAACAATGTCCGTAAAGGCGGTCGCGTGTTACACCGCTTTCGTCGTTCACTATCGCCTCGCGGCGTTCTATCAATCTGTTGAAGAATGTCGATTTTCCAACATTCGGTCTTCCTACTATTGCTACAATGTTACCCATAATCTTAATAATTAAAAATGAATCATTTACAATTGACAATCTATGTCATCGCATTTTGCGATGATACAATAGACAAAATCCTTCGTAAATATTTTCTATTCGTTTTCGTACATCCATACCGCATCTTTTTCCAAAGCCTGCTCAAACGACAATCCGTTTTCTTCGGCTTTCTGGCTAATATGAGCCTTCCAAATGGAATCGCCCAGTATCCGTTCCTTGTAATCCTGTATCTTCTGCGCCTTTCTTTCCTTAGCCTGAGCCAGCGCATCATCTATTTTCTTTTTATCAATATTTTCGTACATCCAAACGGCTTCGTTATACATCGCTTCGTCTAGTGAAATTCCATCTTTTTCGGCCTTCCCCTCTACAACCTCCAACCATTCGGGCGTATACTTTATTGACCTTATATACCTTTTTACAAGATACTCCCTGTTACATACGTTCTCGGCCTCATTAACAACCATTTCGTCCAAAGTACAACCATATTCTGCCGCCTTGAGCGAAAGTTCCGCCATTTTTGCTTCATCCGACCTTATCGTTTCCGCCATTTCACCAATAGTTGGCACATCCAGACAGGTATTTAGCTCTATATCGGAGCCAACTGACATATTGCTAATGCTGAATTTTGAAGGATTAAAACGCCCTTCGAGATGTATTACGGAACAAGGCTCATCGTCACATTTTATATAATTGACTCCGTTAATGCCTCTTTGAGAAAAGTAGAAACAGCAATCATTGAAAACTACCTTGCATATATCTTTGGTTTCATACATAAAAGAGTACCTTTTTGCTGGAGAATAATAATAAATGTCCGAAGACTGTGCTTCTAAATTACAGATATCCACTTTCCCTGGATCTATCAGACCTTTTTTTAGCTTAGAAACAGTCATCATAACATCTTCATATTGATAGGCCTTTTGGAGTTCCATATAATATATTGCCGCATCCCCATTATTTTCAAGTGCAGCCCTCAATTTCTCATTTGAATCAACCCATATATATTTCATATCAGTCTTTACCCATAGATATTGATAAGTGTCTCGCCAATAAAATTTTGAACAATCGAAATATATAATAGACCCAGCCTCTATTTCATTAAATCCATTATGGTCAACTACATAATCCATAACTCTAAAATAGTTCTGAATTTGTTTATATTCAGTACCCATACGCCTATTTGAAAAATTCATAGACAACGAAAAAATGAATATGAAAAGAGACAGAAGAACATAAACGATTCCCTTGACGACATTAGTTTTACTAACCAGTTTGACAATAAACACAACAGTCAACGCCAATGCAAGCATCACCCCGAAATAAGAGAAGAAACTTGTCACATAACAATTGTTACTCTCAATCCACCAGTCGGAATTGTATTTGCCTGCCAGACCAAGTACCGAATGTGACAATAACGCTACGACCATTGCAACGACTATCGCAAACAATATGTTCCTCTTTCTAAACGAATCAAAATCAATTTTTCTGACTATGAAAACAAAAAGCGTAGTCTGCAGGATTGCATTTACATACGATATAAGTTCCGAATTGCGAATAATATACTTGAGATTTCCAATTGCACCATAATCTACAGCCGTGCCTGAGCCAAAACCATCGCACAAATGAAATGGAAAACAAACATAAGTAAGTTTCCACAACAACTTTACATAGTTGGAAATGCTAAAATCGGAAGCAAAAACTGACCCCTCATAGAGTTCTGTGACATCAGATGCTGCAATTTTGCGCCATATAAAATATAATGCTAGATACAACAGGACAATGAACACAAATGGAAGCAATTCCTTGTAGAAGGATTTTTCCTTCCACACACCTTTAAAGCCAAATTTACGTACATTACGAACACATATATACAATCCGAACATTCCAATGAATACAATGTAGGTCTCGTAGAAAAGCAACGTAATGAAAAATAAAGCCACGCTTAGCACCAAATATCTGTATAGTCCAGTTTTAGCATATCGGAAAAACAATAGCATTGAAAGCAGGAACAATATCAAGCTGAATGAAAAATAGAACGGATATGCAACTACAGGATACACCATATACGTCAATGCGGTATTAACAAATAACAAAAGCAACACCAACAGGCTAAAATACCTTGACTTGAATATCTTGTATATAAAATACGAAAAAAGTCCATATAAAACAGCCAGCGTAACATACTGCACTATCTTGGTATACAAGAAGTTGTCTATCATATATGGTATATTGTAGAACGGTTTTACAAGCAGGAAATAGAACCTGCCAGCATAGCTTGCATAAAACTTGGCATCCTCCCACCAGAACGAGGGACCTCTACGTGTGGTTATATAATACTGAAAATCATCAAGGGTAACGATTCCTGCAGAAAAAAACGGAGCAAGCGTGATTATCGCTATAATCACCAACAGGAACAATATGATTCCCTGATCCTTTGTAATTTTAAGTTTCCGAAAAAAATCCATCATTCAATAATTTCCTTGACAATATAAACCGGACGCTGCTTTACTTCGTCGAATATGTAACCTATATACATTCCAATGATGCCTAGCACAAAGAACAATATGCACGCAAAGGCACATAAGAAGACTATAAGTGTCGTGTATCCCGAAACAGGAGTCTCCATAAACCGCATTACAATGGAATAAATGATAAGCACAAGGCTTAATATTCCGAATAGAATTCCCATAAGGAGACTTATGCGCAGCGGGATGTTCGACAATGAGGATATTGCAGAGAAGGAAAGTTTCATCAGTTTCCAGAACGAATATTTACTCTTCCCTGCAATGCGCTCTGGTGCAACATATTCAAGTGTAGTGTGCGAAAAGCCAACCATCTGTATTATGCCTCTCAAAAAGCGGGTACGTTCCCTAAAATCGGTCTTTAGCACATCGGCAACTGGTCGTGAAATAAGAAAAAAGTCGGATGCATTTTCGGGCAACTTCACCGACGAGAAACTATTTGCCAATCTGTAGAACAGCCTCGAGTTCATCTTGTGCAATGCGCCAACATCCTTACGCTCCGCCCTTACCATACTTATTATGTCAAAACCATTATCTTTCATACGAAGCATCTCGGCAATCTTCTGCGGAGGATGCTGCAAGTCGCTGTCCATACATATTATGGAATCACCCTTGCTATAGTCGATGCCTGCAATCATTGCCGACTCGTGCCCATAGTTGCGCGAAAAGTTTATCACCCTCACCGTCTTGTCGGCAGAGGCGAAGCCTTTCAGCAAATCAAGAGTTCCATCGGCACTGCCGTCGTTTACAAACAAGATCTCGTAACTGCAAGTAAGTTTCGACAACTCAGCAGACAATACCTTGTAAAAATCGGCAATTCCCTGCTCCTCGTTATAGACGGAAACGACTACGGACAAATCTATCTTTTCTGCATCCATATTGCAATAATTAATTAACTATCTTTCATCTGTTTTCCCATCCCATTCCAATTTCCCAATGCACTGAAATCTTAACATCTACCTTGCAGTCTTTCAAATCGTACCTATCTACAATAATATCAACGGCTTCGGGATTATCGTTTATCCAACTGCCGACCATTATGCAATAAGTATCTTTATCGGGACTATAAAAGACACTTCCGCGTGGTTTTTGCCTATAATCGCCAACATAAAAATTTGCGTCATTTTGCTGATTTCGCTTCCAAACATCTTCGTGAAGTTCCTTGCACGTTATCAGTCCACCACCCGCATTAGTCTTCGAATATGAATCCTTGTCAATTGCAACCACGCCATAAAGACTTTTGTTAACTGGCGAATACCAGAAAATGCCAACCTTTGGATTGTTCTGGGTGTCAAGATTCTGGGACATCGTTTCCATAGTCCTTGCTGCAAGGTCATCATCGGCTATGGAAATATTTATATCCTTGTTTTTCTTGCCGTTTAGTTGTTCGTCAGTTATGTTGTATGTCATTGCTAAAATACAATATTTTAACATCGCAATGCATTGCGATGCTACAGGTTTCCTATTAATTTCACTCCGTTATCGCTAATTTCCACCAATCTTTTCCTGTACAAAGCACCCAAGGCCTTCTTGAAGTTCTTTTTCGAGATGCCAAAGGTCTTGTAGATAAGCTCGGGACTGCTGTTGTCACAGATTTTCATCTCGCCCTTGTGCTTTTTCAGGTAGGCTAATATCTTGTTTTCAAAGTTATCGATGTCCTCGTGGTCGTTGCGGAACATACGGAGATCCAACTTGTTGTCATCGCGAACTTTCTTCACAATCACATCCACCTCATCGCCCGAATGCAGTTCTGTAAACACCTCGTTTGCGTACAGGATTCCCAGATACTTGTTTTCGACTATCAGGTTGTAGCCCAAGCTTGTGCGGCGAGTCACCAGTGCGTGGACCTTCTGGTTTTCGTCAACTTGCGGGCGCTGGCTTACGTCGATGTACTTTTCGTACTTGGTGCTTGCAACGGCGCGATTGGTGGCCTCATCGAGATATACATACACGATATAGTCCTCATCGACCTTTAGGTCAACCTTCTGCTCCTTGAACGGGCAGAACAAGTCCTTTTCGATTCCCCAGTCGAGAAACGAACCGTACTTGGTGTTGGCGACGCAGGTTAGGCTTCCGAACTCGCCTATTCCGACAAACGGACTACCCATGCA
>JAGCNN010000192.1 GCA_017645925.1 Bacteroidales bacterium
AAGTCCCAACCGGTCGTAACTGCCCGTTTGCATAAGACGGTTGCTGAGCAGGTAGACGTTTTTGTAGTTTTTTATGCTGTGGTCGAAAGTCAGGTCGGTTGCAACTATCGACATAATTATGTAGAATGCTGCAATTGCCACTGCTATGCCTGTGATATTTAGCAAGGCTGCGGGCGAAATCAGTGATCTGAAACGTATGAGGTGCATTATATGGTCTGTGTTAGAAGGTTATTCAGTTTTTAAAGTGTTAACGGGGTTTTCGTTGGCGGCACGGAGGCTTGCTGCTGACACTACTAATGTGGTTACTATCAGTGTGGTAATCAACGCTATGGCAAATACCCACCAATAAATGGGGCAGTGGTAGGTGAATGTGCTGAAATACCCTTGTATAAATATGTAGGATAATGGTGTGGCTATGGCAAAACAAGCGCCTACAAGGATAACGAACTTTCGGTTAAACATTCCTAGAATCTCCATAATGGTGGCGCCGTTTACCTTGCGTATGCCAATCTCCTTGCGGCGGTATTTGGTTTCAAACAACACTATGCCGAAAATACCCATTATGGCAATAATTATCAACATTATAGTAAAGAGCGTAATTTCTTTCGATAGTCTGAGTTCTTCGGTGTAGTTTCTTGCGATTTCGGTGTTGAACGTTATGATGTTCTGTCCCAAAATGTCGTAGTTGGGGTCTATCTCGTGAAGTTGTTCGCCAATAAACTTGCAAATGTCTGTCATTTTGGCGTTTGGAGCAATCTTTACGTAGAGATGGTTTGGCGCATTCCACTGATGTTTGCCGAATACATAGAATGCAAACGGATCGATACCGTATTGCAAAGGCTTGAAGTTGAAATCCTCGCAAAAACCTGCTATTTCGGCGGGGTCGTCTGAATGACCAATGATTTTATCGCTCAGGAGGAGGTCGAATTCTCTTTTGGCTGCTTGGTTGAAGATGAATACACCGTTTTCTGATTCTTCGTCGGAGGGATTAAAATCACGTCCTTCCTCAATTTTGAGACCGATAAATTGTGGAAAATTCCACGATACGGGCGTACAGTCTAAATAAATATCTTCGTCGGGGTTTCGTGGATGCTCGCGTTCCCAACCCATACGTCCTCTGCTTACCAAGTCACCTGCTGCCCACGCAATATCCAAAATGTCAGGATTTTTGAGAAGACGGTCTCTCACTGTTTCTGATTTTGCAGCAATTGCGGACGGGGTGTATGTTGATAGTATAGATTCGGTTTTGAATCCGAGGTCGTGGTTGAGTATGTAATCGTTGTTGTATCTGATAAACAACGTTCCAATTATCAGTGCGATAGATGCTGTAATTTGAAATCCTATAAGAGCATAGCGCAGAACGTTGTTGTTGCGGTGGCTGATTGTTCCCTTGATTGCGAGCGCAGGTGGCACCGAAGTGATGAATATTGCGGGATATATGCTTGATACCACTGCTGCTACAAGTGCTATGCCTATTGTCAAGATTACGCTTTTGGGGTTGGCTGCGTATGTAAGCAACGTAACGTCGGTAATGCTGTTGAGAACAAACACGCTTAAAGCACCTATTATGATGTATGCCACCACGATAGCCACCACAGTGTGAATAAGCGACTCGGCTATCAGCGACCATATCAAACTGCCTCGGCTGCAACCCAATATCTTGCGGGTGTTTACAGATCTTAAACGCTCGGGAACGCGGGCAAGGAAAAAGTTGAAATAGTTGATATAGGCAATGATAACTACCACAATGGCAAGCAAGAGCAATGTGTAAACCATATTTTTGTCGGTGCTTGTGGTGAATCCGTAGATATCTTTACCTACGTGGATGTCGTCGAGCGCCACAACTGAGAATCCAAATTCCTCTACGTCAGACTCAGAGTCATATCCTTCGTCTTCGCCTCTTGCAAAATATTCACGTAATGTTGGTTTCGCACCTTCTTCCATAATTGATTTGCAGTTTTCTGTGCCTTCTTTCACCTTGATGAAGTATGCTTCGTTGAAGTTCCGGTATGAGTCTATGTCTCTATCGCCTATGCCAACAAATCCTAAATAGTAGCCAAATTGGTAATTGCGTGGAAGATCGTCGTATATCGCCACAATTTCCAAAGTGTTTTTGCCTTCAACGTCTTGGCTAACAATATCGCCAACGTTTAACTCGAATGTTTTGGCTG
>JAGCNN010000193.1 GCA_017645925.1 Bacteroidales bacterium
CGAATTGCAATCGCAATTAAAAACCTTATTGCCGACCTCAAGCGTCAGCTTCATCCGCAGGCCGTGATTCCCGTAAAGATGTCGAAGCGTTCAATCGACCAGCGGACGGTTATGCGCGTTATGGCGTTCATAATGGTGTATATAATTACTGTGCTGGTTGCTACATTGTTGCTCACCTGCTTGGGAATGGATTTCACAAGTTCGTTTGTTTCATGCCTTACTGCTATGAGCAACATCGGTCCTGGCTACGGAATGACTGGCCCTGCAACTACTTTTGCTGCCATTCCCGACATTGCCAAGTGGATACTTTCGGGCATGATGCTTGTCGGCAGGTTGGAAATCTTCACGGTACTGCTGCTGTTTACTAAAGAATATAAGGTAACGAAATAAATTGAGATGAAGACCGCAATTTTTTATGTGGGGGATTTGTGGAAAACTTTATTGAAAATGAATTGCGGCAAATTATAAAAAAGCATATATTTGCAAAAGATATTTTTATTTGCTATGGATACAGGAAATACAGCGGTTTGCACAAATAATAATCGTTCCATATACGGCGGAAAAAGCAAAAGTGTTCGCACATCTGCGAATAGTAATTCTTTGGATGACATGCCTAAAGAATGTGTAACTTTTAAGGAATTCGAAGATGAATTTTTCAGACAGTTGAAAAAACGATATGGAAAATTATAATATAATTGTGCATGAACGGGTTTACAAAACCATAGAGCAGATTCAAGATTATATTGTTTCATTGAATACTTACGAGGCCGCTGAAAGTTATTCCGTAAAATTATTTGCAGAGATACAAACTTTATCAAATCCAATTCTCGCCAATGCCATCCAGTACTCTCAATGGCAAACAGCAAAGAACTTGCATCCACAAGCCAAACGTCTAATTACAAAAAATCGCAAATGGAATATTATTTTTCACATACAGGGAAAATATGTAATAATTGACGGAATAATTCCAACTTCACTTATGAAATAGATAATGATTTTAGATACAATTAACATAGAACACCAGAAACTTTGTACGGTCGTGCCACGGCGCGACTCAACCTTGTACAGACGTGCCATGGCGCGTCTCAAAGTACAGTCGCGGCGCGCCACGACCGCTACAACTTTAAACTTTGAATTTTTGAACTTTGAACATTTAAACTTTTGACTATGAAGAATATATTTTTAATTTTAGTTTGTGCGCTTTCGTTTTCCGCGCTTGCTTTTGCCGACAACGACAAGCTAGTAAAAGTAGAGGACATGCCAATGACCGCACAGGAATTCCTAAAGGCTTACTTCCCGAAGGTTAAGGTTGCTTCAGCAACTCTCGACGAGAAGGATGGCGACTACGAAGTGCGTCTCGAAAACGGCGTGAAGATTGAGTTCAACAACATTGGCTCGTGGATGGAAATCGAAGGTCATACCGCTTTGCCAAAGGGCATTGTTAGCAGCAACATTTACGACTATGTTGCCCACAACTACAAGAAGGCCAAGATTTTCAAGATTGAACGCGACAAAAACGGTTTCGAAATCGGACTCGACTCAAATGTTGAGGTGCATTTCGACCTGAATGGAAATTTTGTAAAAGAGGATAATTAGTCGTTTATGAAAAATATTTTTCTGCTTGCGTTGATTTTCCTGCTTTCGCTGAGTGCGTTCGGGCAGGACGAAGAATTTATAGGTGGAAATTGCACCAGCATAATGGTCGGCAAGAAGGCCAGTGCCGACGGTTCGGTTATTACTTCGCACACCTGCGATGGTCGTTACCGCACATGGATGACGATTGAGCCAGCCGCCAACTACAAGGACGGTGCTACCCACAAGGTTTACAAGGGCACTATGCACACCAAGAACCGCACCGACACTGTTGGCGTAACTCTCGCTGGCGAAATTCCGCAGGCAAAGCACACCTACGCCTACCTCAACACCGCATATCCTTGCCTTAACGAAAAGCAGCTTGCAATTGGCGAGACTACATTTTCGGGTCCCGATACGCTCGTAAATAGCAAGGGAATGTTTATGATTGAGGAACTTGAGCGCGTCGCACTTATGCGTTGCACAACTGCTCGCGAAGCTATCAAGCTCATCGGTAGCCTTATCGCTGAATATGGCTATGGCGATGGCGGTGAGTGCATTACGATTGCCGACAAGAACGAGGTATGGCAGATGGAAATCCTTGGCGAAGGTCCCGACAAGATCGGTGGCGTGTGGGCTGCAAAGCGCATTCCTGATGACCATGTAGGCGTGTCGGCAAACATTGCTAGGATTGGTCAGATGGAGCGCAACAATCCCGACTATTTTATGGCTTCGGACAATGTTGAGGAAGTTGCCAAGAAATATAACCTGTGGGACGGCAGCGAACCGTTTGTTTTCTGGAAGGCTTTCGCTTCGTCGTATGGCGCTGGCAAGAACTTCAAGGAACGAGAGTTCTTCATTCTCAGCAGCCTAGCACCATCGCTTGGACTGACAATGGATATGGACGAACTGCCGTTTTCGGTTAAGCCAGACGAGAATGTCGATGTACGCAAGGTGATTGAACTTTTCCGCAGCACCTACGAAGGCACTGACCTTGATATGACTCGCAATGTGCGTATGGTTACAAAGAAACGTCTTGAGGACGGCACTATGGTTGACGATACGATTGTAAGTCCAGTTGCAAATCCGTGGCTCGGTACAAATCTGCGCAACACATTGAATTTCTTAGCTCCCGAAACTGTAACATTCCAGCGCACCGTGGCTGTGGCCTGGTGTTCGTACTCGCACATAATCCAGTTGCGTAGTTGGTTGCCCGACGAGGTTGGCGGCATCTGTTGGATGTCGGTTGACAATCCTGCACAGACACCACGAGTTCCGATTTTCAGTGGAACAACCGCATTGCCAAAGGCTTACGATGTCTGTGGACAGAAGCAACTCGACAACAACTGCGTGCTGTGGACTTACCGCAAGGCAAACAAGTTGGCAACCGTAGCTTGGCAATCGACAAGACCAGTTGTTGAAAGTGCACTCAAATCGTACGAAGACGATGCATTTTCCGGTCTTAAGGATTTGGAAAAGAAGGTTGTTGACAACGGTAATGCCAAGAAGTCGGCTAAGATTTTGAATGCTTATACAAGCGACAATTTTGAGAAGTCGGCAAAGAAATGGAAGAGCCTTGAGGAAATGTTCTGGCTGAGGTTTGGAATGGGATTTTAAAACAGTTGAAAGTTAAAAGTTAATAGTTGCTGACAAGATGCAAAAGAAAATATTTGTACTATTCATTATGAGCATAATACTATGTTCAAACAATGGTTTCTCACAATCATTAAACGGGCACGAGTATGTTGATTTAGGATTGCCAAGCGGTACTAAATGGGCAAAATGTAATATTGGTGCGAAAACAGAAACTGATTTCGGATATTATTTTGCTTGGGGAGAGACTAATCCAAAAAATTCATTCACAGAAGAAAATTATAATTATGAAAAGCAAGAAAGTTATGTTGATAGTGATGGATTTACACATAATAGGGATAAGAATATCGTGTGCATTTCTGGTGATTCTAAATATGATGCAGCGACAGCTAACTGGGGTAATGGTTGGAGTATGCCAACAAAAGAGCAGTTTGACGAATTGATATATAAATGTAACTGGGAGTGGGTTAGCAAAAATGGTGTGTATGGATATAAAGTAACAGGGAATAATGGAAAATATATCTTTCTTCCTGCTGCAGAAAGTCGCCAATGGCCTAATCTTTTAAATGAAGGAGAACAAGGTGATTACTGGTCAGGTTCACTTAATAAAAATAGATATGGAAATCCATATCATTTATATTTCTTTTCTTCCGGACCTGGTATGGATGACTCATTTGGCTTTTACGGATATTCTATTCGTCCTGTATATGGCAGCCTGCAAGTGGATAATTCAAATCCAAGCGTCGAATCTCAAGCCATAGAGGATGCTGCGCACCTCCCATCTGGTAATGATAGTAAAGGAGAAACACACGAAAATGTAGAACCAATTCCGACATCAAGAACTGAAGGTTGCGTCAACTTTGTCGGAGTAGGTAGAAGCGGATCTGGTCCGGGCGGTGTCGGTGGAAGCATAGGCAGCCGCAAGGTTGCCAAGGTTTTGCCTGAAAATAAGGACAATTTGACCGGTACGGTCAAATTGAAAATAACTGTCAACGAAAAAGGAATCGTAGAAACTGCTGAACCTGCTAGCGGAACAAATTGCAGCGAATGCGTACCTTTCGCTATAAAGGCTGTCAAACAGTGGAAATACGAGGAAAAACCTGGAAGTGGAACTCAAACAGGTGTCGTCACTATTGAGTTTAAGCTAAAATAATCCATTCAATAGATTCATTTAGAAAATAATAAGTATCAAAAAAAATTTATAAATAACATCAATCATTTCAAATAGTACAGTCGCGGCGCGCCACGACTCAACAAGAAAAACTAGAAACGGGCGTCAGCCATTGAACTTTGAACCAGAAACGTGAAACCAGAAACGGCTTTAGCCATAGAAACGGGCGTTAGCCCATAGAAACTTAGAAACTTGAAACTTAGAAACTTAGAAACCTAGAAACATATAAACAACTGCCTTATGCGAATTGACATTATAACCGTTTTGCCCGAAATCCTTGATGGACCGCTGAACAATTCTATAATCAAGCGGGCAACCGACAAGGGAATTGTCGAAGTTCATATCCACGACCTGCGCGAATACGGCCTTGGTCGTCACAAGCAGGTAGACGACTACGCCTTTGGCGGTGAGGCTGGCATGGTGATGATGATAGAGCCTATCTACAACTGCATCAACGATTTGAAATAACAGCGCAACTACGACCTTGTTATTTATACTTCGCCCGACGGCAAGCCGTGGAAGCAGAAGGAAGCCAACCGCATAAGCATGATGAACAACATTATAATCCTTTGTGGACACTACAAGGGCATCGACTATCGCATACGCGAACACCTTATCG
>JAGCNN010000194.1 GCA_017645925.1 Bacteroidales bacterium
GCCTGACTGGTGGAGGAGCAGTGTTTCACGACTTGCAGAACCTGAATTTTACATTTGTTGAAAGCAACAGTAAAGGAAATTTCCGCACTTTTACGCAACCAATAATTGAGGTACTGAACAATCTTGGAGTTGATGCCCGTTTCGAAGGTCGTAACGACTTGATGATTGATGGTCGCAAGTTTTCTGGCAATGCGCAATGTGTAAGCAACGGGCGAATGTTGCATCATGGGACTTTGCTGTTTGACACGGCTATGACGGACATGTCGAATGCGCTGAAAGTAAATCCGCTGAAGTTTGAGGACAAAGCAGTGAAATCGGTGCGCAAGCGTGTTACCAACATCAGCGAGCATCTGAAGTCGCCGATGACGGTTCTGCAGTTTGCCGACCTTATTATGAAGCATATTATGGAGACAAAGGAAAACTGCCAGATATATGAATTTACTGAAGAAGATTTTGCTGCAATAAGGAAGTTGCGTGATGAAAAGTATTCTACTTGGGAATGGAATTTTGGTCATTCGCCAAAATATTCGTTCTCGAAGATGATAAGAACGGCTGGTGGAAATATAGAACTTCACATGAATATTGTTAAGGGGATAATTTCGGATTTGAAGATTTATGGCGATTTCTTTGCGAAGTGCGATGTCGGCGGGTTTGAAAAACAATTAATAGGTGTGCGGCACGAAAAGGATGCAGTGTCAGATTTACTCTTGAAAGTTAATCCCGAAGATTATTTTATGGGAATTAATAGTGAAGATATTTTAAATCTGATGTTTTGATTTTCCAAACCATACAATTTTTATCAGGTAGTCCAATATATCAAGTGGGGTTAAGCGATAAGAATATCCTGTCAAACATAAAAGAAAAAAGATTATCTGTTTTTTCATTCCGCTCAAGCCGCGGGGGCTTTTACTTTTTTATTCGCCCATACAATTGATTTTCAGCGGTGCTCATGATTGTCTTTGGACAATTGTTGGCAAAAAAGTAAACAAAAAACCATGTCCGCTGCGTCTGTCTCGCTAAAAATCGCTTACACTTCGCTAAAAATCAGAAACTTGCCTCCGTTTCACTCCGGCTTCAAACAGACTGATTTTTTACGCTATGTTCCACCGATTTTCTTAACGCTCACCAGCCAAGGCGGCAATCAAGGTATGCTCACTTCGTATCGCGAGCTAAAGGTTCGCTTTCAGCGATGGATAAAAAACAAATCCGTCTTCGAGAGATTCGGTTTTTTGCATTGCAAGCATAAAACTACACCCACTTTTTCCTTTGACTATTTTACCACCAGTAAGTCCTTATTAGCCAAACAGCTATAGCTACCCACGGAATTGTAAAAATAAAGCTGTCAAGTCTGTCAAGCAGACCGCCGTGTCCGGGAATTATCTTGCCTGCGTCCTTTACACCTGCGCTGCGCTTGAACATTGATTCAATGAAGTCGCCAAGTATTCCTACAACGCCAACAATTGCGCCTACTATGCTTCGCTGCCATACGTCAAATCCCATTTTTGGGAAAAGAATGCCACCAAGTGCAGCCGCTGAGGCTACTGTAAAAACAAATCCTCCGATTGCGCCTTCCCATGATTTTTTTGGCGATATGCGCTCGAAAATCTTGTGTTTGCCAAATTTGCAGCCTACAAGATATGCCATTGAATCGGACATCCAAATAAGCAGGAATATGGCCATTATCATTTGGTAATCGATATGGCTGAGGTATGTGGCTATGCAGAAAGGTAGTGCAATGTATATAAGGGCAAGAAAAGATTTTCCAAGGTTGTCCTCCTGCTTTGTCTTGTTTATAAACAGATGAACGAGGAAATAAGTCAGTATTAAAACAAGAAGAGGTATAAAGGCCCAATTAAAATCGTGATGATACAGTTCGACTGCACATATCGAATAGGCACCTATTATAGTAACCAAGATTCTGTCTAAAGTTGGCATCTTGAACATCTTCATGAATTCGCCCAGCATAATGATGCAGCACAAAAACATGTAAAATGTGCAGAATGCACCCTCCAAAAACAAGACAAAGAAGCATGTTATTGCAACGAAAAGTGCTCCAAATATGACACGTTTCAGGAGATCAGGCATCTTGTTCTGGTTGTCCTTCATTGTTTTCTTCGTTAGTAGTGTTTTCTGCTTCTGCGGCTTCCTGTTCCTTAGCTTCGTTTATAGCATCGAGGGCTTTGTTTTCGCCTTTGCGCTTGCCGAATATCCTTTCAAGGTCGTCGCTGAAGATGACTTCCTTTTCCAACAATGTTTCGGCAAGTTTTGAAAGTCCTTCCATATTGTTGCGAAGCACTTCCTTGGCGCGTTCGTACTGTTCCTCGACCATAGCCTTCACGTCTGCGTCAATCTTTTCGGCGGTCTTGTCGCTGTATGGCTTTGTGAATCCGTAGTCGTCGGTTGAATTGTAGTAGGATAGGTTGCCTATGTCGCTGCTCATTCCGTAGAACGAAACCATTGCAATTGCCTGCTTGGTAACTCGTTCAAGGTCGTTGAGCGCGCCTGTTGACACTTTGCCGAAGTTGATTTCTTCGCTTGCACGTCCGCCCAAGGTTGCGCACATTTCGTCAAGAAGTTGCTCCTTGGTAGTTATTGAGCGTTCTTCGGGCAAGTACCATGCTGCACCGAGAGCCTTTCCTCGTGGGATAATAGTAACTTTCAGCAGCGGGTTTGCATATTCGAGAAGCCAGCTTACGGTTGCGTGTCCTGCTTCGTGGTAGGCGATTGTGCGTTTTTCGGTTTCCGAAATAATCTTGTTCTTCTTTTCCAATCCGCCGATTATTCGGTCAACGGCATCAAGGAAGTCCTGCTTGTCAATTTCCTTCTTGTCGTTTCGTGCTGCGATAAGTGCTGCTTCGTTGCAAACGTTGGCGATGTCAGCACCGCTGAAACCTGGTGTCTGCTTTGCAAGGAAGTCAATCTTTACGCTTGGCGACATCTTTAGGTTTTTGGTGTGCACTTGGAAAATTTCCTCGCGTTCCTTTACATCTGGTAGTTCAAGGTGGATTTGACGGTCGAAACGGCCTGCACGCATAAGTGCCGAGTCAAGGATTTCGGCGCGGTTGGTTGCTGCAAGGATTATAACACCGCTGTTGGTGTCGAATCCGTCCATTTCGGTAAGAAGTTGGTTAAGGGTGTTTTCCCTTTCATCGTTGCTGCTAAAGCTATTCGTCTTTCCACGTGCGCGTCCAATAGCATCAATTTCATCAATGAAGATGATGCATGGGGCCTTGCTTTTTGCCTGACGGAAGAGGTCGCGTACACGCGATGCGCCTACACCGACGAACATTTCAACGAAATCGCTACCGCTGAGCGAGAAGAACGGAACATCGGCTTCACCTGCCACAGCCTTTGCCAACAAGGTTTTACCTGTTCCCGGAGGGCCTACCAGCAATGCGCCTTTAGGAATTTTACCACCGAGTTTTGTGTATTTTTCTGGATTCTTGAGGAAATCGACAATTTCCATTACTTCCACTTTGGCTTCTTCAAGTCCGGCAACATCCTTGAAGTTGACTTTCACTTTGCGTTCCTTGTCAAAAACTTGTGCTTTTGATTTGCCGATGTTGAATATTTGTCCACCACCGCTTCCACCACTCATGCGGTTGAATACGAACCACCAAAGTGCAAGTATCAGCACAATGGGAAGAATCCAGCTTATGATTGAGCCGAGATAGTCGTGTTCGGTCTTGTATTCAACAGGTACGCGTTCCTCCTTTGGGATATCCTTTTGTGCTTCGGCAAGTTTAGTTTCAAAACTTTCTACGTCGCCAATGTTGAAGTAGAATGCTGGTGTAGGGCCAGAAAAAAGACCGCTTCCGCGTGATGCATTGCTGACCTTGTCGAGGCTTTCGGGCTTGAGGTAAATGTCTGCTCGTTCGCGGTTTACAACTACTACTTTTTCTACATAGTGATTTGCAAGCATTTCGTTCTCAAACTTGTTCCAGTTTATTTCGTTTGAGCTTCCGCCAAAGTCGATGAACATTATACCAATAAGTACGGTTATTATTACGATGTATATTATAATCCGCCACTTGCCTCCCTGATTGTTGTTTTGAGGTGTGCCTTGGTTGTTGCTTGGCTTGAATCCTTTGTTTTCTTCCATTTCTTTGCTATTTATTTTCTATGATTTTGGTTTCTGCGTCAGCCCACAGCTGTTCAAGTTTGTAGAAGTCGCGTGCTTCGGGCAGGAAAATATGAACAACGATGTCAACGTAATCCATCAATATCCACTCGCTGTTTTCAAAACCTTCTTCCTTCCAAGGTCTTTCCTTCAGCGTGCCGCGTGTCTGGTATCTGATGTAGTCGGCGAGTGTGTTGGCATGTATTACCGAGTTTGCTGTGCAAATAACGAAATACTTTGTAATGTGGTTTTCAATGGATTGCAAGTCCATGTTGATTACGTTTTCTCCTTTTTTGTCAAGAATTGCCTGATTGATAACTTCAAGCAGTTTCTGTGTGTCTTCAATTATTGAAAATTTACTCATTTCGTATTAAAAAATTTTTGCAAAGATAATACAATAATTCAAAGAATAAAGGTTTAAACGTGGTCAAAAATTCAAAGATTCGTAGTGCACTGAATTTCTTTTGAAAATCAATATGAAATCTAAAATTACCAAGTCGTAAATAATTATTACTTTTGCGCACAAAGTTTTACAATGGCGGAAAAGAAGAAACATAGTTTTTGGGCTTGGCTTACACGGCCTTATCAATTGGTGATATACCGTGATGGCAATTTCGAGGTGCTGAAGAAGATTCATCTTAACAAAATGGGCTTTTTGCTTGTGATTGTAGCTATGTTTGTGATTATCTTTGCAGTAGTTTCGTTGCTTGTAGTATATACGCCGCTGAAATATTTGGTGCCGGGCTATCCCGACAGGCAGACGCTTGAGCTTATTTATGCCAATGCCGAGAGGGTTGACAGCCTTTCTGTTGAACTTGATGCCCGCGAGGAGTATCTTAATATGATACGCGACATAATTTTTTCCGAAGTGCCTGTAGATGCCGATTTTGCAGTGCCGGTGGGAAATCTTACCGATGAGCAGATTCGTGAATTCAATGATCCGACCAAGCCGCGTCAGCGTTACGAAGAAACTGATAATGTGAATGTTGTAAACAAGAATGACATTGTGCCAAGCCTTTTCGTGCCGATGAAAGGAATCATTGTGAATGATTTTGACAAGGTTCATAAGCATTATGGAATTGACATTGCACCTACGGCCGATGTGGCGATTTTTGCAGTGCTGCCGGGAATTGTAATAGAAAGCAACTATACGATAGAAAATGGCTACTCGGTGATTTTGCAGCATGCGAATGGTATTTTGTCGGTTTACAAGCATTGCGAAAATCCTTCTGTGAAGGAAGGGCAGAAAGTTCGTCAGGGAGAGCAAATTGCCATATACGGAAATTCGGGTGAAAATACCAGCGGTCCGCATTTGCATTTTGAATTGTGGCTTAACGGGGAACCTTTGAATCCAACCGAATACATAGAATTTTAATGGAACAGAAAAAGAAAAATATAGCGGTTCTCGGCTCTACGGGTTCAATTGGAACTCAAGCCTTGGATATTATCCGCGATTATCCCGACAAGTTTTCCGCCGAGGTGCTTGTCGCCAATAATAATGCACAATTGCTTATAAGTCAGGCTCGTGAGTTTGAACCGAACTTTGTCGTAATTGCAAACAAAGATAAATTTCCTGAGGTGCGCGATGCTCTTGCCGACTTGCCGATAAAGGTTTATGCGGGAGCAGAGGCTATACTTGATGTTGTGGCAATGGATTGTGTGGATATGGTTCTTGCGGCAATGGTTGGTTTCGCTGGACTTTTGCCTACAATCAGGGCTATTGAGGCTGGGAAGGTGGTTGCGCTTGCCAACAAGGAGACTCTTGTAGTTGGCGGAAGCATTATCTGTGACAAATTAAAGGAAAGCAAATCGGCGTGCATTGTGCCTGTTGATTCCGAGCATTCGGCAATTTTCCAGTGTCTGCGTGGCGAGAATATCGACGATGTGGAAAAGTTGATTCTAACAGCTTCGGGAGGCCCGTTTTTTGGCAAGGATGTCAATTTCTTGAAAAATGTAACAGCAGCCCAGGCTTTGAATCATCCCAACTGGAAAATGGGAAGCAAGGTAACTATTGATTCCGCATCGCTTATGAACAAGGGTTTCGAGGTCATAGAGGCTCATTGGCTGTTTGGAATTCCTGCCGACAAAATAGAGGTGCTCGTGCATCGCCAGTCGGTAGTGCATTCTATGGTTGAGTTTTCGGATGCTTCGATAAAGGCGCAGATTGGTGCTCCTAGCATGCGTATTCCTATACAATATGCATTCGACTATCCAAACAGAACATATTCTCCCAAAAATCGCTTCTCTTTCCTTGAAAATGGCTGTAATCTGACGTTTGAAAAGCCTGACATTGAGACTTTCCGTTGTTTGCGGATTGCATACGATTGCCTTTTCGAGGGCGGAAATGCTCCGTGCATAATGAATGCCGCCAACGAAATTGCTGTAGATGCATTCCTCAAAGGTCGCATAGGATTCATGCGTATTCCTGAAATCTTGGAATCGACGCTTGAAAAATTGCCTTTTGAAAGCAGGATAACAATTGATTCGTGTTTCGCGACCGACAAGGAGGCTAGAAGGGTGGCGGAAGAACTTGTTGTAAGATAAGTGTGGAATAGAATTGTTTTTTTCATTAAGTTTGCAAATCGTAAAAATTGAACGGCATGAGATTGTTTAAGCGTACATGGATTGGGATACTGGCATTGGCGGCAGCTTTTGTGGCAGCATGTACTTCTTCGCGAAGAACATCGGATAGTAATGTTGATGGGCAGAATTTGCCGGATAGTAATGACAATGATGGCATGGCCGAGAAAATGGCATCTCCCGATACCATTGACACCAAAACTGCCGATTTGTACAAAAGGATTGAAGATTTGCGCAGGATAATCAGGGATAGGGAAATGTCGTGCGTTTACGGTTCGCCTGAGGTTATGCAGCGGTACAGCGAGCATACAAGAGAGTTGCGTTTCGAGGCGGATTCACTTCAGAAAGTGCTTGTTGGTGAACTTGAAAATAAAAAGCAGTCGTTGGAAGAAAGGCTTCGCGAGATTGACGAGACGATAAATAATAGGTCAGGGGCTAAGGTTTACGGTTCACCGGAGATAATTGACAAGTATAGGAAAAAGACCTCAAAAATGACAGAACGCCGTGATTCATTGTCAAATGCTCTCGAAAAAGTGAACTTGGAGATTCGCAATCTGGAAAATTTAAAATAGAAAAGGAAGGAAGTGTCGGAATTTTCCTTATACAAACGGTTGTCGCTTGAGTTAAACAGGGCAGTATTGTCGCTTCGTGCCGACGAGCATCATCTTCACCAGTTGTTTTGGGAATGTACCTTGCGATGCAATATAAATTGTCGTCATTGTGGAAGCGATTGCCGTGTTGTTTCGCAGCAGAAAGATATGCCGCTTGAGGACTTCGCCAAGGTTCTGGATGATATAAGATTGCATGTTTCGCCATACGACATAATGGTGATAACAACGGGCGGAGAGCCGCTTATGCGTGGCGATATTGCCGAATGTGGGCGAGCAATAACAATGCGCGGTTTTATTTGGGGAATGGTTACAAATGGGATGTTGCTCAGCGAGGAAAAACTGGAAGAACTTGTAAAGAGTGGACTTCGGTCGATTGCCATAAGCCTTGATGGTTTTCGCGATGACCATAACTGGATGCGTGGGCACAGCGAAAGTTTTGACAGGGCGACCAATGCCATTGAAGCACTGAAGCAGCACAAAGGGTTGACGTGGGATGTTATTAGCTGTGTCAATAAGCGGACAATAGGCTACCTGCCAGAATTCTGCGATTTCCTCATAAAAAAAGGAGTGCCCAAGTGGAGGCTTTTCAGCGTATTTCCATCTGGAAGGGCTGTAAATGAACCTGAACTTCGCCTGAGCAACGAAGATTTTGTCAAGATGATGGATTTCATAAAGTTGACACGCTTGGAAGGAAAGATTGATGTTAGTTACGCTTGTGATGGGTTCCTAGGTAATTACGAAGGTGAAGTACGTAGTCGTTATTTCAATTGCAGTTCGGGTGTTAATGTCGCTTCTATTCGTGCCGATGGTGCAATTTCGGGGTGCTTGAGTATCAGGAGCGACTATAATCAAGGTAATATATATGCCGATTCGTTCTGGGAGGTATGGGAAAAACGTTTTGAAAAATTCCGCAACCGCAAATGGATGCGTACTGGCGAATGTCGCGAATGCAAAGTGTGGCGTTTTTGTCAGGGTAATGGAATGCATCTTAGGGATGGGAACGGAAACTTGCAGATGTGCCAGTATAAGATGATAAAAGGGGCAAACGTATAAATTAAAACATCGGTGTCCGCTTAAAATTTTAGAAATCCTTGTAGTAATGTCCGTATGTGAGGGCTTAGTTCTGTAAAGAACATATCAACTTCAGAGAGGTTGCATACATATAGAATAATGTATGCATAATGTGGCGTTGGCGCATATTTTTGTCGCGACAGCAAAACAAAAATTGTGACAACGCTTGATTTAGCGGATAATAATGAAATTAAAATGATTACTTTTGCAGAAATTTCAGAGAATGACATTTGAAACAACAATATGTGCCATTTCTACTGCTTCGGGAATGGGAGCTGTAGGTATCGTCAGGGTAAGCGGACGGGATTCGTTTTCCGTGGCGGAAAATATTGTCGTGCGCCGCGATGCTTTTCGTATTGCCGAACCGCGCAAAATGCTTTATACAAGCATTTGCGATGAAAAAGGAATGCAGCTCGATGAGGTTATGCTTGCAAAGTTTGTGTCTCCATCGTCTTTCACTGGTGAGGACATGGTGGAGATATATTGTCACGGCTCTGAATACATTGAACAACAGATTGTTGCAGCATTGGTGCATTTTGGAGCTGTGCTTGCACGTCCGGGTGAATTTACGCAGAGGGCGTTTCTCAACGGCAAGATGGACTTGTCGCAGTCGGAGGCGGTGGCCGACCTTATTTCAAGCAGTAGTGCCGAGTCGCATCGTGTGGCGTTGTCTCAACTGAAGGGAAAGGTGTCGTCAAAGATTGCCGAAATGCGAGCCAGAATGTTGGAACTGACGGCTTTGCTGGAACTCGAACTTGATTTTTCGGAAGAAGATGTTGAGTTTGCCGACCGTACGAAGCTTGTTAGTCTCATCGACGATATATGCAACGAAACAGATGTGCTGATTTCAAGTTTTAAATATGGCAATGCCGTGAAGTCAGGTGTGCCGGTTGCGATAGTCGGCGAACCAAATGTTGGAAAATCGACCTTGTTGAATGTTCTTTTGCACGAGGACAGAGCCATTGTTTCATCTGAAGCAGGAACTACGAGGGATACTGTGGAAGAAGAGTTTGTGCTTGAGGGCATAAGGTTCCGTTTTATAGATACGGCAGGAATACGAAAGGCTGGGAGCGAGGTCGAAGAACTTGGCATAAGGCGCACTTACGAAAGGCTTAAATCTGCTCGGATTGCACTGCTTGTCCTTGATGCATCGGCGGATGATAGTCATAATGATTTGATATTTAATTCAATAGTAAATGAAATTGGTTCCGATGCCAAATTGTTTGTTGTGTTGAACAAGTCTGACTTGAGCGATGGTAAATGTAGGTATGGCGAGGATTCAATTTGCATTTCGGCTCTCAACAGGACTAATGTGGATGCTTTGTGCCGTAAGTTGGTGCAATATGTGCAGTCGCTAAAGCCAGAGACTTCGGATGTGATTATAACCAATGTGCGCCATATTTCATCGCTTGAGGCGACAAGAAATCTGCTTCTTTCGGCAAAGAAATCCATTTATGATGGAGTGCCTTCGGATTTTATTGCACAGGATTTGCGCGAAGCCAACTATCATCTTGGCGAGATAACAGGTGCAATCAGTTCCGATGAGGTGCTTGGCAGCATATTCTCAAAGTTTTGCATTGGAAAGTAGTGCTGCTTCAAATGATTGAAAATAAAGCGAGTACATTTTAGGTAATTTCGTTTTTCATTTTCTTGCAAGTCCAAATGTTTTTGTAACTTTGCATTTCTCAAATATAAAACGTTTTATGAATTTTTTGCGAAAATTGTTATTGGCTGTTACTGCGTTATTTACATTTACGATTATGTTCGCGCAGATGGCCGAGCCTGTAAAATGGAAATTCTCGACCGAAAAGATTTCCGACAAGGAATTTAACCTTGTAATGACAGCAACTATCGAGGACAAGTGGCATCTTTATTCACAGCATTTTGATGCTGGTGGACCTATGCCTCTTGAAATCAAGTACACGAAGTCGGACAAGTACAAGTTGGTAGGAACAACATCCGAATCACCAACGCCAACTGCCGAATATGATGATGTTTTCATGGTAAATGTGAAGTATTTTACCAAGAAGGCCACCTTTAAGCAGAAAATTGAGGTTTTGGCGGATGCTTCATTCTCTGTCAAGGCTGAACTTAACGGTCAGGCTTGTTTCGAGGATGGTCAGTGCCTTCCTGTAAGTGCCGATGCAAAATTCAACATTGACCTGCCAAAGAAGGAAACTCCTGAACCGGAAAAAACTTCTGCTGAGCCTGTTGCTACAGAAGAAAATACCGCCGAAGTTGTTGACAATGAAGTTGAGACTGAAACATCAACGGATTCAGTTGTAGCAGAAGTCGCCGAACAAAAGTCGGACAAAGGAGGTACACCGCTTATAGTTTCGCAGAACGAATTTGCAGATGAAACTACCGAAGACGGTTCTATGTGGGCGTTCTTCTTCCTGTCGCTGCTTTTCGGTATTCTTGGAATATTAACGCCATGTGTGTTCCCGATGATTCCAATGACAATCAGCTTCTTCATGCAGGGAGAATCAAGCAAGTTCAATTCTGTGCTCAAGGCGTTGATTTTTGGAATCTCAATAATGTTCCTATATACTATTATAGGTGTTATCGTATCGCTTACAAATGCAGGTGCTGGATTGACAACCGTGCTTAGTACGCATTGGATTCCAAACTTGATTTTCTTTGCGTTGTTTGTTGTGTTTGCAGCTTCGCTTTTCGGTATGTTCGAAATCATACTGCCTACTTCGCTTGCAAACAAGAGCGACAAGCAGGTGGACAAGGGTGGTGTTTTCGCATCTTTCTTCCTTGCGCTCACAACGGTAATCGTAAGTTTCAGTTGTACAGGTCCTATTGTTGGGGCTTTGCTGGTAAAGGCTGCAAGCGGCAATGTACTTGAACCTACAATCGGAATGTTGGGATTCGGACTTGGTTTTGCTTTGCCGTTTACAATTCTGGCAATTGCACCAAACTGGATTAAGAAGCTGCCTAAGTCGGGCGGATGGATGAACTCGGTGAAGGTCGTAATGGGCTTCTGCCTCTTGGCATTCTCACTCAAGTACTTCTCCAACATCGACCAGAACTACCACCTTGACATTATGAGCCGCGAACTTTACATTGCCATCTGGATTGTAATCAGTGTTTTGTGCGGACTTTACCTTCTTGGTAAACTTCGTTTCAAAATGGACAGCGAGGTCAAGACTGTCGGTTTCTTCCGTATGATTCTGGAATCGGCGTTCTTTGTGTTCGCTCTTTATTTGTTCCCAGGTATGTTCGGTGCAAATCTTTCGGCTGTATCGGGCTTGCTTCCACCGATGACTACGCAGAATTTCAACCTTGCCGACGATGGCGGTGCTGCTTCCGAAGGTGCATTGTGCGGAACTCCAAAGTATTCAGAGTCAATGCATACAGCATACGGTGTTAATGCATATTTCGACTACAAGCAGGCATTTGAGTGCGCAAAGGCACAAGACAAGCCAGTAATCCTCTATTTCACAGGACATTCGTGTGCAAACTGCAAGAAGATGCAGGCCGAAATATGGGCAAACAAGTCGATTGCTGAAAAGTTCAACAACGAGTTTGTGATGACAGCCCTTTATGTCGATGAAAAATCGGTTGAAGTGCCAGTAGAAGAACAGTTTACTTCATCGAACGACGGCAAGGTGAAGAAGACTTTGGGCGAGGTGAATGCCGACATCCAGATTGTCAACTTCCAGTGCAACACTCAGCCGTACTATGTGGTTGTAAGTCCCGAAGGTCAGGTGCTTACAAAACCGATGTCGTACAACACTAATGCCGAGGAATTTATGGAATTCCTTAATGAAGGATTGGAGAAATATAAAAAGTAAATAACAAAAATAATTATATGTATATGAAAAAAATAACAGCAATTTTATTTGTGTTTGTTTTTGCAATGGGATTCACTGCAAGGGATGAC
>JAGCNN010000195.1 GCA_017645925.1 Bacteroidales bacterium
AGTTGTACCCCTTACCATTCACTTCTTTTGCCAGATCAAGGACACCCATAGGACAAGCACCCAAGCAAACGCTGCAGCCCTTGCACTTTTCGGTGTCAACTTTAACGGCTCCTCTGATTTTTGCCATAATATTATTAAGTTTGTTTTGTTAAAAATTTTCCCAAAAGTACGACTTTTATTTTTAAAGGGCAAATGTTTTAAATCACTTTTTTTGAACAAAAGAACAATCTTTCCGTAAGTCGTTGTTATTGGTGATGTTTGCGTGATTTTTTCCTGTTTAATTGTGTGGGGTATTATTATATAGGTGTTTGTTATGGAGGATTCCCGATAGTTGCAGTTTTTCTTGCCCACCACATAATAAGGACGTTAAGGACATAATGTCCTTAGCGTTTGTGGTGGGCAAATCTGCTAGTCGGCATGATTGCCTTTTGTCGGATTGTGAGTTTTTTTGCTAGCTGGCCTTTCGTGCTTTTCGTTTATCCCTTTATCCTCTCCAATGCTTCGTCAATCACCTTCATATATTCGTTAGCTCCATAGTTTTCGTAGCCGAACGAACCTCGTTGGTGATATAATATTTTGTTTGTGGCGCAGTCGATTATCAAAAAGTATGGGCAAGAATTCAAGTTGTATTGCTGAGCTAGACTATTTCCCATCGCATTGTTGAATTTGATGTCTCCCGATTCCAATATGGCTCTCGCCTTGTCGGCCTCCTTGTCACCAATGTTGAATCCAACTACGCATACATCGTTGTCGTTGTATGTGCTGTCGATTAGTTTCATGCAGTGCAGGGCAAAAATTTCTTCTGTGATAGAAAATGGATCGGTTAAATCGTAGAATCCTACAAACATTATCTTTGACTTTATGTCTATCGATGATAGTGAGTCTCCGTTATATGTCGGCAGTTGCCAGTTGTAGGCTTTTTCTGGGAAGGGCTTGGGTTCTATTGTGAGTTCGTTTGAATCGTCATTTGGACGGGTGCTAAGCGTTGTTTCGGGTTTCGTGAAACTTGACAATTCGGAACGCTTGTTGTTTATCAAGCTTTCGATGTCTGGGTTTATTTCATTGTAAAGCGTAATCTCCTCGATGTCTATGTGGTCGTAGTAGTGCTTGTACGCGGACGTTGCGTTGGGCAACATTAGTTCTTCGTAGCAGTATGTGGTTGCGTACAGTGTTCCGTCGGTTCCAATAATGTAGGAGCAATGTTCGTGTGTGCGGAATACGGAACCCGTTTCGTTGTACTTGTCGGCCGATATTATTGCTGCCATGTTCTGGTTTATTATGGTGTCGGTACACGAAATGCTGTCGTATCCAAAGATTTTTGTGAGATTGCCATTCTTAACCCACTTGTATTCATAATACTGTGGCTGTGTTGGGAAGTACAAGCATCTTGATATTGCTCCATTGTCCAAAGAGGTAACTGTATCGTTGAAAAACAAGTTTTCCGTGTTAACTGTGTCGTACTTAACTGTTGAATAGAATGACTTTACGCTGCCAGTACTATCCTTCATGAAATAGAATTCGATGTCGAACACAGATTCTCTCGACCTCGGCTCATTGTCGAACCTGTGAGAATATTTCATCCTAATGTGTCCCGACTTGCAATTGTCAATCTTTTCCTGAGCGAGGTTTACATAGTCGCTATCCGACATTTTTTCACTTTTGTTGCTACACGATGTGGCAAATGCCAGCATAATTATGCAGAGCATGCTAAATGTTGTTGAAAATCTGGTATCCATATATTATCAATTTTTTGTATAACGAATTACATTGTTGTTTTATTGTGTGTAAAAGAAGATGCTTTTTATTTTGTTTTGAGATTGTTTGATGGAAGGTAGTTCGTGTGGATTGTTTTTGCCCCATAATACCATATTGATGCGCCTAGTGTTGATAATGATATTCAGCTTGCAAAATTCTTTGTGCCAAATAACACCACTTTGTTATTAACTTTATGATATGCCGATGCTTGATGTTTTATTTTGACATAATTTTGTAAAATTAATTGGAATTTATATGAAAATTTCTGTTCTGGCGGTAATGTTTGCTGCGCTTGTGATTTCCTCATGCGGAAATGCAGGAGCACTCGAGAACCAAGCCGTTGATGTGCCGACCGAGACTCCCAATAGGGTCGAGGCGCTTCCCATTTTTCCTGGAATATACAACGTTGACTTGTATCTGCCTGTGCTTGAAGGTAAGAAGGTTGCAATTGTAGCCAACCAGGCGAGCATAATCGATACGCTTCATCTTGCCGATATGCTGATTAAGGACGGAGTGAATGTGGTCAAGGCATTTTGTCCCGAACATGGTTTTCGTGGCACTGCCGATGCTGGTCAGAAAGTAGATAGCGGAAAGGATGAAAAGACGGGACTTGATGTTGTTTCTCTATACGGAAACAAC
>JAGCNN010000002.1 GCA_017645925.1 Bacteroidales bacterium
ACATACACCCCACTTGTCAAATCTTCCACATTGCAAATCGCATTGTCGCTGTTTACCTCAATGCGTTTTACAACTTGTCCCATCACATTTACAATCTCGATTTCTGAAATTGCTTCCGATGATGTGATGTTGAGGAGGTCGTTTGCGGGATTAGGGAAGACATTGATATTGTCGTAAAAGTAATCTGGAATATCGTTGCGAACAAACAGGCACTCGTCTATAAAAGCGGTATCGCGGCATTCGGGGTAATCTCCACTCATTACTATAAGATAAGGATTATAGCATCCAGATTCGGTATAGTCATGAACATAATAATATCCACAATAATTTTCGACATCTCCGTCTCCAAAATGCCATTCACAAATTGTGTTTCCCATGTGTCCGTTGTAATGTGTTGTATTTGTAAAATACACCCTGCTGGCATACGGAGCCACAAGATTGTCAACATTGCTGTTTACCGCTATTTCCGCCTCAATGCTCGCCGTGTCAATCCCCAATGTTAGAAAATCACTACAAGCATAGTTGCCAAAATAATGCTGGTAACTAGTTATATAATCACTATTGAATGTCTGATAATCGGCACGGACGGTATATCTGCCTGCAGGGAGATCGTACACTCTATAATCGGTTATCGGATATCCCATGTCTGGATTGGTAATGACTGGACCGACATCCGTATCTGTCCAGAAGAATGCATATACGCCTGTGGTATCGAGAAACTCTATGCTGCCCTTGCCAAGTGCACAAGGATCATCGTATATACGATACCTATAATTAGGAACAGGTTCTTCTATTATTGCTGCCGAACGGCACTCATTCTGATTGGTTGAAGCCAGAGCGACAACATGACTGTTTCCTCTCTCCCAATGAACAAAAATACGGTAGGCACCTCCTGATGAATTTGTCACAACGCTATCAAGTGTTCCGCCGGTATATTCCCATTCATAACTGGGTAATGTTTCATCGTAGGCGGTTATAATTGCCGCTTCGCCATAGCATTTAGGTGGAATAACCCTTACTGAATCTAGCGGATAACGGGAGAAAAATACCTTTGCCGTATCATAATCGCTACAATATACGGTATTATATACAGTCCAGTAAATCTCATAGTACGGATATTGTGTATTTCCGCTATTCAATAAAGTAGTGTGAATAATAGTATTGGGATTGCTTCTATCTTCAAAGGTCAGTATGTTATGTGAAACATTTGTACTCCACATGCCCTCGCCTATACCATTAAAATCAGCGTGGAGTTGTCCGTCGTATGAACAGAATGTCAAAATACTATCCCTAATCTGTGCTGTTGGCAGCTCTACGAAATTAATTGTCCAAGGACCTGCAGTATCCCTACACATATCGGGGTTGTCTTCCGTACCTGTGTATTCTATCCAGTAGAAGTCGTGACGTCCGTAGTTTGATACGGTAACATCGGTTATAGTACTGTTTACCGTCTGGTTGTCCTCTCCGAACTGGGTCGAGGGGTTCTCCTCGTACCAGTAGCCATTTATGCCATCGCCAGGGTCTTCGGCACGCAGGATACCCCAGCCTCCGAAATAAAGACCACAAGTTATGGTATCACCTGAATTCATACTAATTACTGCTGTAGGTGGCTCAATGAATGTAACATAAATTGTATCCGAAACTATTTCTCCATCAACACTGGCATTGTAATAGAATTTTATATTTGAGGCATACCTGTAGCTGGTGAATGTTGTGGTTGCATTATGCTTATCGGAAAAAGTTCCATTGACATCAGCACAAAACCAAGAAAAATCCGAATAGTTTTCAATATCTGCACTTAAATCAACAGTTAAACCACACACAAACAAATCTTGGGAAAAAGCACAACTTGCATACAGCATAATTCCCAACAACAAAATCAACTTCCTAAGATTCATAAAATTACTTATTTTTTCGCCATAAGCCCCCAATGGCAGTTTTCAAAATACGCAAATAAAAAGTGGGCTTCGATTAACTCTTATCTGGGGAAGCGGCTCTGGAAAATGCCTAACAATCAAATAAGAAAAGCCCACGGATTATCCGCGAGCATTTTCACTTCCTCTTGATTGTGTTCAGAAATTTTCCAGATTCCTTCCGCCAAGAACAAAAGCAAAAACGCTTTTTTATTTTAAAAACAATTGTTTACAAATCAAAAATCTTCGCTATGTTACATAGGCGTAATGTATTAAGTTCGACTTCGTGTTAATTTTACGGGACAAAGATAAGGATTATTTACGATTTTGGAATTACGATTTACGATTTTTTAGGGGCGAAAAGGCGAGAAGGCTTGAAGCCGTTTGGCTGTTAGCCTGTGAGACAGCAAGACTGTTGGTCTTTTTTGCTATATTTCAAAAAATAGTCAATCGTAAATATTGCTGCCTTGCTTGACGACATGAACCGTCTGGTCAGGAAACCGAAAATATTCTCTCTGTAAATTACACCATATAACTTGCTGCTAAGTGATTCGGAAAATGAGTTAACAGCAGATAATAAGCATCACATTTTTGCCTCAACAATTTCAATATGGAAAATTTTTCGTAATTTTGTAGTGATTTTCAAATTTGCGGTATGAAAGCAGAGGAAATATTGCGGCTTAGAAATCAAGGCGAAGAAACCAAGGTGCAGTTCAAGGAACGCATTTCCGACAAATATGATTCGGGGTGTGAACTTGTGGCATTCAGCAATACGCACGGAGGTTTGCTAGTTGTCGGCATCAATGATAAAAGCGGAGAAATAAATCCTTTGTCATACCAAGAAGCACAAGAGACAACAAGTCTTTTGGGAAATATGGCATCAGAAAATGTTGTGCCAAGTATCCTGCTAGACATTGAAACCGTAGCTGTTGATGGTGGCAGTATCGTTGTCGCAACAGTAAAGGAAGGACTGAACAAACCCTACCACGATAACAAGGGTGTTGTGTGGGTAAAGAATGGAGCCGACAAGCGCAAGGTGTTTGACAATGCGGAACTGGCAGAGATGATGAGTCAATGTGGCAATTTTGCTCCCGATGAGGCGACTGTCAACGATATAGGCATCAACGATTTGGACGAACAGGTTGTCAAGAAATATCTGTTCAACCGCTTTTCTGTCGTGATGGAGAATAGAGGCATAAACGAACTGAATTTGCGCGATTATACTTTGGAAGAAATGGCGCATTTTGTTGTGAGGGGTCTTGGAGTAGAAGGACTATTGCGAAATTTGCGCTTTATTCGTCCCGATGGCAAGTTTACGGTTGCCGCTGTTCTGCTGTTTGCCAAGTATCCCCAAAGATGGTTGCCAGCCTATACTGCAAAATGTATAAGTTATGTTGGAAATTCGGTTGGCGGCACA
>JAGCNN010000196.1 GCA_017645925.1 Bacteroidales bacterium
AACGTAGGAAAGTGTTTATCCAAGACTTTTTGAAAGCCCATAAGCCTTTGAAAAAGAAATAGTTCACCCTTGTTTTGGGTCTCTTTTTGACACTTATAACATTTTTATGGCAATTTCAGGTCTCTTTTTGACACATACGCCTTTTTTTGTTTTTTTAGTGCCCTAACGGGCAGAAATTGAACAAATCTATTCCAAACCTTTAGCTCGCGACACGCAGTGAGCAATCAAACAAAAAAGATTTGAAATATTTGTTTCAATTTGTATGATTTAACTTCGTTGAGGGCTTCGCCGTTCTCGCGAAGCGACTCCCTCTATAGTGCCACAAGTGGCAGAAATTCAACAAATAAGATTCAAATATCCCAGTCTGCAAATAAAATTTGTAGGATTTGTATCAATTTGTAAGATTTCTCGCGCAGCGACTTCATCTTTTAGTGCCTACAGGCAGAACGCAGCCCTCAACGAAGTTAAGCATCAAAATTATTTCCTTGTCAAATCATTTATTTGTTAAATTTGCAGAGTTAAAGTTGGATTGGCATATGTCGCGAGAAACGATAATAAAGATGCTGACGGAAACCGCACGGAATGTTGTCCCTACGGGTTCAAAGGTCGTATTGTTCGGTTCGCAGGCGCGGGGCGATGCAAACGAGGAGTCTGACTGGGATATACTTGTGTTGTTGGACAGTCAGCGCGTACTTCTTAGCGATTACGATAATATTGCATATCCTATTCGTGCGGCAGGATGGGATGTCGATGCTATCGTGAATCCAATCCTATATACCAAGACCGATTGGCAAAATAGCAGTAACACACTCTTTTATAAGAATGTAACAAAAGACGGAATTGTACTATGGGGCTGAACGAGATAGAAAGGAAGGTAATGGTTGAATATAAGTTCCAAAAGGCAATCAGGACTTTGGAGCAGGCGAAGGGCAATATTGAACTGAAATACTGGGAAGTAATAGCAAATATACTTAATTATGCTGCTTATTATGCGGTATCAGCTTTGTTATTGGCGAATAAAATTTCCGTCAAAACACACAATGGTGTAATCCAGATGTTTGGTATGAAGTTCGTTAAGACAAATATTGTGGATGCCGAATTAGGGAAATTATACAATAGACTTTTTTCGTTACGGCTCACAGGTGACTACAACGATTCATATACATTGTCCGAAGACGATGTTGTTTCTTTGGTAGAACCAACCGAGAAGTTTATTGTAGAAATAAAAAAGTTGTCGGAATCACCACAAAAGCTATAAGCCGATTTAATATATTACATTTGAATTAAGCCCAGCAAATCCCTCAACGAAGTTAAATTGAACAAATATATTTGAAAGATTTGTATCAATTTGTATTTTTTCTCGCGCAGTGACTTATTTTCTAGTGCCATTCGGGCAAAACGGTGCAGCCCTCAACGAAGTTCTTTCCTTTCACCTCGCTTTTTTCCGCGACTTTGGTCTTGTCGTCCGACACCAAAACTTCCCCGGCAGAAACATAGCGTGTTTCGTTGCCATTATCAACACGATAGAAAGTCGTGGGATAGCCGTTTTCAGGCGTAAACTTTGTTATCGTTCCCAACAGGCGCGTGCCGTATCGCCTGTTTCGACTAACTACCGTATCTTTAGCTCACGTAGCGAAGCAAGTAAATGATGAACCCTTTTTTTGTTTTTAGTGTAACTAATTGATAATCTTAGAATTGATAACAATCTATTTTAGCGGACAACAATTAATCAAATCCATCAAATTGACAAATCCAATTGTAAATTATTCCACCGTTACCCTTATTCCCGTGCTGTGGCTTGTATATTCGGGCGCGTACATGCTCTGGATAGTCGTTATGCCATTCGAGAAGTTGCCCTTCTGCGTAGCGATAACCTGATACTCAAACACGTATGTACCCTTTGGAAGAATATCGATGAAGAAGTTTACCGATGCGTCCTTTATCGACTGGTAGTATCCCAGCGAGTGCTTGAACCTGTAGCCCGAAAGTTTTTCTGTTGGCTCAAAGGCTGATGCACGCATATCCTTCAGGTGGACATATTCCATATTGCGGTCAACTTCGATTTCGATGCGGACTGTAACCTTGTCACCGACCTTTAGATTGGCATTCTCCTGCGTAATCGGCACAATGACTTCCTTGCCGTTCTCCACACGGTTGACGAACAAATCCTTGCGAATCTTCAGCGGGGTGTCCTCGAAGCCCTTTATCTTGTCGATGTCCTCGTAGTACTGCCAGTAGATGCTTCCCCAAGCCACTGTGCTGTCGGACTTGGTGACCGAAACTTCGCTCCACGAGTTTTCCATCTCGTCCTTCTTCCAAGCTTTTTTGTAGTAGCCGGTGCCGTCTTCGGTCTTTTCGGTGGCAAGGTCGATGGTCTTGTCGCCAAGGGTGATTGTCGGGTAATCGGTTTCGCCGAGAATGCTTGTGCCGTCAAGCAGAAGTGCATAAACGGCTTCGGCAGTTGCCTTGGTGGTCTTCCAGCGGTTGGTCTGCTTCTGCTTCAGCAGCCATACCTTCATTTCGTTGACATCTTGGTCTTCACCAACCTCATCAAACAGTTCAATCAGCAACGACTGAGTTTCGATGCCGCTGTTGTACCAGTACCATCCGCGTTCCAAATCCCAGTACATGCCGAGTTCTTCGCTGTGCTGCGCGTATTCCTTCAGAGAATTGATTATCGCCTTCACGGTTTCGGTGCGGCCGCTGCGCTGCATTGCCAGAGCAAGCATTCCGCGCATATAGAAACCCCAGTCCTGCCAATCCCTCTCTCCTAGTTTCATATATGCGTCAAAAACCTTCTGCGTGGATTTGTCCATAGGGTACTTATTAAGGAAGAACGAGCGCACATATAAATAATGTATCTGAGTATAGCCAAGTACTACAGCATCGTACTTTTTCTGCAACTCATAAATTCTCTCTGTTTCCCTGTCGATGTACTTTACAGCCTTCTTTATCATGCCTTCCATCGACGAGTCGGGGAACTTCACGCCAAGTTTCTGCAGATGTCCGTAGTTGCCAACAATGTGCTGGGTTACATAAAGGTTGTCGGGCATTCCCTCGAACCACGGGAAACCGCCGTTTCCCTTCTGCATCTTCTCAAGCTTGTCGGTTGCCTTGCGCGTTTCAGCCTTTATGCGGGCGAGGTCGAACAGAACGCCAATGTTCTGCTTGTCCTCGGCTTCGTCCTTGGCATCGAGCAGCCACGGCGAATTCTCTAGCAATACCGACTTCAGTTCCTCGTTGCGCTGCAGGTTTGAATTCAAGGCTTCGGCATCGGTTTCCTTCCACCTGTTGAACATTTCCTCAATCTTCTTGTCGGAATTTGCAATGTGCGATGCAATCAGGTTGGAATAGATACGCGAGAAAGTCTGTTCGGCACATTCGTAGGGATATTCCATCATATACGGCAGTGCAAGCACGGCGTACCATGCAGGATTTGGCGTAAATTCTAGCGTGTATGAGTAGTTTTCGAGCGAGTTAGACGTGTTGTTCTTCATCGAAGCGAACGAGAACTTTGTTGTTCCAGCGCGGCGTACTGGCAAAGGCATTGTCTCGGTGACCATCATGCGGTTGGTGAGTATCGGCAGAACCTTTTCCTCGCCGTCGGAATGACCGTCGCCAACTGCAACTATGCGTACCGACACGGCACCAATGCTCATCGGAACCGAAACTTTCCATTCCACCGAAGTGTTGCGGTTTGCATCGGCAGTGAACGAAACGGTGTTGCTGCTTAGGAATTTAGCGGTAATATCCTCGGAATTTTCGGTGCTGATGAACTCTATTCTAGCCTTGCCGCTTATTTTGTTTTCGGTAAGGTTTGCAATCTTGGCCGAAATGTAAATTTCGTCGCCTTCGCGCAGGAAACGCGGCAGGTTGGGCGTTACCGAAACTTTTTTCTGCGTTACAATCGAGTTGCTAATGTCGCCAATCTTCATGTCCTTGGTGTGGGCAAGTCCGAACACATTCCAGCGCGTAAGGCTTTCGGGCATTTTGAAGTTGATATATACATTGCCGTCCTTGTCGGTGCTAAGGTCAGCCGCAAAATATGCGGTTTCGTTGAAGTTGGTACGCACGTCGGCACTGGCGAAAGCTTCTTCGGCTTCCTCTTCCAACAATTCATCCAGTTCTGCATATTCTTCATCGCTCAACAAGACATCCTTTCGTGTCATTCCGGAACAAAGAACAGTTTCTGACAGAACAGCAGCCTCATCTTCCACTTCAGCGTATGCTGCATTAGCTTTATAAAGTTTGTTGCCGCTGCGGTAGTCGTGCGTGTAAGCCGAATAGCGAGCATTAAGCGCATTGAAGAAATATGGCGATGGATATGGTGTGATTTCGTATTTTCTTGTGACATAGTAGTAGAACCTCTTATCAATGTTGGAGATGTCAAAACCTTTTGCCGCGAAATTGTTATTCATTGAATTTGACGAATACGGCCAGAATCTCCAGCTATGCCATCTGTACGAATCGAGCGAAGCATCATAAACTGTGGCTGCAAGTTCGGCATCTACGGGGTTGCCAAACTTGTCGGCAATCTTCATCTGCCACGATTCCTCGGCTCCGGGCAAAGTCTTGTCGCGGAAGGTTACAAGCTTGACGTCCAGTTGCTTGTTGATGCGTGGAACACTTATGGTGAGGTCGTCCTCAAAAGCACGTCCGTGGCGGACAAATACCACCGTGACAAATATGTTGCCGTAACATTCTTCGGTAATTGGGATTTCAAGAGTCTTTATCTCGTTGCTGAGATTCATGCTCTTAACATTAAGTTCTTCTTTGCCTATCTGTATGGTGTAGAATGCGGTAACATCGTCAAACGAGGAACCAATCTTTACCTGTACCTTGTCGCCAACCTTTGCAGACGACTGCGACAGCGTGAAGTATGAAGGCATAGGGTACGGCATCTTGCTTGACGAATTGTCGGTGATATGGAAGTTTGTGGTATCTGCTATTTCGTTGCCGTCCTTGTCCTTGGATTTCATAATTATACGGTACGAACCGGTTGTGAATTTCACTTTCTTGCCAATGGCGATTGGCGTGGTGTCGGCGGTGTTTACCGTGCCTTTCATTACCGACGAGACTATTTTGCGGTTTTTCAATGAATTTTCGTCGCCATATTCGAGCATGGGGCATAGTTTTTCCCATTCTTCGCGGCTGTACATCTGAATGTCAGTGGTCTTATGGCGCGATATGGTTGCGTGGGATGGTTCCTCAAGCTTGAAAATTTCGTATTCTACTATGGCATCGATGTGGTTGCCAGAAATGTTTTCGGTGTAGATGTTGAAATGCTTGAAGTCGGCGAGTTCCACAGTTTCCGAAATGTTGTGTGAAATCCAGAGCGACTGGTTAGAAATGTATAGCGATGATTCCACGGTATGGGCTTCGCCGTTGATGTCGGTAACGACTGCCTCAATTTTGTAGAGATTTATGTCGCTGAAGCATTGTTTTGCAACGAAACTTATCGTGAAATCGCCGTTTTCGTCGGTTTTGATGATTCCATTTGCGAGAAGCTTCTTTTCGGAACTGCTATTGCTCCACCAGTAGCGCGAATACGACTTGCAGTTGACTGTGAAGATTACGTCCGCATCGCTGACCGGCACACCCGAATAACTCTTGGCATGACCTTTTATGCTTACCGAGTCGCCAAACGATACCTCGTCGGTTATGTGTTCCATGTTCAACTCGAAAGTTGGACGCTTATATTCCTCTACCTCAATGGTTGCGTGTCCCGATGAACGTGCAGAGCCGTATGCGTCAATACCAAAATATCCTGTGAGTACGTTGTCGGGAATCTTGAATTCGCCGTTTACACTTCCATACTGGTTGGTCTTTAGTGTCAAGCTGGCTATTTTCTGATTGTTTACGTCAATTAGATTTACGCGGATGCTGTCGTTTGGTACAACCTGAAGATTGTCGCCTTTTCCGCGGTATTCAATAGCCTTGAAGAATACGCTTTGCCCGGGACGGTATATTGACCTGTCGGTAAGCAACTCTATTGCCGAACGTTCGTATGCCTTCTCGGAGGTGTGAGAGTAGTATTCTTGTGCAGGAAAATATATGTCTTCGTTGTCCTTTTTCAGGTATATCATGGTGTAGTACTTGCTTTTTTTGTAGTCGTAGCTGAATATTCCGTCCGATGATGTCTCGGTGGAGAGTAATGTTTCGGTTTTTTCGTAGTCGCGGGTGGTCACCTTTACTTTTGCCTTGTCGATGGGTTTGCCCGAATTCCTGTCAACGACCATGAATTTTCCGTCGTCGATGCGCAGAAGGGCCATGCGCGATACCTTGAATATGGTGTAGCTTTCGACTTTGGTGGTGTCGCTTTCGGCAAAGATGATGTACAATCCTGTCGGCAAGCCTTTTTCAACATAATAGGTGCTATGTTCCGAGTAGTCGTGCGTATCGGGAAGGTTTATTGTACTTTCGCTTACCGATTTGTAGGTGTAGTACTTGTTGATGCTTGCATTGCTTGTGCTTAATGTTTCGTAGTCCGAAGCCTTGTCCGACAACTTTACCACCTTTATTTTTGCGGTCTTGGTATTGGAATATTCGATGTGGAACGGAATGTTTTCGTCTGGATAAATGTATTCGTCGGTAGATATGCTTATCGACGGGAACTTGAGCCTAGCAAGAAGGTTCTGGCAGTAGCTTACATATTTGCTGTCCTTGTATTCGTCAATGGTTGTTTCCAAGAGCTTTACAGCCTCTACTTGGTCGGCAGCCGATTTCCGCGAAAGAATTTGCGCCCTTTCCTTGTTGATGAATATTACGGCTTCGTTGCCCTTGTATTTTTGGGCAGCATCGGCATATAGTTGCATTATGATGTCCCTTTTTCCGTTTTGCTTGTCGGCAATGTAGCTAATGCGCTTATAGTCGGCAAAGGCGTATGCGTTTGTTCCCTGCTTGTTTTCCTTCAGCAACTGCTGCAAGAAATAGAGCCTTGCCATTTCGTTGTCCTCGTCGCTGTCGGGAATTTCCATATTGATGAAATCTTCGGCGCTGCAGAAAAATTTATCGTCAAAGTTGGCAGACGGACCTCTTTCCAGTTTGTAAAGCTGCACTATTGCGGAATATAGGAGTTCGTCGTACAGTGTCGGGAAAAAGTCGTTGTCGGTACTGTTGTCAGTGAAGAATTCCCTGTAGTCGTTGGCGGCAACATTCTTGAGTTCGGGGTTAATGGCGAGCTTGTACTTGCCGATTATCAACTTCATGAATTGGAACTTGTCGTAGAACTCGAGCCGCGAACCTTTTTTCTCTGCCGAGTCGCTTACCGCCGAGCGCGAATCAATCTTGTAGCGGTTGCGCGAGTAGTAGTTCTGGTAGGATGCACCAATCAGGAAGTTGCATAGGTGCTTGCTCGTTCCCGACAATTTTTCGGCTTGTTCCTCAAGGAAATCAATTGATTTCAGGTTGCCATCCTGCGAAGCCTCGACGAGAAACTTCATCTTGTATGTTATGGCTTTAATCTGCTGGTAGTCGTCCTTGTCGGCAACTGCCATATCCATGATTTTCTCAACCTTTTCGAGTGCCGTCTTTGGCAAATCCTTGTACTGAGCGTCGGAAACTTCCTTCCACATTTTCTTGTACTTGTCGTCGGTTGTCTGTGCAAATGCCGAAACTGCCAATGCCACAAAAATAATTAAGGCTACTATCTTCTTCATATTCAATTTGATGTTTCAATGTATTTTATAAACGCAAAGTTAGGTAAAATATTTTGATGCTGACAATTATGATGCCAATCAGATTTTTTAATATGTCCTTTTCATAAATTTGTTTACAGCAGACAAATTTCTATTATTGTCCCAAACATAATGAATAATTTTCTAACTTTGTCCTAATGAAATTTTTGCGATACATATTATTTCTGCTTTTCGTTGTAATGCTTACTCCAAGTACAATGGTCGCGTTAAATGAAGGTGAATGGCAGGAGGCCTGTGATGGCAGTGTCGCAGGCAATACTCTGGCAAACTCGATACAGCGGAGCCTACGACAAGTGGAGTACATTGGGCAGATTAGCAGAAATTATCACATTAACGATTTACCAAGATGAAATACTTATTATTCTTAATCAATATTTGTTTCAGTTTAACATTATTTTCGCAATCGGAGAAAATAAATTGGATATTTTTTATAGACAATAAAGTTCCAAACCCTAATATGCTAGAAGGAGAATTTGTTTATAAAAATGGCTCATTAGAGAAATCTGTAAAATTCGAATATACGATTGGTGATATTGAAGTTCGTAATGAAGAGTTTAGAGATTTGGAATCTTGTGATAGCCTAATCATAAAATTGAAATATAAAAAGCTGGTTGGAAATACTCTTAACTTTTATAATTATACTTTTCAAGTCCCTTCAAGATTGTTGTTTAAATATGATTATGTAGTGTTGGATATAAAAAACATTAATAAAAGGAAAGGATATTTCTGTTTTGACTATTCAAGCAATTATGAGAAAACGGTAAGAGTAAAAAGAAGAGGTATGACAACCAGTAATACATCAAATGGTTACATATATAGAAATGAAATAATAATGAAAGAAATTGAAAAAGAAAAAAGGAGGGTAATTATTATTGATGTGTAAATACAAATATAAAACATCTATCCTTATGGTGGCTTTTTTTGACCAGCATCCCAGCTCATTTGCTTCACCGTTTACTTTCTCCGCAAAGGAAAAAGACAGTGAAAGTGGATATACTTATTTTGGTGCAAGGTATTATAGTGATAATATAATGATGTGGCTGAGTGTGGATCCGATGAGCGACAAGAATGCTTCTACATCCCCATACATGTATTGTGCTGGGAACCCAATAAAATATATGGATTTGTATGGTATGGATACGATAATGTTTAATCGCTACGGATATTTTGGAAAACCAATTCCTGATAATAGCGATGAAGATACGTATGTAAGGGTTAGCAATAAAGAATTTAATGCTAATAAAATTAAATATAATAAAAAAGGAATGTTAAGGAACAGACATGTTTGCATGAATTTTACTAAGGGCATTATAAAAAATATAGATGTGTTTAATAATAAAAATGCATCTTGTGAGATTGAGGGTAAAAAGAATTGCAATGAAGTACAATTATTATTTGAATTTCTATCCGATTACACTATTTACGAATGGGCTCATGACATATGGAAAAATAAAGAAACAGAAGAATACCTAAATGTGTTATCAACTTCACATAGTGAAGAAGAGGTAAACAACAAGGCACCAGGAAGTGAGTATGTGCCTATTAGCTTACGGCATAGTCATCTTCCGGGTGGGTTTTATTCATCAGCTGATGCAAATCATTATAAAACAATTATGACTGACTATAATAATGGTGGATCTTTTAATGCTCTAATATATAAGGACGGTAAATATCAAAGATATGATAATAAAGGAGCATACGAATTTCTGAAACGAAGTGAAGTAAGAATAATTAAATAAGAAAGATGGCTCGTAAAATTTTTATATTATTGGTTGGCTTATTTTATGCTTATGTCATATTTGCACAGGAAAATATAACTATGGCAGATAATTTTTCCCTGCCCAAATTAAAATTCAAAAATGAGAATGTGTATCATTATTTGAAGAAAAGCATTAAGAAATATAATATCAAAGAAAAAGAATGCCCTTTGTTTTTGTCCGCCTATGGTTTATATATGGTTGGAGAAAAAATCAAACTAGATTTTTATTTGTCTAGCAATGGTTGTACTCAAGATAAATGCAAAGGTTTCTTTTATTTGGACAACATTTGTGTAATTGTAGAGAATGAGTATATGGATGAGATTGGTATGTTTTCTAAAGAGCCGCAGAAAGAAGAGAAAATTTTTAACAATTATCTTATGATCAATAAAGGGGGGCAAGAATCAATGACAATACGTTATTTAGTTACCGTTACACCTAAGCGAATTAAGATTAAAGAAGAAAAGCAGCCTAGAATGCCCAAATATCAATACTAATGGACACATTAAAATGATAAAGATATGATACGAAATATTCTAATGTTGTTAATAATTATATTTTGTGCCAATGTGTTGTTTGCACAAGAAAACGAACTAGTGCTTGATAGTACATTTATGAGAAAATTAGAGATTAATGGCATGGCACATAAGTATATTGAAAATCGATTAAAAATAAATAAAATAAAAAATGATACATTGTTTTTGAGCATCGGAAACGTTTCGAAATATGATAAACGAACTGGGAAATATTTAATATGTTCAAACTTGAACGCCTTGAAAATATTTTCCCCACTTTATTATAGCTCTTATCTTGATTCTGGTAAGTTCAAGGGGTACTTTTATGTAAACAATAACTGTATAATTGTTTTTGATGATTTTGTTGACTCTCTTGATTTATTTTCAGAGAATGAGACGGGGGGTAAATATTTTACCTATTATCGATTTGTTATGCCTGCCCGCGGTATAGGTTATGTTTACCTTTGTTATTTTATTTTCATTAAGCATAATAAAATCAAAATTAAGAAACAAATAGAGCGTGTGAAACCTAAAAATATTATTACAAAGTATTGGGATGGTATCCACCAATAAAAGTATTACCAGCATAGTTATAATAGATTTTTTTTCACTTTAATAAAAACATAAACATATAGCTATGCGGGATTTGTATTGCCTATACCCTATTCAAGACTCCGAGAGCGGCTACAACTATTTTGGCGCACGCTACTACACCGACAACATTATGATGTGGCTGAGTGTGGACCCGATGAGCGACAAGTACCCGAGCATGAGCCCGTATATGTATTGCGCGGGAAATCCGATAGGGCTTAAAGATCCGAACGGGGAGGATTTCGACCCCAAAATTGATCATGAAAAGAAGACAATCACCATCAATGCTGTGTACTATACAGCTACGCAGAACAAGGCGAAACTACAAAATGCGATAGATGTATGGAACAAACAATCTGGAAACTACTATTTCCAGCCTGAAGGCAGTAGCGATAAATATACCATCAATTTCGATTTGAAAATTGCTGAAGGGGATTATGCTACGGATAATGATGCTTATAATGCTATGGCGAATAATTGGGGAGCTAATTTATATAAAGTATCTGATATTTTAAAGGATGCAGAAGGCAACAGGGTTGATGGTGCAAATGGAGTAACGTTGTCAAACAGTCAGATGACAGTTCTTCCTGATTCTAAATTAAGAACAAGTGGACACGAAGTCGGTCATACATTGGGAATAGATGAAATGTCAAGGGGACTCATGGAAAGTGGAGGATATAGTTCTAAGATATATCCGGAACACATAGCTAACATTTTAAAAACAGCGGGTATAAATGTTTCTAACTATCCTAATGTATCTTCTCAATCAACAGACCAACATAATGTGGCTTCCAAAAATATAAATATCCAAGGTATACTATATGAAAAGTAGTTATGCTATGAAAAATAAGTTGATGATCATATTTTTTGCATTGATTTCTGTTGTGTCTTTCGCACAGACAGAATATCGTGTTTTTGAAGTTACGATTAATGAAGAAACAAAAATAGATAGTGTTCTAAATCTTGAAAATGACGGAAAAGGAAATTTATTTGTATTAGGTGTAATAGAGTTCGATTCGTTAGTAAGGATTCTACCAAAGGGGAAGAATCTTTTTTCTATTTGTATGGAAAAAGAAATGGTAAAGGGAATTACTACTTGCATTAACAAATCAAAGTGGAATTATAATATATTTAATCCTAATTGCTATTACTTTTTTGCATATATGCCTTCTTCTATATGGTATTATATACTTCCATATTTGCCTGAAAAATATCTTAAACTAACATTACTTTCGTATCCGCATAGATTTATGCCATGTAAGATTGATGATAGCTTTTTTTCTGATTATGAATATTATAATAATGTTAGAATGCAAAGGCTAAAGCATCGCTCTTATTTATGTATGCTTATGAAAGTTACTTATTTTAATGAAATCAGAAGAGTAGATATGTATCCACCTCCTAAACCACAATATTTATTTCCTGATTCAAAGTTTTTGGAAGGGCTTTATATAAAGATTCTTATACCATTGGTTGATGAGAAATAAAAACTAATTTTGTCCCAATGAAGTTTCTGCAATACATATTGTTTTTGATTGTAACAGGATTGCCTTTCCAATGTGTAGCGGCATTTGATGATATTTATATCCCTGATACAGTTTATATGCTACGCTATTTTGCCAAGGACTATGTTTCCTCCTACCTCTACTCCGCCGATGGCGAGCGAGTTTGGAAGTTTGCTGGCACGGCTACTATGACTTATAGCAACGGTCAACTTGTGAACAGCGACCTTGAGATGGACAAGACTTTCTACCCTACACCGCAGACAACTTTCACCAAGCAAAAGTTCTACAAGCACTACTTCATAGGCAGCGAAAGGATAAGCACCTCCAACGGACAGTTTGTCGCTACTGCGGCAAATACGCCTCCTAATGTTGACTTTGTTAATCCAAGCACTACTGCCAACAGTTTCATTGCCGGATTTAACGACCAGATTGCCCATGCACTCGACTCCGTAGGCTACAGCGGCAACATCACCATCGACCCTGTTTTCTCCTGCATATACCAGCAGTCCGCAGCAAAGGGCATTGGACCGATACAACCTCCAATTGTAATTTGCGCCACACAATACTACTACCACTACAACCACCAGGGGAGCGTGGCTTTGCTTACCGACAGGTGCGGCAACAATGCCCAGCACCTCCAATACCTCCCCTACGGCGGCATATTCGTTGACCACCGCCCAGGCACGTATTCTTCCACTTATACATTTTCTGCCAAGGAAAATGACAGCTAGATTGGAGTATTCTATTCAAAATCACCGCAGTTGCCCATCTTGGACAAATCAATATCGGTGCAATCTATAAGTTTTTGATTTTCTAATTCCTGTGTTTCCCAAGTTGATGGTATAGTTCCGTCAATTTGCCCCAAAACCGACAAGGCACGCTTTCATTAGGCGTATGTTTTTTGTTATAACCGCAAAAACAAACAAAATATTGAAGCATCATTCAAAAAAAACAATGCATAGTACTACCGCCATATCAAAATAAAAGCATTAACTTTGCACCCGCATTTTTTCAATGGCACAATGAATATAATTTATTGATTTACAAATTTTTATAATATGGCAAACGAAAAGATATTTTCAAAGCAATGGTTCTGGTCATACTTTTTGGTTTTCATCGGCAGCCTTCTGTTTGCTGTAGGCGACGTGATGTTTGTCAACCCCTACCACATGGCTCCGGGTGGAACCTACGGTCTGTCCAATGTCCTCAACGCTATCTGGCCGTGGAAAGTCAGCTTGTACGCAATATGCATGGATATACCCCTGCTGATTATCGGAACGGTAATTCTCGGTCCAAAATTCGGCGTAAAGACAATCGTTTCAACAATACTTATCTTCTGCTTTACCTTCCTGCTTGAAATGTTCTGGGGCTATATTCCTGTAATACACGATGGTGCAATAATGCAAACCCCTATCGAAGGTGTAAGCATGGTGGAAATTCCTAACGGTGGCGGCTGGTTCATCCCCGACTATTTCCTGAACACCGTAGTTTCGGGTATAATCTACGGCCTTGCAATAGGCTTGGTTTTCAAGTCGGGAGCAACATCTGGCGGCAGCGACATCATATCGATGATACTGCACAAATATACCAAGATTTCGCTCGGAACGCTTGTCCTGATAGTTGACAGCTGCATTACGCTTACTTCTCTTGCGCTCGGTGACTTCCGACTGCCAATCTACTCAATAATCCTAATCTTCATCGAAAGCAAGGTGATAGACATTGTTGTAGAAGGCGTCAAGGGCTACAAGACGGTATTCATAGTCAGCGACAAGTACGAAGAAGTTCGCCAGATGATTATCAACGACCTAGAACGCGGCGGAACATGCATGAAGGGCATAGGAATGTACAACGGCAAGGAACGTAACTTCATCTATACCACTGTTTCACGCCGCGAGTTCACCCACCTCAAGGAACAAATATACGACATCGACCCCGAAGCTTTCATCAACGTAATCGACAGCAACGAGATTCTTGGCAACGGTTTCAAGGCGATAAAGGAATAACACTGCCCACAAATTTGTTTTCATAATGCTGTTGCGGAGGAAACTTGTTTTTCTCCGCAATTTTTTGTCGCGACTATTTACAGAATTGCATATCTTTGTAACTTTAAATCAGCTAATAATGAACCGATTATTACTTGTAGTTCTTGCAGTGCTGACATTGGCATTTTGCGCTTGCACACCCAAAAGCACCGATAACCTAGAATCCTTGTATTTCAACATTTACAATACAAAAGTCCACTGCAAAACCTGCGGCAACGGCGACCATACGATAGTATTTGTGCATGGCTTTGGCTGCAACATGAAAGCCTGGGATTACCAGCTGAAGGATTTATGCAGCGACTACCGCCTCGTGTTCATCGACCTGCCCGGCTACGGACAAAGCGACAAGCCACACACCGACTACACGCTGGACTACTTTGCAAAAATGGTAAAGTCAACCACCGACAGCCTCGGAATCGACAAGGCTATCTTCGTAGGACATAGCCTCGGCACCCCCATCTGCCGCCAGATTTGCTTCAACTACCCCGAAAAGGTGTCGGCACTCTGCGATGTAGATGGCGTTTACTGCTTCTTTCCCGACGACACAATCTACACCGAAGCCTACCAAGCCTCGCTAAACGACTTCGCAAACCTTTTCCACGGCAACGACTGCAAATCCAACATAATGCAGTTCGCAAAGCGACTAAGCTGCTACAATACGCACAAGGAAGTTTGCGACTACGCAGTCAATACAATGCCCGAAACTCCCGAATATGTTGCATACAGCACCATGAGCAACCTGATTGACCATAAATACTGGACAGGAAGGCAGATAACTGTTCCGACACTGATTTTCTGCACACAAAACTCAGACATTCCACCCGACAACTACCTGAAAATGGGCAAGCTTTACACCAACATGCACTACATAGAACTCAACGATGTCGGTCATTTCATAATGATGGAAAACCCGAAAATGTTCAACGAGGAATTGCAGAAGTGGATTGAAAGGATATGCATGGATTGACAAAAAAAGTACAGCAAGCTGTGAATTAGGTATTGGAAACATTAATTAATGATTATCCACAACCACATAACAATGTACACGAAAGAGATTGCTCGCAAGCTTCGCGAGGTTGCAAGCAACGTTTCGGACAGTTTGATTCACACAGCTCCCCGTTCCGTATCGCTGGTTCATCATAACTTCCGAAATGACGCCTATGGAGTCATTCCACAACCTTTAGCTCACGAAGCTTGCGAGTAAAGCTGAACGAACAGGCGCAGGAACGAGCCTTGTGAGTTCGCTTATGCGGAACGCTGCTTGCAGCCTCGCGAAGCAATCTCCTTTTTGTGCAAAATACGGATTATCATTTTAAATTTTTTGAATCATCTTATTTTTTATTTTTGCAACCCGAAATACACAAAGCCGAATGAAGAGAATATTGGTAACAGGAGGTGCAGGATTCATAGGTACGCACCTGTGCAAACGACTGCTCAACGAAGGGAACAAAGTTATTTGTCTCGACGACTATTCATCCGGCTCAAAAGACAACATCATCCATCTTCTTGACAATCCTAATTTCGAGCTTGTACAACACGATGTTACAATTCCTTTTTTCATCGAAGTTGACGAAATTTACAACCTCGCCTGCCCTGCCTCACCCGTACAATACCAAAACGACCCGATAAAGACTATAAAAACCTCGGTAATGGGTGCCATAAACATGCTTGACCTTGCGCAACGCATAGGAGCCAAGATTTTGCAGGCATCAACGAGCGAGGTTTACGGCGACCCCAACATACATCCTCAGCCCGAAACATACTGGGGCAACGTGAATCCAATAGGCTCAAGGGCATGCTACGACGAAGGGAAACGCTGCGCCGAATCGCTGTTTGTAAACTACCACAAGCAGAACAATGTAAGAATAAAGATTGTGCGCATATTCAACACCTACGGACCAAACATGCTTACCAACGACGGGCGCGTAGTATCAAACTTCATTGTTCAGGCATTTCGCAACAAGCCAATAACAATTTATGGCGATGGCTGCCAGACTCGCAGTTTCCAATATGTAGATGACCTTGTGGACGGCCTGATAAGAATGATGAACACTTCAGACGAAGTTATTGGTCCAATAAACATCGGTAATCCAGACGAATTTACCATTCTCGAACTGGCGAAAAAAGTAATTGAACTGACCGGTTCCAACAGTTGGATTGAGTTTCGCGAACTGCCCGAAGACGACCCTATGCAACGCAAGCCCGACATATCAAAGGCAATAGAAATGCTTGGCGGATGGAGTCCAAAAATTGACCTCAAAACAGGGTTGCTCAATACAATAGATTATTTCAAAAAGATTATTGTCCGCTAAAGAGAAAAAATAAAAAAGGACAGCAGTGTACCGTCCTTGATTGTTGTTTTTTTTAGTCGCTTCGCGAGAACGGCGAAGCCCTCAATGCAATTAAATTCAACAAATCTACACAAATTTTACAAATCTATTTGTTTAATTTGAAACCTATTTGTTAAAATTCTGTCCTTTAGGGCACTCCAACATAGAAAAGGACGGCATTGAACCGTCCTTGATTTGTATGTTTTTGTGGTGATACATTGTAGGGTATGGGTTCAAACCAAACCCTACAATAGACCACAAAACATTCTATTCCTTTATGAAATTCAAATCCTCCGTCTCTCCGTTTAATCTCTCAACCTTTACCACATACTCGCCGGGGCGGAGACCGCTGATGTCGAGTTGCATTGCGGTGGTGCGGAGAAGGGTGCGGCCGCTGATGTCGATTACTG
>JAGCNN010000197.1 GCA_017645925.1 Bacteroidales bacterium
CCTCAAGGAAAAGATCAATCCGCTTATCGGTTCGGCAGGCGTTTCGGCAGTGCCAATGGCAGCCCGCGTTTCGCAGACCGTAGGCCAGAAGGAAAACCCGAGCAACTTCCTCCTCATGCACGCAATGGGACCGAATGTTGCTGGTGTATTAGGCTCAGCAATCGCAGCAGGTCTGCTGTTGAGCTTCCTCGGATAAGGATTCTATTTTTAACATTTTTACATAGGGGCGGCAGAAATTGTCGCCCTTTTTTGTTGTTATTGGCGAATATTGAATTTGCTTGTTGAATCTGCACAATCGCATAAATCGTTGAATTTATAGTCACTAAATAAAAATTTTCCTTACTTTTGTCATTCAAACATAAATAACGGAAATGTAAGAAACAAAAAGAACATATTAACATATAAATAGCGGACAGAAGCAATTCTTGAACTCCAATTTACCACAAGAGTCAACTAAGACTCACCAACTCGAGAATAGGTTTCCAAAATGTCGTGTATGGCATGGCGTGGAATACTTGTTTGAGTTGGTGGGCGTGGTAACCCGGAGTTTAGGCAAGAATTTAATTCCACGCTTTTTATGTTGCAAAAACAAAGGTAATGGATAAACACGAAGCACCACATATCGGAAATCTTATTAAGGCGGAACTTGCACGACAGGGACGGAGTACACGATGGCTATCAAAACAGATAGGATGCACTCGGCAAAATATGTACTATCTACTCAGCCGCAGTTTCATATACACAGACCAACTGCTAAAAGTTTGTGAAGTACTCGATTATGACTTCTTTAAATGTTATTCCGATTATATGGAAGAAAAGAGCTTGTAAAAAGATATTTGACAATCTGTCAAATAAATTGAAATAATCTGTCAAAATATCCAATACAATATAACAAACACACTTTATTTCCTATTCATAACTTTGTTCCAAATTTAATAACTTCAAACCGATGGGCGCAATGGGATATAACTGCGCAAAGATAACTATGGCAGAATTGAGAAGTATTTATGAGTTTGAAAAAAAAGAAGAATTTGAAAATGCAGTAGAGGGGTTAAAATACCATATCGGAGGTTATAGTGCTAATAGTACTTGGGACTAGTCAACGCTAAAACATCCAGTCATCCTGTATTTGCACCGAGATTTAAACGGAGAAAAATATTAATTTTTGAGGATAAAAATAATTTGTTACTTTTGCCAAAACTTAATAATTTAAAATATTATGAAAAAGAGCATTTCAACAATAGTCGTATCATTAATAATCGCATTGGTAATATTTCCTAATTGTCGCCGTACAGAACATGATAAACTAACCTATTTTGGAGTATGGGCAATAATGGAATCTAACTCAGAAATAGTAAAGGATGGACATTTGAAGATTACAACATCGATAAATGACCTAGATTATCACGAATTAATAGCTGACATCAACACCAATCAGATATTAAGTGACAAAACATGGACTATCAATGCTGATAGCAGTGAAAATGGAGACGGAAGAAGTTTATACACCAAGGATTGTAATTTGAATTTCTATGACGAAAATACTATTTATAAAACACTTATATGCAAGCATATAGATACTATTGAGAATACAGATACGATATTAATAACAACTCTCAAGAAAAGATATAGGGGAGACTGGCAGATATACAAAAAGGAAAATCGCCATGATAATACCAAGATAGTGTTTACGATAAACCACACTGACATTGACACATGTTATGCAAAATATACATCAAACGGATTTGTTGAAGACACAGTAATTCTCAATGATTCTTGGGGAGGCGGAGAATGGACTTACGAAGTTTCAGATTTTGAGAAATTTAAAGGCTCTCTTAAACTATCTGGAACTTTTCAAAATGGAAACGAATACGGATTTGAAAATCTTGTGCTTAAGAGACAGTGACGAACAATAATACAAATTGCAGCATAGCAATGTGCGAGGATATGAAAGGCGTATCAAGTTAATTGTTGGTATCCTATATAATTGCAATAACGCTACTAATCAATCATTTAACTTGTCATTTGCTTGTTTCACTGCGCGAACTAAAGGTTCGGAAGTTCGTTGTAACACGCGATACAGAATGGGGAGCGTTGTGAATACTGCTGTCCGTAATCTGCTATTGAACTGTATTAAAGGAGATTCCGCATAAGCGAACTCACACGACACGTTCCTTAGTCGGTTCGTTCTGCTTTGTGGAATGACTAAGGCATAGGACAAAAGCACATTGCGTCAACACGTATATAGCAACCTAAAATTACGCGTTGTCACAATTTTTGCATTGCTTGCTTCGACCTTGGCTCAGCACGAGTCGCTGCAAAAATATGCGCCAACGCTCCAAAACGAAAACGTTGTTTTCTATATATATGTAACCTCTCCGAGGTTATACTCAACAATAGGAAAATGCAGTTTTTTGAGAGCGATTTTTATGGGAAAACGCAGTTTTTTACACCTTGAAAATATAGGAAAACGCAGTTTTTAGAATTGTGATTTTATAGGAAAACGCAGTTTTTGTTTTGTTAATTCGTTGAGAATATGTATCTTTGCTGCGAATAAAATATTTGTGCAATGTTAGAACGAAAAATAGAGAATTACATAAAGGATTTTTTTGTATCAAACGAGCAGAAGATTCTGATTGTTGATGGGGCAAGGCAAACTGGCAAGACATTCATAATTCGCAAAATAGGAAAGTCTATGTTTAAGAATTTCATTGAAATAAACTTGCTTGACGACCGTTTGAATGACCACTATTTTGAAGATGTTCGTTCCGTTTCTGATTTTTATCTGCAATTGAGTTCTCTGTATGGTAGTAAGTTAGGACAGAAAGAAGATACCTTGATTTTTCTTGATGAAATTCAGGCATATCCGCACCTGCTTACACTACTAAAATTTCTTAATCAGGACAATCGATTTACATATATCGCAAGTGGTTCAGAATTGGGCATTACACTTTTCAATACATTGTCTATTCCGATGGGAAGCATTGATGTAAAGCATTTGTATCCGTTGGATTTTGAGGAATTTCTGTGGGCAAATGGTGTTGGAAAGGATTTCATTGCGCATTGTCGAGAAATGTTTCTTGCAAGAAAAAGTTTACAGCCCAATTTCCACAAACGAATGCTAGAATTGTTTCAAAAATATTTGCTGGTTGGAGGATTGCCAGAAGCAGTGCAGTCGTTTGTTGACAATACCAATATTGTCACAGTGCGCAAGATTCAGAAGCAGATTCATAATTATTATGGAGTGGATGCATCAAGATATGATTTGGAAAACAGGCTGAAGATTCGCCGTATCTACGATATGATTCCTTCTGTGCTCGAAAACAAGAAAAAGCGTATTGTCGTGCGTGATATAGAAGGTATGGAAAGTAAGCGTTTCAAGGATTATCAAGATGAGTTTGATTATCTTATTGCATCGGGAATTGCGCTTGATGTAAAAGCCATCTCCACACCCGTATTTCCGCTTGTTGAGACAATGAGCAAGAACCTGTTGAAATTGTATCTCAATGATGTTGGCATTCTTACTGGAATTCTATACAAAAACAATATAAATGCAATCCTAAATGATGAGCGTAGCATAAATCTTGGGACAGTATATGAATCTGTTGTGGCGCAGGAACTGAAAGCACACGGCTTTAATTTGTTTTATTACGACAACAAACAGAAAGGAGAAGTTGATTTCCTTATTGATGACTACGACAGTCTTTCGGTGTTGCCACTCGAAATCAAGTCGGGAAAAGATTATTATGTGCATAGTGCGCTGAATAGTTTTCTTAAAAACAAGGATTATTCAGTTAAGAATGCCATAGTATTTTGCAATAATGCCACTGTTGAACAAGAAAATGGAATCACTTATATGCCTATATACTATGTAATGTTTCTGTAGAAAGGCAACATTAGTCGGTTATAACATATTGTTCAAAAAAATATTTACATTCTCTTTGTAGAAATCAGAAAAAACATAAATTTGCAATTCATTATTTAATAAAGTATAAACATGGCAAATATAAAGAAAGTAGCGGTGCTTACATCGGGTGGTGATGCACCGGGAATGAATGCAGCAATCAGAGCCGTTGTTAGAAAGGCTTTGCACGAAGGACTTGAAGTTATGGGCGTTATGAGAGGTTACGAAGGTCTCATCGCTGATGACTTTATACCAATGGTATCGAAAAGCGTTGGCAATATAATTCAGCGCGGTGGTACAATCCTCAAGACTGCTCGCAGCGAAAGGTTCAGAACCCGCGAAGGTCAACAGATTGCATACGAAAACCTCAAGAAGCACGAAGTTGATGCTCTTGTAGTTATCGGCGGAGATGGTACGTTTAGGGGCGCAAGGGAATTCACCGAAAATTTCCCGTTCCCAGTAGTAGGTCTTCCTGGCACAATCGACAACGACCTGTATGGTACTGACATGACAATCGGATACGACACAGCATTGAATACCGTTGTTGAGGCAGTTGACAAGATTCGCGATACGGCAGCCAGCCACGAAAGAATGTTATTCGTTGAGGTAATGGGCCGCGATGCTGGTTTTATCGCATTGCGTAGCGGTATTGCTTGTGGAGCAGAGGATGTACTTATCCCAGAAACAGTTACATATCTTGACGAAGTACACGACAAGCTTGTCAAGTACATGACCGAAAAGAAAACCTCGAGCATAATCCTTGTTGCCGAGGGCGACGATGCTGGTGGCGCATACGACATTCGTAACGCTATGGCAAAGTACGGCGAGGAATTCGACATGAGAGTTATTGTTCTCGGTCACATACAGCGTGGTGGTTCTCCATCGGCATACGACAGGTATCTTGCTAGCCGTCTGGGTGTTGCTGCAATAGATGCACTTCTCGATGACCAGCGTAGCGTAATGTGCGGTATGGTTCACAACGAGATTGTTCTTGTTCCGTTCAACAAGACCATCAAGCACCACAAGACCATCGACCAGAAGATGCTGGATATTGTTGATGTTCTGAACAGCTAAGATTAGCAAACATAATTTTTGTACTCTAAATATTCTCCTTTCTGCCATTGGTAGGAAGGAGTTTTTTTATGCAAAATTACAGCAAGCCAAAATGCAAAAAAATGGTTTCAACTTGGTTGTGTTGATATTTTGTGCCGACTGTAATTTTTTGCCATTCTTATAGGCATTACCTTTATCGTCTTAAAATTGTACGATGAGAAGGTTTCTATTAGTTGCCATAATGCTTTTTGTAATACCGATGTGTTTTGCACAGTCGGTGCAGGAAGAGTACATTAAGAAATATTGTCAAATAGCAGTAGATGAAATGAGCAGAACGGGTGTACCAGCAAGCATTACATTGGCACAGGGCATACTTGAATCGGGCAGCGGAACTTCGCAGTTGGCGATAAAGGGCAACAATCACTTTGGAATAAAGTGCCATTCCGACTGGACTGGCGGCAAAATATACATGGACGACGATGCCAAGAACGAATGCTTCCGCATGTATCACAATGCTTCAGAATCGTTTCGCGACCACTCCGACTTTTTACGCAACAACCAACGCTATGCTTCACTGTTTCAACTTGATAGAAAAGACTATAAAGGTTGGGCAACAGGTCTAAAAAAAGCAGGTTATGCCACAAGTCCAACCTACGCTACACGTCTTATTGAAATCATTGAAACTTACAACCTTTCTCAATACGATTCGGGAACATTTGTGCCTGCTGTTGTACAACCCGAAGCCAATACATATACCGACAACTCCAACACAGCAAGCACAAAGCCGACCAGATACTACACCTCCAACGGATTCGAACTTAGCATGACTGAGTATTCGCTTGGCTCAAACAATAATACTCAGTACATTGTGCTGAAGTACGACATGGACATTGAAGTATTGTCGAGAAAACTTGGCATGGCGCCGTGGCAGTTGCCAAAGTACAACGACCTTCCAAAGAAGGGCAAAGTGAAGGCCGGAGAAATAATCTACATAAAGCCGAAACGCAACAAGGCAGAAAAGAAATATAGCGTCCATGTTGTAGAGCGCGGCGAAACTATGCGCGACATATCGCAGAAATATGCCGTCAAGATTAACAAGCTATACAAACTTAACGGCTGGGAACAAGGAGTTCAACCGGTGGAAGGCTCAAAGGTAAGACTGAGATAAAAGTTTACGAGGACGCTATTGTATTTCTTTATATTGTACTGACGCAAAATTTTGCGTCACAATAATTTAAAACATAAACCTCAAAACAAAAAATCACCTCTTTATAAAATATTTTGTACTTTTGCAGAAAAGTAAAGGAAATGGACGATGTTTTCTTCTCAAAATTAAAGGAACTTGCAGCGAAAGTGATACCGCAAGGCGGACACGCATATCTGTATGGCTCAAGAGCACGAGGAGACGCTCGCTCCGATTCGGACTGGGATATGCTAATACTGCTTGACAAGGAAACCACAAACATGTCTTCCGATTTCGATGACTATTGCTATCCATTTATCGAACTTGGCTGGAATTACGGCTACAGCGTATCGCCGCTTACCTACTCATACAAGGAATGGGAAATCCGCCATATAACGCCTTTCTATAAAAATGTTGAACACGATAAAATACTAATAATATGAGTCTGACAGTCCATGCTGTATTCAAAAAAAAGACAACCTAAACAACATTGGACAACATAAAATTGTAAGGAGGCAAAATTTTCGGCTCAACAGAAATACGACAAACAATCATCAAATCTTTATTTTTTTGAATCATTGAATCAAAAATTACTCTACCTTTGTAAAAAATTATAAGTCATGAAAAAGATATTTTTTGTTTTGGCAATCATGTTGATTGCAGGTATTGCATTTTCGCAGGAGAATGCTCCAAAGAAGGAAAAGAAGGAAAAAGCACCGGTCGAGAATGTAGAAAAACGTTCAAGTATTTTATTTGATAAATTGGTTCACGATTTTGGCACCATGGAAAAAGGAAGCGATGCAAGTTGCGTATTTACATTCAAGAATGTAACCAAGAAACCCGTTACCTTGACAAATGTAAAGACTTCGTGCGGATGTACTGCTGCCGACTGGCCAAAAGAACCGATTGCAAAGAAGAAAAAAGGCTCTATCAAGGTAAAATACGACAGCAACAGAATAGGAAAGTTTACCAAGACCATAAAGGTATTCATAGAAGGAGACGAATATCCTATCCAACTTGAAATCAAGGGAACAATCGTTTCTCCCAACGCAAACGATGTAAAGGCGGCTCCTGCAGAAAAAAAGATTGACCAAGAAAAGAAAAATGAGGTTGCAAAGCCGGAAAAGGAAGTAAAGCGTGAAGAAGTTAAGCAAGTTAAGAAGTAAAAAGTTTTTAATACAAAAAATTATAAATTAAACAGATATGCCACAGATATCAGAAAAAGGAAAAAACATGCCGTCGTCGCCTATCCGTAAGCTCGTTCCTTACGCAGACGCAGCAAAAGCAAGAGGTGTAAAGGTTTATCATCTTAACATCGGCCAACCCGACATCAAGACTCCAGAAGTTGCTCTTGAAGCAGTTAAGAACATGACCGACAAGGTTATAGCTTACAGCCATACAGCAGGAAACATTTCGTACAGAAAGAAATTGGCTGCTTTCTACCAGAAGATTGGCATCAACGTTACCGAAAACGATATGCTCATCACCACTGGCGGTTCCGAAGCTATAGTTTTTGCATTTATGACTACGCTCAACCTCGGCGATGAAGTTATTGTTCCAGAACCTTTCTATGCAAACTACAACGGTTTTGCAATGCAGGCTGGCGTTGTTATAAAGCCCATCACTTCAAGCATAAAGAACGATTTCGCTCTTCCGTCAATCGAAGAGTTTGAAAAGGTTATCACACCAAAGACCAAGGGTATTGTAATCTGCAATCCTAACAACCCGACAGGTTACCTTTATTCGAAGGAAGAACTTTTGCAGTTGGCAGAAATCGTAAAGAAACACGACCTCTACCTCTATGCAGACGAGGTTTACCGTGAATTCTGCTACGACGGAAATACACACTTCTCAACAATGCAGATTCCTGGAATCGAACAGAATGTCATCATGATGGACTCGGTTTCAAAGCGTTACAGCATGTGCGGTGTTCGCGTTGGCTGCATGGTTACAAAGAACAAGGAAGTTATTGCTGCTGCTACAAAGTTTGCACAGGCTCGTCTTTGCCCGCCGTCATTCGGACAGGTTGCTGCAGAGGCTGCTCTCGATACTCCAGACGAATACTTCCACGAAGTTTATGACGAATACATTGCTCGCCGTAACTTCATGGTTAAAGGCTTGAATGAAATTCCAGGCGTATATTGTCCAAATCCTAAGGGTGCTTTCTACACAGTAGTTAAGCTGCCTATCGACGATGCCGACAAGTTCGCAAAATGGTTGCTCGAAGAATTCCAGTACAACGGACAGACCGTAATGGTTGCCCCTGCAACTGGCTTCTACAACACTCCGGGACTTGGCAAGAACGAAGTCCGCGTTGCATACGTACTCAAGATAGAAGACCTTAAGAATGCAATCGAAGTTTTGAAGCATGCACTGGAAGCATATCCAGGCAGAACAATGTAAGAATTGTAAATGAATGTTTTATAAAGCCGTCCATTGTGGCGGCTTTTTTTATTTGGAGAAAAACTCTTCGGGCGTTGTGCAGACTATTGTGTCGGAAAGCGTGCATAACGAAATCCGCCCGTTGTCGGCTACCCTATTCAGACGACCAAGCACATCCTTGCGTTCTTCAAATGTATCGCGTAGAACTTGGTTTTCAACGACAACGTAGTCAAAGTCCCAAGTAAGTGCCGGCTTTACAATCTTTTCCTTATGCCACATCACCGAGTAGCCCTTGTGCTTCATCTGTATGAAAGGTCCGTTTTGCGGATAAGCATAGAGAGAAAGAATTTTTGAATTTTGCGGAATGTTCAGTGAATCAAGGAATTGGTCTGCGCCTTCAAAGTTCAGGGAAGTCTTGTATGCACCATCTTCTATCCAGCGGCGACTAACTTGGGTTTCATTCACATTTGAAATCATAAAGTAGCACAATACACACAAAGCGACAAGGCTTATTCCTCCTGCAACATAATTCTTTATCCGAGGCAAAGTTCCCAGCATCAAGGCAAAAAGCATCAATATTGGCATGAAAAACGTATCAACAAAATAGTAGTCGTGATTTGGAAACTGCCTTATCATTGCAATTAAAAACAATACGCAACCAAACAGATATATAATAGGTATAAGCCAGATTGTCAATTGTTTTTTCTTAGCTTTTCCCTCTTTGCCGCCTTTTAGCTTCATGATTAGCTTCACAAATCCTGCTATCAAAGCCAAGGCTGCCAATGCCACAAATATCCAATAATGAATTTTCTGGAAATATTGATACTCCCAGTTGTTTTTGGCATCGTTTAGAAACTCCAAGGCATCGTCAAGATTGTCGGCAGGCATAAGCTCGTTGAGGAAAAGCGAACCATATTCGTTCCTGAGATGCGAATTCCAGAACATATATCCGACAATTAGAGCAAACGATATTATAACGCTCGGAAGTTTGTCGGCAAAGGTGCTCTCCTTGCGGAAAATCCTAAGCATTTCGAAACCAAGCACCGCAATAAGTTCAATTGCAAACGATGTACGCATGAGTGTTGCAAGAGCCATTAGCAATATGCCCAAATGGAAATATATCTTTTTGCCGTCCTTAACATATTTTAAGTATGCCCACATTCCAACGACACCTATCGCAAAAGCAGGAATTCCAGGCAAAAATCCATTGAAATAGTAGGCGTAAACAGGTGCGGTCATTGCTATTGCCGTAACAAACAGCGATTTCTGACAATCTTCGGTAATTAGGAAAGACAACTTGTACAGGAAAAACAGTCCGATGAAACTGCAAATCATTGTCCACATACGGAAAATCCACGGCGAAGTACTTCCGAAAAGTTTCATTAGCAATGCAACAATGTACTCGTGTATAGGGAAATCAACTGCTGTAATGGTTGTGTCGTAGGCTTCTTCCCACCATCCGGGGAACTGCTTGTTGTATATCATGGTTTCGGGGTGGAAAAGGTCGAATCCGTTGTCGAGAAATCCGATGGCGAGTGCGTATCTGTCGTCCTGCGCCCATGCATGTATGAATGCTGGAAACTCGTTCAAGTACCTGAACTGTATGCCGATACCCAAGGCGACTATGAAGACCGCTGCTATCAGGAAGCCTTTTGCGTTTATTTTTTCGTAGTCCAGTTTCATTGCTTATAGATTTTTATTAAGCCACATTGCGAAAAATCTGTCGTAAATACAATATTCTCCACGCTCAAATGTTACCAAACCTTTGTCAATAAGCGCGGGAACTGCCGATTTGACCGAATTCGCCGATATTAACCCATGCTTCTTGATGAATTTACCAGATGTTACGTTGGTTGCTTTGCCTTCGTTACCTATCGCCTTCAGTACAAGTGCCTGTTTCTCTGGAAGTTGATACAACAAATCCTCGTATATCGGCGATGAAACATCAATTATATTGCTTACTGCAGTATCAATGTCGGCAATTGTGCAGTTTTCATTTGTTTTTGTATGAGCAAAAAGCTCATTCATAACACGTTGCATATAATATGTAATGCCATCAAAATCCTTGTAAACCCTTTCCACAACATTCTCGTCTATCTTTTTTTGTCGCTTGGCAAAATGCGAAACGCAAAAATCGGTGTATTTGTCAAGCGGCAGAGGCTTCAATCCGTATAATGTAACGCATTGATAGAAAGGACGTGCAGGCGAAGTAAACATAGTTGCCATCAGGTGCTGCCTAGAACCCGAAAATACAAACTTTGCGTTGCTGCAATATTGTATATAGGTGCGCAGCGATGCTTCAATGCCATCGTCGTTGTATTTTGTAATCTGCTGAAATTCGTCTATGGCGACAAGACAAGGTTTGTCTGCATTTTGCAGGTAAGAAAATATTTCGTCCAGCGTTGCCGAAGGAGATTCAATGTCGCCGACACTCATAGTCCACGATGGCATTCCATTCATATCGAAGCTAATGCCATGCCTTACAGATGCCAATGAGGAAACAAACTTTTCCCATGATTTCCGACCTTTGGGCTTTAATGTTTCGAGTATGGTTGCACCCAATCTGCCTACGAATTCCGAAACTGACTTGGTAGAATATATGTCAATGATGAAAGTATAGTAATTGTCAACGATTTCCGGCTGACTGAAGCAGTGGCGCAACAAGTCGGTTTTCTCGTAACGGCGTGGCGATACGAGTGCCACATTGTTACCGTTGCGCAGTATTCCAATGATGTCAGCAGTTTCCTTTTCTCGGTCGCAGAAATATTCAGCGCCAACATATCCTGTTGTAACAAACGGATTATCAATGATTATACTTTTCTTTGCCATATCAAATGCAAATTTATCCGATGCAAAAATAATAATTTTTCCATAAAATAGAAATCATAAAATGGAAAAAATTGTAAATCCATTTGCTCCTTATCAACAGAATCGTAAATCGTACTTCGTAACCTTTAGCTCGGCCTTGCCAAATCGTAAATTTACTTTATTTTTGCGCAAAATTTTAAACTAATGAATTATACGATACTTGATCCTGAGGAACAGGGATATGCGAAGGTTGAGAAGTTCAACAAGGAGAAGACCGAACGTCTTGCTGCGCTTTACAGCGAGATTCTCAGCCTGATTGGCGAGGATGTCAACCGCGAGGGACTTCTTAAAACGCCAGAAAGGGTTGCCAAGGCAATGCAGTTCCTTACTCAAGGCTACGATATGGATGCCGAGGAAATTATCCGTTCGGCAATGTTCCGCGAGGATTACCGCCAGATGGTAATTGTAAAGGATATAGAACTTTACAGCATGTGCGAGCATCACATGTTGCCATTTTACGGCAAGGCGCATGTGGCGTACATTCCAAACCATTATATTACAGGTTTGAGCAAAATTGCCCGCGTTGTGGATGTTTTTTCGCGTAGGTTGCAGGTGCAGGAAAGGTTGACAACGCAAATCAAGGATTGCATTCAGAATACTCTCGACCCATTGGGCGTGGCAGTTGTCATCGAGGCGCACCACATGTGCATGCAGATGCGTGGCGTACAGAAGCAGAATTCTATCACCACGACTTCCGACTTTACTGGCGTATTCTTAAAACAGGCAAAGACAAGACAGGAATTTTTATCATTAATTGACAGAAACAGATTATAATGAAAGCATTGGTTTTCCCGGGACAGGGTTCCCAATTTTCGGGTATGGGCAAGGACCTGTACGATGCAAGTGCGAGTGCAAAAAAGATGTTTGAGCGTGCCGACGAAGTTCTCGGCTTTGGCTTGTCGGACATAATGTTCAATGGCACGGATGAGGATTTGAAGCAGACCAAGGTTACGCAGCCGGCTGTTTTCCTGCATTCGGTTGTGATGTTCTACGAGAAGTTTGCCAACGAGAATTTTGGTATGGTTGCAGGACATTCGCTTGGCGAATTTTCGGCATTGGTTGCAGCAGGTGTGCTAAGTTTTGAGGATGCCTTGGTTTTGGTATCGAAGCGAGCAATGGCAATGCAGAAGGCCTGTGAAATGCAGAAATCGACCATGGCGGCTGTTATTCGTCTTGACCGTGAAATAGTGGAGCGTATATGTGCCGAAACTGATGGCATTGTTGTTCCTGCCAACTATAATAGTCCCGAGCAGATTGTGATTTCGGGCAGCGAGGAAGCCATTGATGCTGCTTGTGTGAAGATGAAGGAAGCTGGTGCAAAACGCGCTTTGAAATTGCAGGTTGGCGGAGCTTTCCATTCACCGTTGATGGAGCCTGCACGCGAGGAACTTGCAAAGGCAATTATGGCAACAAACTTCAACGATGCCAAGGTGCCCATTTACCAGAATGTTGACGCAATGCCTCATCGTATTGCCAATGAAATCCGCGAAAACCTTGTAAAGCAGCTTACAAGTGCCGTCCGTTGGAGCGATTCTGTAGTAAAAATGCATGAGGATGGTGCGGACGAATTTGTAGAAGTTGGTCCCGGACAGGTACTGACCGGACTGGTAGGAAAGATATTGAAGTAGTGGAAATTTAAAATAGAACACAAAGGTGACTGCAGGCGTAATGCTTGCAGTTTTTTTGTCTTCTTGTTCTTTCGGATTTATAATCCGAAAGAGCTGAGTATCAGCATTTGTAATGCATTAATCATTAATAATACAGAAATATTTACAAGCGAAATGCCTAGGCAACGAGCTAAAAATTACAAATCCAGACAACATAAAGAAAAAAGAAGACAACCTTGACAACTCTGGACAACATTCATCAAATTCAATCAGAAAAAAGTTGTCTTTGTTGTCTTTGAAATAATATCAGACAACCTTGAATCCATTCCTTGAACGGGCTGAAAGCCCAGCAAGCACAACAGGTTTAGGCAACGCCTCAAACCAATACGCAACCATCATCCCCACGCCCTGAAAGGGCAAAAGCAAAATGGATTTAGAGCGGCACAAAACGGATTGCGTAGCATTATAGGAGATTATCGTGCCTATTTTAGGATATGTGCAAATTTACCTTGTGCAACAGGAAGTCCACAATGTTCAAATGCTCAATTCCGTTGTGACCTAAATCGATTCTGTCCAGCGATAGAACATATTTTGGTGAGGCATCGGTTATTTTTTCAAAAGCTCCGAATTCTCTTTGTATTGTCGCTTCGCTGGCAAGCAGGTAGGATACTTGAATTAAACATTTCTTGTTGTTCTTTATGGCAACGAAATCAACTTCACCCTTATAAGTCTTGCCAGTAAAAACGGTAAATCCTTGTATTAGAAGTTCGTTGTAAACAATGTTCTCCAAAAAGAATGTGTCCTCGTAATTTATTGTGTTTGTGTTCAATGTGCGTAGTCCTGTGTCTGTTGCATAGAACTTGTCGTTTGTTTCCAAGGCGTTTTTACCTACGATGTTGTATTTTTTGCACGAATGGAGCAAATATGCGTTGCGTAACTTTTCAAGATAACTA
>JAGCNN010000198.1 GCA_017645925.1 Bacteroidales bacterium
GGCAAGTTGCTTTCCTCGCCGTAAATCCTTACAATATAAATTCCCGAAACAAGGCTTTCGACATTGCATTCGGCAAAATTGCCGTTTATTTCCTTGCGCATAACAAGCTGTCCGGTAGGGGAGTAGAACTCCACACGCGAGATGAAACCATCGGAATGTATGTTCAAGATGCTCTTGGCGGGATTAGGCTCTATGTCGAATGGCTCAGGTTCGGCAAGGACACGAAGGCGTATGTTGAATATTGTATCGCAGCCAGTTTCTGTTGGTATGGTAAACGTATAGTTTCCTGTAGAGTAGAATGTGTGGTCGCCGACTGTTACAAAATTGTTTACTGTGGTGTCGATGGTGAAAAGAATAGGTTCGCTGAAGTTGGCAATGAAAGTGCTGTCGCTTGAAACGGTTATAGTGCGTGGATTGTCGGTGTTGTCGTCGTCCCACGAGGTGAAACAATAACCATCGTATGGCATTGCCGTAAGCGTTGCAATGTCGCCTTCGTAGTAAGTCCCACCGCCTGAAACCGAGCCATACTCAGGATTTGAGGACAGTACTGTGATTGTATATTCGCCAGAAGTTTCTGATACGATTATATTAAATGACTGCGTTTTACTTTCTTCGCAATCGGTTGCAGTAAGTTGGATATAGAATTCTTCGCTAAGGTCATTTATATAAGGTGCGGTTCCTGTAAGTACATAATCGTCACCAACCTGTGCAAGTGCCAGCCAATCGGGACCTTCTGTCATTGTTATTGTAATATCGCAATCAATTTCGTTTTGTGCTACAACGGTATAGCTGTATTCTGCACCTTCGTCAACATTGCAAACCGCAGGCGAGGTGAAGTGCAATCCAAGCTCTATACCCGACCATTTGTAGATTTTGCCACTATTTTCGTCACTGTTGAAACCACCAGCCCAGCCTGTATTGATGTCGTACATTTTAACTTGGACGTATTGGATTGAATCGTCGAGCATTTCCCATGATGTTCCCCAGTCGGTTGAAAATGCCGAGAAGTTTTCTTCTATATTGTCGGAAGAAAATTTGCTTGCGACAATCATGCCGGGAGTTTCGGGAACGAGGCTGAACGAAGAGAAATAGTTTTCTTCAATATTTGCGTCAATCCATGTTTCACCGCCATCGGTTGTTCTAAGGAACTGCCAGTCGGTGTACTGGTTTGTTGTCTGGTTGTAGTTCGTTACAACTACAGCTCCGTTCATTTCGTCTGCCCACGACATATCTGAAATCATTTTTGCTGTTCCTGTGTTGAGAACAGTCCAAGTTGCACCTTTGTCGGTAGTCTTGTAGATTCTTCCCTCGCTTGTTCCAAACCATGAGATGTCGCCTATTGAACATTCTATGCCAACCATGCCGGTTTCAGTGTTTTGTCCGCTGGGAGCCGAAACAGCAGTCCAAGTTTCGCCGCCATCTTCGGTTCGGTATATTTCAAAGTTGCCGCTTACGGGGTCGCCTTGTGCGTAGCCTTCGTTTTCGTTGAAGAAGTGAATAACATTAATGAAGCTTCCTTGATTCTGGAATAGGTCAGTACCCTGACGAGTCCATGTGTCACCGCCGTCTGTGGTCTTGAATATGGCTCCGTTGCCAATAGATTCTCCGTAGTAGTTTGCTACCCATGCTGTTGTTCCGCTAATTGCGCAGATGTCTATAGGATTCCAGCCTGTATCGTAGCTGAAAGTTTTGGTTGTCCAAGTTGTGCCGCCATCGTTTGTTATACCAAATTCATGTGCTGTTGTAGCATCGGCTCGGTTAACGATTAAGAACCAAACATTTTGAGTATCAGCTATTTCAATGTTGAATGGTGCTGTGCTTGGTGTTGTAAGGTTAATGTTCTGTTCTTCCCACGCACTTTCGCCATGATTTGCCATGCCATTTTCCCTCACCCTTATTGCAAGCTGTGGAGCACCATAGTACCATGAATCGCCCTGAGTCTGGAATCGCATACAACTCTTATGTCCCTTGCTTGTAAGCACATCGCTTGCGCCTACAGCAAAGGTCTGCTGCCCATCAATCCATATTCCCCTGATTGCTACCATAAATGCCGTGTCGGAATTGACATACCCATTTAAAGGAAAGTTTACCCATGAGCCGGGCATATCGCTTGTGATTACAAGCGTATCGGAACTGCCAATTATTTCTGCTGGAACTCCGTTTTCATTAAATTTATATATTATGGCCTGCGCCATAGCTCCGGGAGTCGTAATGCTATCTATATATACATCAACTTCAATGATTTCTTCGGGTTGGTAGCCGTATGTAAAAGAAGTTCCGAACACATCTCCCGATGAGCAGTAATAATAACTATAGTAGTCAAAAGATTCTGTAGGCTCATCGTATGACATGGAAAATGTTTTGTCGGTAATGTCAAAGTACTGTGTTGCGTAGTTGTCTGTGGTGTCCGCATCCTCAATACCATCTGCATATACATAGAAATTAACAGTATATCTGCCTATAACAATGTCCTCGAATGATTCAATACCCTCGAAATAGAAAGAATTTGAATTAAAAAAGTCAACTGTATCTCTCTCGTTGATTGTCAATCCACGAATACCAGATGACACCTTGTTGTATATTTCCTCGTCATTCGGATTGGTAATCTTTATCCTAGCCATAGGCGTAACCGTATCGTATCCATAGCTGGAAACTTCAACGTTGAATGCCGCATAACCTGATTCTGTAGCCCATTGTTTGCGTGGACTTTGTGAATACGGGTCGTAGTAGTGATATGCTGCTTCTCTTCTTTCATCCGGGTCTGTAATTGTAGGTCGAAAATCATCGGGGATATTTCTGTAGTCAATGTATCCAAACATACTAATCCTTGCTTCTTGCAACTTAAGGTCGCATTGCGGAGCTTCTACTATTTGAATGTCATCTAATTCCCAGCCGTAGCCTTCATCGGCGGCAGAACCTTCCGAATTCATATAGAACCGAATTGATACGTTCTGAGAGCCTGTTGCTTCAAAAATGTCAATGTTGTCTTTGGTGTAAAAATATATACCATATTTATTACTTTGCACATCGGGATTTACAATATGGTCAGTCCAGCTATTGCCGCCATCAGTTGATACTCTTATCAGAGTTTCCACAGTATTTAAGTGCATATAAATTTGTCGGAACCGCAGTTGTGGATGTTCCGTATTGCTAAGGTCAATACCGCTGAACTCAATATAAGGGCTTTCTGCCACCTGTCCTGGACCACCCAACTGTTCGTGCTGGCTAATCAAATCAACCACCGCCCAATGTTCAGGTGTATCGCACAAAGTATCGCCATCATAAATGAAAGGAACCATGTAGTCGCTAAGTAGCATTTCGGAATAAGTATCGGGCGTTACAATCTGCCACTGCACATTTCCGTCCGGCTGGTCGTTTCCAAAAGTCCAGATTTCATCGCCTTCGAAGTCGCACGACCAGTAAACAACGTCTATTTCTCTAAATTTTGCCACAAAAGTTGAATCCCCAGTAACAGTAATATTCCTTGGATTGTCGGTGTTGTCGTCGTTCCAGCGCACAAAGAGGTAGCCTTCGTTTGGCGTGGCGGTGAGAGTTGCTTCTTCTTCACAGGTAAAGCTTCCTGCGCCAGTTACACTTCCCATGGTTTCGTTTAGTGATTGGACTGTGATGGAGAAGTTGGCTGTAGTATCGCCCTGAATATTTTCAAATTGCTGCCATCCGTTGTCGTTCCGGTAACTTTCGGCAGCTTCGCAAGGTGTATATACATTGGCTGATAAGAAAACATCAGTTTCAAATGAAGAATTATCAATAGTTGGTGGTGTATATGGATAAGCATTTATATTGGTAATGTTGGTTCTAATAAATGCATATTCAGGAATATTCGTGACATTTTCTCCAATATTCAATGTTGATAGAGCCTCACAGTCAGCAAAAGAGTTATCCATTGAGACACAGTTTGTTGCATTGAAATTTACGGTATTAAGTTCATTGCAACCATAAAAAGCCATATCTCCAATACTTTCAACCGATTCAGGTATTGTAATTGAAGTCAATCCGCTGCAACCCCAAAAAGCCATTTCTCCAATATTTTCAACCGATTCAGGTATTGTTATTGATGTCAGTCCACTGCAACTGCTAAATGCCATATTCCCAATATTTGTAGCAGACTCGGAAATTGTAATGTTTGTCAGTCCGTTGCAGCCACTAAATGCAGAATTACCAATGTTTGTAACAGAATTGGGGATTGTTAATGTTCCTGTCAGTTCGATGCAACCCCAAAAGGCAATATCTGGAATATTCGTCACATATTCACCGATATTCAAATTTGAGAATGAATTACAACCATTAAACACGGGATAATCTTGTCCATTCTTCTGACCCATTGTCACACAGTTTGTTGCATTGAAATTCACAGTAGTCAGCCCGCTGCAATATTTAAACACATTGGTGCCAATACTCATTACTGAATTGGGAATTGTTACAGATGTAAGGTTTTCGCAATTATAAAATGCGTCGCTGGCAATTCCCAGAGTCCCGTCAGCGAATGTTATTCCACCTGTAGGAGCGTTGCCCTTGTATCCAAGACACCAGTTGTCCAAATAAAGTATGCCTTCGGACTGGTTTTCGTACCATACGGTGCTATTAAAGGCATTCTTTCCTATATACATAACCCCTGTGCCTAATGAAATATAGGTCAAGTCGGATGCTATATAAAATGCTTCATCGCCAATACTTTCAACCGCATCGGGGATTGTCACATTCGTTATCCCGCTGCAATTATAAAATGCATAGTCGGGAATGGTTCTGACGTTTTCGCCGATATTCAGGTTTCTGATGATTGTGTTTATAAATACAGGGTCATTTTCGGATTCTCCCATGAATGTACAGTTTGTAGCATTAAAGTTAAGAGTAATTTCGTCTAGTCCATTAAACGACCATCCCGAAATGCGCTCTACAGAACTTGGGATTGTAACCGATGTAATTCCGCTGCAGTTGGAAAATGCTTCTCTCACAATGCCTTTGGTTCCTTCTTCGAGTACCAAATCTCCAGTCGGTTGATTGCCTTTGTATCCAAGACACCAGCCATTATCCAGATACAAGACGCCGTCGGATTGGTTGTTGTACCATCCCGTGTTCCTAAATGCGTTTTCTCTGATGCTCTCAACACCAGTGCCCATCGTAATAGATGTTAATGCGGAGCAACTATCGAAGGCATATTTGCCAATGCTTGTAATTGAATTGGGTATTGTAAGACTAGTAATACAAGTGTCTCCTGTAAATAAATAAGCGTTGATTCTAGTTATCGTTTCAGGGATTATCAAGTTGGTTAAAAGCTCATTATTAATATATAGGTTGTGTGCATAAGAAACAGGATTTCCATATTCGTCAAACGAAATATTGCACCATCCTTCGATATCACCATTGTAATTGACAGATATCAATCCATCGCACCCATAAAATGCTTCACTAAAAATGGTATTAACAGAATTGGGGATTGTAACCGATGTCAGTCCACTGCAACCTGAAAATGCAGAATTTCCGATATAGATGACCGAATTTCCCAAAGTGAGCGATGTTAGTCCTGTACAATCACTAAACGCACTATTGCCAATATCAGTTACCAAATCGGGAATTATCAACGAACCAGTCAGACTGCCGCAACCATCAAATGCAGAATAGCCGATATTTGTAACAATATCGGGAATATTTACTGACGTCAGTCCGCTACAACCCCGAAATGCATTTTCACCAATGCTCGTAACCGAATAAGTTATACTATTATACTCAACCGATTCTGGAATTACGAGTTCACCTTCGGGATAAGTTGTATAATATGGTTCTTCTGTATTTTCACTCGTCACTTCCACAATAGAGGGTTCCGTAATGTTGTAGTATAAAGTTTGCCCTGAGCTGCACACTGCAGAAAAGTCGTAGGCCATAGCGTAGTTGCCAAATAGCAAGACACACGCTATTGATAAAAGCGATATAAATTTCTTCATTCTCAAACTCTTTTTAACGAGTTGCAAACTTACACATTTTTTTAGAATTATTATATGAGTAGATGATTTTGATTTACGATTTTTTCTATGTTTCACGTTTCAATGGCTACGCCGTTTCTCGTTTCACGTTTCAATGGCTGACGCCGTTTCTGAGACGCAATAAATTGTGCCTGTACGGGGGATGATGCCGTTTCTGTGCCTGCGGCGTTTGATGGCTTCGCCGTTTCTGTGGTTGACGCCGTTTCAATGCCTGCGGCGTTTCAACGTTCAAAGGTTGCTTTTACAAATCTGTCTTTGCCGTTCAAGTCCTTGATGGTTTGGGCATTGTAGCCGAAGGTGCTGCATAGGTTGAGCATTTCTGTTCCAAAATTTTCGTTTATTTCAAAGATGACTTCGGGTTTGCTGTCGGGTTGGTGTTTTGCAATGAACCTTAGTATGTTGCGGTAAAATAGGAGGGGGTCATCGTCGTTGACGTAGAGTGCCAGCGATGGCTCAAAGTCGGTTACATTCTTGTGCATCAGGGCTTTTTCGCTGTTGCATACGTATGGCGGGTTGCTGACGATGAGGTCAAATTTTTCCGAAAAGGGAAATTCGTCTTCTGATAGAATGTCGTACTTGGCAAAGGATATTTCTGCGTTGTTGCTTTGTGCGTTATGCTTGGCAATTTCTAATGCCTTTTCGGAAATGTCAATGGCAAAAACATTGGTTTCGGGATGGCTTTTCTTTATTGCAATAGGTATGCATCCGCTGCCTGTGCCTATGTCGAGGATGTTTGCTTGGGTTCCACTCGGCAAGCTGTCGCAAACCATCTCCACAAGCAATTCCGTTTCCTGTCTGGGAATCAGCACATTGCTGTCAACCTTGAACATTAGTCCATGAAAATATGCAATGCCTGTTACATATTGTACTGGTTCTCCGTTTGTTAGCCTTATGGATTTTTGGCTAAGTCTGCCAAGCGTGTTTTCGTCAAGTTCATCGTCCTTGCTTACGAGCATCTGGGTTCTTGACAGTCTAAGTTCGTCGCACACAAATATTTCGGCAACAGAGCGAGCTTCGTTTTTGTCGTAGAGGCTTTCGAGTTGCGAGGCAAGCGTATGTATGAACTCGGATATTGTCATTGTATGTCCCGACTTATCGTATAACCTGAATGTTCCCGGATTCGTCAACCTTGATGATGTCGGAATTTCTGTTTTTGCTTAACTCATACAGTCGAAGCGGAACAATGTAATCGACAGTGTTTTTTATTTCGCTTGCTATGTCGCAGAAGCCGAGTGGAGGGTTGCATCCCGAAAGGTTTGCCGATGTGGAAACTATCGGTTTGCCAAAAACACCGATTAATTCGCGGCAGAAATCATCGTTTACAATTCTAATTCCTATTGAACCATCCTCTGCGACAAGGTTTTGTGGCAAATTTTTGGCTTTAGGGTAGATGATTGTAAGCGGACGGTCGGCAGCTTCGATGAGTTCTTCTGCTATTTCTGGAATTGAAGCGGTATATTTTTTCATCATTTCCATCGAATCAACAAGAATCAGCATACTTTTTCCCTTGTCGCGGTGCTTTATGTCGTATATTCGTGCGATTGCATTTTCGTTGCAGGCATCGCAGCCTATTCCCCATATTGTGTCGGTAGGATAGAGGATTATCCCACCTTTTCCCAAGACTTCACAAGTTTCATCAACAATGTTTTTCATAGTTTATTGTAAAAAGTCATCAGTTCTTCGGTAATGAGTTTTCTGTCGAAGCGTTTGCTGCGCTCGTAGCCGCGCTGGACGAGTTTTTTGCGTTCTTCTTCGTTGTCAAGCAGATACTTGATTGCTTCGGCGAGGTTGTCCTTGTGAGGCGCGTTGATTGTAAAAGCCGCATTTCCAGCTATTTCGCCCGTACTTCCGTTGCTGTTGGTAATGACTGGCGTACCAGAAAAGAAAGCTTCGAGAATTGGAATGCCAAAGCCTTCGTACATCGACGGGTAGATGAAAATGTCGGCCATCTGGTAAATTGCTGGCAGGTCGGCATTGCCAAGCCGTTCGTAAACATGCAGCCGCGACGAAAGTCCGTGTGTGTCGGCGTAAGCCTTGATTTCATCGTAGTATTTTGTTTTGCGGCCAACCATAACAATGTCAATGTCGATGTTGTGTTCGTAAACAGCTTCAAGTATCCTGTGTGTATTTTTGCGTCTTTCGATTGTTCCTACTGAAAGCAGATAGTGTTGTGGCAAATTGTTTGATTTTCTGATTCTTTCCTTTTCCTCGTCGCTTATCTTTTCGGCATATTTTGGATTGCAGGTCTGGTATAGCACGTCTATTTTCTTGTCGCTGATGCCGTAGAATTCCATTATGTCATTCTTGGTCTGGCTGCTGGTAGCTATTATGCGGTCAGATTTTTCGCAGGCGAACCTGAACTTGTAGTCGTATATCTTGCGGTCGAAGTATTTGTACAGTTCGGGAAATTTGAGGAATATTAGGTCGTGGATTGTAACCACTTTTACAGCCTTTGTCTTGCCAATGTCGCGGGGCAGTTCGTTGCTTAATCCGTGGAAAATTTCAATTCCCTGCTGTTCTATAAGTTCGCCAAGTCGCATTGAGCGCCATCTAGCCTGAGCAAATTTTGATGAACCTTCTGGCGGCATTATCAGGTTGTTGCAGTATTTTTCTTCAACAAGTCCATAAGGATTTTCTGTTGAGAAAAGTATATACTGGTTTTCGGGGTAAAGGTCTTGCAGTGAACGAATTACATCACGGCTGTAGTTGCCAAGCCCCGCCTTGTTTACAAATGCCCGTTTTGCATCAAATCCAATTATCATTGTGCGTATTTTTTAGACTGCGACGTTGTTTTCTCTAAGTGCTTCGTTAAGTGAGGTCTTCTTGTCTGTTGATTCCTTGCGCTTTCCGATAATGAGAGCACAGGGCAGATAGTATGTGCCAGAGGGGAATTGCTTTGCTGTGCTTCCGGGAATTACTACCGACCTTTCGGGAACATATCCCTTGTATTCAACAGGCTCGCTTCCAGTAACATCTATTATCTTAGTTGAAGCAGTGATTACAGTGTTTGCTCCGAGTACGGCCTCGCGGCAAATATGGGCACCTTCGACCACTATGCAGCGCGAACCTATGAAGCAGTTGTCCTCGATGATAACCGGCGCAGCCTGAACGGGTTCGAGCACGCCGCCTATTCCAACGCCGCCCGATAGGTGTACGTTCTTGCCTATTTGGGCGCAGGACCCAACGGTAGCCCAAGTGTCAACCATTGTGCCCTCGTCAACGTATGCTCCAATGTTCACATACGATGGCATTAGGATAACGCCTTTTGCCAAGTAGGAACCATATCTGGCAGTTGCAGGGGGAACTACTCGTACACCAAGCTTGTCGAAGTTGTGTTTGAGAGGAATTTTGTCGTAGTATTCAAAAATGCCTGATTCTGTTTTTTGCTGCTTCTGCGTGGGAAAATAAAGGATTGCAGCCTTTTTTACCCATTCGTTTACCTGCCATTTGTCGCCCAACGGTTCTGCAGCACGGATTTTTCCGTTGTCGAGAAGACTGATGGCTTCTTCTATAACTTTTATGTTTTCAGGGAGTTCTAGCAATTCTCTGTGTTCCCAGATGCGTTCAATAGTTTCCTTTAAAGTCGAATACATATATGTTGTCGTTTATGAGCATACAAACTTACAAAAAAATCGTTTTCCTAAGCAGGTATGTGAAAAAAAAGAATAAACAATGGCTGGTAATAACATTTTTATTATTGTTTGCTGAACACTCTCAAGTCATTTCGGAAAGTAGAACGAACAGCATAAGGAACGTTGCTTGTGAGTTCACTTGTCCGAAATCTGTTCTCTAATAATCCTTTAACAGATTACGGACAGCAGTCTTCTCAACGCTCCCCGTTCCGTATCACGTGTTACGACTAGCTTCCTAAATGACGAGCCCCTCTTATTGATATTGCAATATAAATATTTGATAATATAGCAATTATATGTATTGTTCTTATTTTTTAGCGGACACAAATACATTTTTTTCAACTGTTAATAAAAATAGTTGTTTCTTTTCGTGCGTGTGATGAAATAATATTACTTTTGCGCCGACAAATGATGAAAAAAATGAAAACGCAGGATTTTGTACATGACGAAAAGCGCCTTGCGTATTTGCTAAGGCACGACAGGGACTATCCTTTGAGCCCGAATGGCTGGCGTGATATTGGCGATTTGGTTGAACATCACGGTTTCTCCAATGAGCAACTGCTTGAAATTGTTGCCAAAAGCAATAAGCGCAGATTCGAAGTTTCGGGGGATGGGTGCAAAATCAGAGCCTTGCAGGGACATAGTGTAGATGTAGATATGCATTACGAAAACACTATGCCGCCTGACTTGCTTTTTCATGGAACTTCCAACAGTAATCTGGAGTCGATTATGGCGGAGGGCATTCGCAGGATGACTCGCCAGTATGTACAATTGTCTTCCGATTGCAGTACAGCCGAGATGGTTGGACGTCGCAAGGGTGGAAGTTGTGTTGTTTTGGAAGTGGATTCACGGCGGATGAGTGCCGATGGTATCAGCTTCTATGTTTCCAAAAACGGAGTGTGGCTTGTTGAAAGCGTGCCGCCTCAATATGTTAGGGTAGTCTCATAATATTTGGTTCTTATTATTTGGTTGTTTTGAGTAGTTGTCTTATTCAGAACTCAAAATAATGAACCTTTTGTATAATTATAAAACTTGTTGCTATGAAAACGATAGATGGAAGTGAAGAGAAAAACTCAAAAAGCGAAAATTGCACTACGATTACAAGTTTTGGTATTACTGTAAATTGGAGCTGGCCGTCTGACTTTCGGGCAGTTGCGGCTCGCTTGTTTATATGTCCGAGGATTAATTCCGTTAGGGCTTTGCGTTATGTTGATATGATGCGAAGGGGCAGGATGTCGGTAGAAGGCTTTCTGGAAACTACACAGAGGCATATTGACGATTTAAACTGGCGAATATCAAAGGGCGTAAGCATCTCTGATGATATGGAGGACAACCTTGAAGATTGGACATTGGAGTTGGGCGAGCCTACCGAAGAGGATTATCAGTATCTTGAGAAAGAATATGGTTTTACGCGGCAAATGTTGTATGGCGAAGTTGCTTCGTCAGATTCTGCTGCTATTTCCAGTGCAAAGGAAATGGCATCCATTGTAAAGGAGTATGTCAAGGGACAGGACGATGTGGTTGATAGTCTTGCCGTTCCGTTTTTCCAGCATCTCGAAAGCAAGAGGATGGGAACTACTGCCAAAATCAAGTGCCCTGTGGTGCTCATGGGTCCTACTGGCTCTGGCAAGAGCGAGATTCTCAGGCGTTTCGGCGATTTGTGCGATTGTCCCGTTGTGCGTGTCAACACTATCGACATTGTGCCCAATGGCTGGCGCGGCAATCATTTGAGCGATGTCCTTGCCCTTTATCTTGACGATAAGTGCAGCTTGAAGGATTGGGAATATGCTATCATCGTATTCAACGAGTTCGACAAGATTACCCATTACAATATGAAGCAGACCGCTGAAGACATGGACGGCGATTTTATGCGCGAAATAATGCGTTTGTTCGAGACCGGCTACAGCATTATCATCGACAAGGGCGATGGCGGACTGATGAGCAATAAGTTTGAATTGCCTACGCAGAACCTGTTTGTTGTCTTTGACGGGGCATTTCTGAAGATGGAGGAAGTTGTGAAGAAGCGTATGAATGTTGCAACTTCTATCGGTTTCAACCACAGCAAGAATGCAGAATCGGCTTCAATCAACTATATGAAATATGTTAACGAGGACGATTTGATTAGCTGGGGATATATGCCCGAACTTGTTGGCCGCATCGGACAGGTGCAGGCATTGTCGCCGCTGACATCGGATATGATATACCAGATTATGACAACGGCAAAGGACAGCATTTTGCACGACCACTTGGAATATTGCCGCAACTACAATCTTGATGTCAAGTTTGAAGAGAGCGCACTGCGCTATATTTCCGATTTGGCGTACAAGTCGGGACTTGGCTTCAGGAACGTGAAGACCATTCTCTCCAAGTGTATGAATACCATTTATTACGAATATTGCTGTTCTTCGGCAACACGCGAGAAGTCGAAGCCTAAGACAATCAAGATTGACAAGGATTTTGTTGTAAGGCAGTTGAAGGTTATGAACAGATAATTTGATGTGCTATGAGCGAAAGGTTTACGATAAAAAAGACTGTCTTGGCGAAGTTAACGATGAGTTCTCCTTATATTTTTCCTGATAGTAAATTCCAGAAAATAGAGCCGCCAAGAGTTAAAGTGAAGTCTTCGAGTGCCAATATGCAGAACGGACATCATTTTTTGACTTTGGATGTTGATGTTTTTTGTAGGGAAAAGAAGGAGCAGCTGCTGGAAATTAATCTTCAATACATTGCTATAGTTGATGTTGCCGACGGGCTTGGCGATGATGAAATCAATGAGATTATGAAGGTTATCGTGCCCAATCATATATACAATGAAGCACGTGTCCTTGTGGCTACGCTTTCGCGCGAGTCGTCGTGTCCTGCGCTTATGTTGGATGATTATAGCAAGGTGTGTGCGAAAGCTTCAAAGCCCAGCAATGTCGGTAGGAAAGGGCAAATTTTGAATTGCAAGAACCTCGTTATGCAATGTGCCGACCGACCGGCATATTTGTATTACTATCGCTATTTTGTTCCAATAAAATACAATCATCCGGAAGACAAGATGCTTGGCGTGGTTTTTTGGGATGTTTTGTTTCAGTTGATTATGGGCGATTTTGGAATAACATGCAATTTGGTGGACAGGGAAAATGGTGCGCCCGACCTGATTATCACATACGACCGTTATGTGGAGATGAGTATTGCCGACATGCCTTTGGAGGATATTTTGAAGTTGGCGGCAGATTTGATGGGGCATAATGGAAACTTGATTACCGATTTGGATGCTTTAGCTTTGGTAACTACAGGACCTAATTCTTCTTCCAATATTCTTGACGATAAACATGTGTCAAGGTCTGAATTTTTCAAAATGTACGGATGCGACTGCAACGATGATGTAGAAGATGTTTTTGATGATGAATACGATCTTTTTTTCAATCTCAATGATTTGGACGATGAGGATTCGTCGCGTTTGCACTCAATATTGAATTCTATGTACTCCAAGATGTTGGATTGTGATATGATGACATTGGAATACAGAAAGTAAAAAGCTTTGCAAAATGTTGAATGTTTTGCATCTAAGGTGTTATGTTTTAGTGCTTTAATGCAATTAGCGCACCTGTTGATTATTTGTTTTCTTGATTTTGACAAAAAATTGTACCTTTGCACCCTAATTTTGAACAGGGATTTGATTTGAAAGATACGATAATTAAATATTTTAACCGTAAAAGAAACATTGCCACTTTCTTGGTTTTTGTTTATGCTTTTGCTATCGGTTTTATCTTCCTTGTGAATCCTTTTAATGTTAAGTCGTGGCTCGACTGGAAGGATACTGATGATTATGTGCTAACTGTTCTGTCGGTTGTGGGGATTGGCTTCTTTGTGTTGCTTGCAAGCCGTTCGCTAATGTACATACTTCGCAACAAGGTGGTATTGAATTTCAAGAGTTTCTTGATATGGATTGCTGTTGAACTCGCGGTTTTGTCGGCTTTATATACATATTTCGCACACGAATATGATCCCAATTATATGGGTCAGGGATATTTTGACATATTCCCAAGAATATTTATGTATGTGGCTCTTATTCTGCTTGTTCCATATATCTTTTCGTGGATGTATGCGGCTTTGAAAGTAAAGCGGGATGTTGAGGCTGACGCTGTTGTGCCTACAAAAACAACTGAGAATGAAGATTCCAAGTCGGACATGTCAAAGTCAATTTCCGAAACGGAACTTTTGCTGAAGGAACAGCCTGACACAAAGCACAATATTGTTAATTTCAGCGATGACAAGGGGCAACTGAAACTGTCGGTTGACATTGACAATCTGCTGTATATCGAGTCGGCAGACAATTATGTCAACATATATTATTCCAACAAGGGGAAGTTTTCGCGTTTTATGCTCAGGTCAACGCTTAAATCCATAGAAGATACCTTTTCGGATTGTGACCTTGTGCGTTGTCATAGGTCATACGTTGTTAATTTCAAAAAGGTTAAGGTGTTGCGCAAGGAAAAGACAGGTTTGTTTATCGACCTTGATTTTGCAAATTCACCAGAAATACCAGTTTCCAAGACTTACGCAGAATCTGTGATTGGACATTTTTCAAGACATTCATTATTGCAATGAAAGTAAACGGAATACATTATCGGGCAATTTGGTTGGAGGGTTCAACCGTATGCATGATAGAGCAAAATCTATTACCATTTGATTTTAAAATTTTTAGGGCGGAAACATTGGACGATACTTGCATGGCTATCAAGACGATGATAACCCGTGGCGCAGGTTCGATTGGCGCGGCAGCTGCATACGGAATGTATCAGGCAATTTGTACTTCTGATGACGAACATCTTGTTGATAATCTTGTTGTTGCGAAAAAGAAGATTGATTCTACACGACCGACTGCGGTAAATCTTTTCTATGCTACCGAAAGAGTTCTAAAGGCAGCAAAGGTTTCGCGTGAATTTGCCATCGGCGAGGCGTTTGCTGTTGCCGACGAATGTGCTGAGGCTGGGCGTATGATTGGTGAATACGGAAATACGCTCATTGAGGATGGCTATGGTATCGAAACTCATTGCAATGCAGGATGGCTTGCCCTTGTTGATTATGGAAGTGCTTTGGCTCCGATTTATGCTGCACAGTCGGCTGGAAAAAAGATTTTCGTGTATGCCGACGAGACACGTCCACGTAATCAGGGCGCAAGGCTCACCGCTTGGGAACTGGCTTCGGCGGGTGTTGACCATGCTATTATTCCCGACAATGCTGGTGCCCACTATATGTCGCTTGGCAAGATAAACATGGTAATTGTAGGAGCCGACCGTATTGCCGCCAACGGCGACACCGCCAACAAAATTGGCACAATGGAGAAGGCTATTGCTGCAAAGTATTATGGCATACCGTTTTATGTTGCAGCACCATTGTCAACAATCGACCTTGGAACGCCAGACGGAAAGCATATCAATATTGAGGAACGCCACGAGGATGAAGTGCTGAAATATTCTGGACTTTCGGAATCGGGCAAGCTTGAGGTCTTCAGGATGGCTAATCCGACTTCGCACGCGATGAATCCTGCCTTTGATGTTACACCAGCCGAACTGATTACTGGAATAATAACCGAAAAAGGCATTGTAAAACCAAATGAACTGAAAAAACTTTTCTGATGTTTGAGCTAGAACGAATAAGGGTTGCCGAAACTATGCGCCGTTTGTACGACAGGCATCTGACTACAGTCAGCGGTGGGAATGTAAGTTTGCGAAATTCGGATGGTTATGTTTTTATAACAGCCAGTCAAAGCGACAAGTCGTGCATTGATATGCGCAAGGTAATCATTTTGTCGCCACAGGGCGAAAATCTTACGCCAAATCTGAAGCCAAGCATGGAAACCCAGATGCACCTTAATATTTATGCTTCACGTCCCGATGTATTTGCTATTGTGCATTCGCATCCGGTTTATGCTTCTACGTTTGCTGTAGCAGGCGAGGCTGTCGATTCCGCTATTACGGGAGAGGCTCGCTATATGCTTGGCAATGTCGGACTTGTTTACTATCATCTTATGGGTTCTGCCAAACTGGCTGAGGCTTGTGCCGAGGTTATGTCATCTAGCAATGCTGCAATTATGGTCAAGCACGGCGCTATAACTGTTGGCAAGACGCTTTTCGAGGCTTTTGACCGAATGGAAGTGCTTGAAAATACAGCGCAAATTAATTACAATTTGAGAACTATGGGGTGTGTTTCTCGGCTTTCTGATGAAGAAATAACCGAAATTGATGATTTTAGTAAACGTTAAAAAAGCTTTGATTATGAAAAATTTACTTTGTCTTATTTTTGTTGTTACAGCTGCTTTTTTGTTGCCCTCATGTGAAGCTGACGAGGGAACATACAATAGTTTTTTGGGCGACTGGCATCTTGAAAGAATTAATGCCAATGGAGAGTATCGTCAACCTCGCCCCAATGTTGATTCTTGTTTTAACTTGCATTTTTTTGACAATAATTCGATGATTGGAGAATCGGTAAGTTCTACTTTTTCATCGGTTTACAACCTTCGCAAAAAGAATAAGATTGTCTGGTCAGGGTTCTATTACGTTCCTACCGATGATGACACTACTGACAATATTGTCTTTATGAACGATATTCTTGCAACCGATTCTTACGAAATGCGTGGTGATACATTGAAATTCTTATGCAAAAAGAAGACTTATTTGCTGTTTGTTAGGAGATAGCTGTTGTAAGTTTTCAAAAATAGCCAAATCCGAAATCGTAAATCGTCAATCTAAAATCGTAAATCCCACCCGTCTGGAAACAGATGAATTTTATGGTTTGAAAATTGGAGCGAGCGCAAAGCATTGCGCCGCTACAGATTATTGATTCAATCGTCAATCCCCTTGCATCTTGTCGCCCAAATCGTAAATCTAAAATCGTAAATCCAAAATCCCCTTTAGGTCTTCGTCGTACTGCTTGACGATGTTTTTCCAATCAAATTGTTCGGCAAGGCTGTCAAAATGTTCGGCTGGAACAGTGTAGTTGTTCTGGAATTTGTTCTTATGGAAGTCTATTATCTTGTCGGCAAGCGTCTTGTAGTCTTTCTTTTCGATGAAGTCGCCATTTATGCCGGCAGTTATCAGCTTTTCGTTGTTGCTTACCTTTGTGGCTATTACGTACTGTCCGCAGGCAAGGGCTTCGAGCAGAGCCATGCTCATGCCTTCGGCAAGCGATGGCATAACTGTGAGTGATGCAGACTGATATTCGGCAATTATTTCGGGTTTTGTAAGCCAGTTTTTGAAAACAACTATGCCTTCAAGTCCGTTTTTCTTTACGAAATCTTCCATTTTCTTGCGCATTTTGCCATCACCAACAATGTGAACATCAAAGTCTTTGATTTCGCTTTTTGCTATGTTGATTGCCTTTAGGAATGTCATCGGGTCCTTCTGCAAAACAAGCCTGCCTGCAAAAAGGATTGTGAATTTCTTTGCGCGTTTACTTTCGTCAGGGAAGAATTTGTCGCGGTTCCAGCCGTTGAAAATCAATTTATTTTTAGCATCCGTACCACCGAGAAATGCATTTATGTTGCTTAGCATTTCGTCCGACTGTACATAGTTGCGCTTCGACTGCATACAAATCTTGCGAATCCATTGGTAACATGCTGCGTGATACCACATCATTTGTTCGGGAAAGAACCACGGAATGTCGTGTCCGTGTGAAATGATAGTGTAGGGGAGATGGAACATATCCTTCATGCTGTAGGCGACTTCTCCGCAAGGCAGTGCAAAATTTGCAAAACAAAGGTCGTATTTGCCAACTTGCAGATGATTTTTCAGGAAGCGTTTTGCACAAATCATCCACGACAGCATTTCGCGGACATTGGATTGAAAAACATCTTTGCGTCTTGATTTCAACCGTATTACATGTACGCCATTTTCTATGCAATCTTCCTCTGTACCTTCGTAGTAGGTTGTAAGCACAGTAACTTCGTTGCCAAGTGCAGCAAGTCCTTCGGCAATGTTTTTTGAAATTATGCCGGCACCGCCACCTAGCGGAGGATATTCGTAGTTTAGCACGAGAAGTTTCATGCCGCAAAGATAAGGTTATTGTCGGATAACACAGATATTTTTATCAAAATGCTTTTTCGTTTTTTAGAAGCCATATTTTTCTTTCCTCGCCAACCGAATATCCGCCAAGTTTGCCGTTTGCTCCTACTACGCGATGACAAGGAACAATTATCAGTAGCGGATTTTGCCCGATGACTTGGCCGACTGCTTGTGGGCAACGGCAGCCTACACGCTTTGCAATTTCTCCGTAAGTTACTGTCTTCCCGAATGGTATGGATAAAAGTTCTGTCCATACTTTTTTCTGAAAATCGGTGCCAAAAAATTCAATGTTTGGTGTGAAGTCCGGCTTATTTCCCGAAAAGTATATGTCGAACCAGTGTTTTGTCTCCTTGCATATTTCTGGTTCGTTTTCGATTGAATAATCGTCATCAAAATTCATGCGCGATATGCCAATGTAGTATATTGCGTTTTCGTTGCAAAGTGTTGATATTAATCCGATTGGCGATTTGTAAAATAATTGGTATGATTCCATGTTTTGTATAGTTTCATATTGCAAAAATAAAATATTCGTTTCGGACTGGCAATAACTTTTTTGCCGCATTAACAACTAAATGGCTTATATTTGCAAAAAAATAAAAATTATGAATCTTTCTGATTTGACAGGACATCGGAACTTTTTCCTTATTGCAGGGCCTTGTGTGGTCGAAAACCTTGAAATAACTTACGAAACAGCTAAAACTGTTAAATCTATTTGTGAAAAACTTGACATTCCGTTTGTTTTCAAGTCATCGTACCGCAAGGCAAACCGTAGCAGTATCAGTTCGTTTACGGGAATAGGTGATGAGGCTGCATTGGAAATTCTTGCCAAAATAAAACGCGAACTCAACGTCCCGATTTGCACCGACATTCATGCTCCAGAGGAAGCTGCTTTTGCTGCGCAGGTTGCCGACATTGTGCAGATTCCAGCTTTCCTTTGCCGTCAGACCGACTTGCTTGTCGCTGCTGCAAAAACCGGAAAGATTGTAAATATTAAGAAAGGTCAGTTTCTTTCGCCCGAGGCAATGAAGTTTGCGGCTCAGAAGGTGGTTGAGGCTGGCAACAAAAATGTAATGCTGACAGAGCGCGGCACGACTTTCGGCTATACCGACCTAGTTATTGATTTCCGTGGCATTCCAACGATGAGGCAATTGGGCTATCCAGTTGTGTTGGATGTTACGCACAGCCTTCAGCAGCCGAACCAGACCAGCGGTGTTACAGGTGGACTTCCACAGATGATTGAGGCTATGGCAAAGGCAGGTGTGGCTGTTGGCGCCGACGGTTTGTTTATGGAAACGCATCCGAATCCTGCCGTGGCAAAGTCGGATGGTGCAAATATGCTACGTCTAGATTTGTTGGAAGATTTGCTGGTTAAGTTGGTGCGCGTACGTGATGCTGTAAGGTAGAAACTATTCGTTTGGCGAAAATTCTATTTCACGTTCAAATATTCCTTTGTTTTTCTCATTCAGAAATGGTCTGATTGTGTCAATTGTTATTTGCTTGCGGTATGCTTCATGGAAATTAAGTAGCGAGTCTGGGACGGTTGTTGGATAAATCCTGAATTGCTTGTGTCCGTTTATTGGCGGATGCGTGACAAAATA